>CBIHNH010000001.1:0-61139 GCA_966211425.1 uncultured bacterium
AAGGCGCCGGGTTCTGGTCCCGTGATCGGGGGTTCGAATCCCTCATCCCCAGCCAGGAAAAATGTCGTAGGTCTTTTGATCTACGACATTTTTCTTTGATTTGTGGTTTATGTTTTGATTGTGCTATCAAGATAAAACATTATATAGTTTAGTTTATGTATATGGCCTTATGGCAAACGAAATGGCAAAAACTCATCACCTCAACTGTTGTCGGCTTTGCAGTGACGCTTGTGGCTGCCGCATCGGTTTATGCATACAATGCCTACAGCGATAGGGTGGGGACAGCAAGTCCGCACCAAAAGAACACCAGCAGCGAAACACAACCAACTGATAAAGCAGCCAAAAATAGCGAAGATGCACCAGCCGCTACCGCAAAAAAAGAGACACAAGCAAAGCCGTCATCTCCAAAACCAGTCACTAAGACGCCTTCTCCTGGCGCCTCAGCTGTACCTTCTCCCTCGTCACCAGCACCGGCATCGTCCGAGAGCGGCTGTACTCAAGCCGGAACAGGACAAGGGGGGTATCCTTTACCCAATCTTGTCGGTCGCGCAAATGAGTGTAATACGGGTCCGCGTTATGCCTGCACGACCACCCAGGGCACTCTGGTCACTTCCTATCATGGTCAGGTTATTGATCGCGTATGCATCAATGGCACCCTAGAGATTAGGCACAATAATGTCACGGTGCGTGATGTTCTCGTTATGGGTACCGGCTCGTATGCGCTGGATATCGGCCAGAACACGGCGATTTGTCCGTCGAACCTGCGGGTAGAATATACAGAGATCAATATGACCAACGCCGGCAATATGGATTGGGGTATATATCAACGATGTGCAGGTGGGCATGTCTTTGATCACATCACGGTGCTCTATGCTGGTCGCGGCATGATGACGTATGGCAATCTCACCTTGAATCAATCGTATATATACTCTAACCGGACTGAAGCTGGTGCACACCGAACCGCTTTTTCTACACACGGCGGTACTAATTTCACTATCACTGGCAATACTCTCATATGTGTAAATACGGGCTGTTCATCATCACTCAATATCTATAGCGATTATGCGCCAGCTACGAACGTGCTTATTCAGGGAAATCTAGTTGCCGGCGGATCTATATGTATGCGTGGAGGTGAGACTCATGCATACGCTACTCAGACTCGTGATATTCGCGTACTCAATAACCGATTCTCAACTGTTTATGCACCTGAATGCGGCACTTTGCAGGCGTTTGCACAGTTCGATGAAAGCGCACCGGGCAACGTTCGTTCGGGCAATGTTTATTACGAAAGCGGATTGCCTATCCCTGGCGAGTAGGCGTAGGGCCGCTATCGCGCGTTAAGATTATCCGGAGTGCATATCAGAATCTACGGGGCGTTTCTTACGTTTGGTGTCGCCGGTGTTGTGAAAAATCCTTGACATCTTCAGTGGTTGGCGTTATTCTCACCTAAAGTGCTTTATGTAAATACTGTGAGAGGTATTATGAATACAAAAAACAGACGAAAAAACGTAATACAGCTGCTGTCAGGTGTAGTTGCTAATGGAAGCAACAGATACCACTATAAGCTCAAAAAGACTCAACCTCGACGTGTGTCGAGTATTTTTGCTTTTGCACTAGTCGCGGCAGTGACTCTATTTCAGGCAATTAGTCCTCAAGGTGCCGTCGCGGCAACAGGGGATGTCACTGCGGTGAGAATCTCGGCTTCGACTATCCACAAAGGGTGGGTGGCGGAGATTGACATGGAGGGCATGGCTGCTGGTGGCACATATAATATGGGCTTTACACCGAGTACGGCAGGCAACTTGGTCAATGCAAACGCTAACATCAAGTTTACAGTCACCTCGCCCGGATACGATGCGGCTGGAAACGCAACAACAACAACTCGGACGGTGTATGGAACGAATTTTTTACGACAGCCGTACCCAAATCAATCACTTGCAGATGAAACGATTGGTGCTGGTATCGTAACGTTACGTGTTGCATTGTCGGAGTTCATATACGCGGGAGAAACCGTCACTGCAGATATCGGTGCGGGTTTTTACACGGCAAGTAGTGTTTCGAACTCGGCTGCAACGGGGGTGACGGTCGTAAATAATTCAACCAGCGCGTATCCGAAGCCTGTCGGTAGGTGGGCTTGGCCACCGTACGAACGAGTAAAAAGCGACTTCTTACTAGAGGCGGTCGCCTTTCATCGCTTTGGTCGTGACGCAAAACCACTTGCTGCTGTAAAGTTCACTTGCACAGACGAGAGTACTAACTCGGTTACGATGACGGTCAATGATATGACAGTTTCGACACGAGAAGATTCTGCAAATACAGGCTCAAAGGTTTTAGTGTATGCAGCGACTATACCGATAACTAGTTTTACTCAGGGTGATGTTATCACCTGTAATTTTGTCGCATACCCATGGGTCGGCGATAGCAGTTCAGTGCTAAACAGTGACTTGGTTGCCAACGGCGGAGACGGGTTTGCGCAGCCAGATGAAAGACTCGGACCATTAGCGCTTTTGAACGATAAGGACGGAACCTATGGAGAGCCATGCGCCATAGTTTCATCAACAGGTCAAGCATCCAACCTCAGTACGTGGGTTTATCCAAGCTGTGCGCAGGCTGAAGCCGCATACGCCGGTGATAATACCCTTGCCTATGCCGATATCGGTCGAGCTGCGCAGGCGATTAGAAGCTACAACAACACAAATCATGGTCACAACGATCCTGGCGGGGGAACGATAGAGCTCCTTGCGCAGAATTACTCCACACCAGGTACCGCTCCTAGCACGACACTTGGGACACAAGAGACGTGGCTTACGATCCAGCCTGCTTCGACTGTTCCGTGTCACACGCCGGTGATCAATGCAAACAGCAACAATGATCTGATGGCACAAAAGCTGAAGTATTCTTGCCTCTCTACGTCAACCACAACCGGCAATACCTTTAGGGGCGATATCGCCTATAACGATATCTTATGGCTCGATAGAATGAAACTGAACTCTACCGAACCCGCACCTATCCGGTACTGGGACACCATGTATGCTACTGGCAATACGGTTGATGCATTGACGAACGGGTTTAGCGGATTGTACGCCGCGGTTATGTGGCCATCGGGCTTGGTACGGGGCAACCACTACACTCTTCTAGACACTACTACCGCTCTTCCTCTGTACGGGCTACTCAATACCGTGATAGGGAATAAAAACATTATTCCTAAAGCAAACTTCACTGACGGCGTGCGTAATCTCAGCGACAACTCGATCTACGCTTTTAATACGGTCTTGAATAGTAATAACTCCAACCCTGAAATACATATTCACAGCACCACGGCATCGAACTTTACGCACGGGATAGCAATCGTACAAAATGTTATAGAGGCAACCCTGAGTGCTCAGCCGGTGGTTGCAATCGAGAACATGGGAGGTACAGACTCAATCAGTAACCTCATCTTTTGGCACAATACCACTCGTGGTCAGAGGTCGAACGTCGCCTATGCTTCAGACTCGGCACATTGTAGTGAGCCGCTACCGTTCTTCACGAACTGGAGTTGGAAATATAATATTGAATCAAACCATAATCATATTGATGAAGTCAGGTCGGATCACGGCTGTCCCGCGGATGGTGGACGTATTGGTAACTGGAGTATGAATTATTCGGTTGGTGGGGCTGGAAACGCAAGAGCGGTGGGTAGTGGGCCTTCGTGGAGCCAACCTGACTACTTAGGACTGTTTAGCGTTGGCGTGCCTTCGGTGGCAGGTTTCGTCAGCGACCTCTCAAGTACCGAGTATGGTGGCGCTGGAGGAGGTGGCGGTGACTATCGACTAACTGCGAGCTCATCGCTGCGCAATGTTATTCCTAGCAACCAGGCCGTTCTTCCATACGATCTAGATGGTAGTGCGAGGTATAACACAGGCCAGGGTGCTATCGGTGGATATGAGTTCTCATCCGCTGACGCAACAGCACCAGTTGTGACAACCTTTACGGTTCCCCCTACCTCTTCAACGCTCAATGTGTCTGGTATCACACTCACTGCATCTGATGATGTAGCTGTTAGTGGCTATATGATTACCGAGTCGTCAACAGCCCCGGCCGCTGCCGATGGAGGGTGGACGGTGACTGCGCCGACTGATTATACCTTTGCCACATATGGGTCTAAAACGCTCTACGCATGGGCGAAAGATGCCGCCGGTAACGTCTCCCTCAGCGCGAGCGATACGGTAGAGGTTACCGAGCCTGCTCCTACTACCTACACTATCGGTGGCACAACGAGCGGCCTGGCAGGTACTGTGGTGCTGCAGAACAATGGTGGTGATGACCTCAGCGTCAGTACTGGAACATTCACCTTTGGGACGGCTCTGGTCTCTGGTGCAGCCTATGACGTGAGTGTGCTAACCCAGCCTACCGGCCAAACCTGCACAGTCTCAGACGGTTCAGGGGCGGTTGCTAACGCAAACGTTACTAATGTTACTGTCTCGTGTTCAAACAACCCTACACCTACTCATACGATCGGCGGCACAACAAACGGCTTGACGGGTACGGTGGTTCTACAAAATAACGGTGGTGATAATTTGAGCGTTACCGCCGGAACATTCATCTTTGGTACAAGTTTGAATGAAGGAGCTACGTATAACGTTACCGTTCTAACTCAACCTGCAGGGCAAACCTGCACAGTTGCTGATAGCTCAGGAACGGTCGCCACTGCGGATATCACTGATATTAACGTGACATGCACGAACAACCCTGTGCCTACCTACACCATCGGCGGCACAACGAGTGGCCTGACGGGCACAGTGGTGCTGCAGGACAACGGTGGCGATAACCTAAGCGTGAATACGGGATCGTTTACCTTCGGTACGGCTCTAATCTCTGGTGCGGCCTACAACGTGAGTGTGCTGACCCAGCCTGCAGGACAGAGCTGTACGGTTTCAAATGGTTCCGGTGTCGTGGCGAGCTCAAATATAAATAACGTTGTCGTTACTTGTGCGAACGTGCCCGGTACTATCACAGACACTGTTGAGCTCAACACTATTCCATCAGGTGACAATCAGGCGACGAATAATGCGTTACGAAATGGCATCCTGTCGGTTAGCTCTACCTCATGCTATACCTTGGATGACCCGAGCGTAGAGACATATGCCGTAAACGGGATAACTGCACCTGATCAGAACGTTGCCCTTATCGGCGGAATTGCCTTCCGGGTAACGTGTATTACAAACGGCGGTACGGCCAATGTGGAACTTCTCCTCGATGCTCATTACGCCGACGTGACGAAACTTCGGGTGTACAAGCAGCTGGATTCTACACCAGGTGCGGCTCTCACAGATATTACCGATCAAATAACCTTTACGACTACAACCGTGGACGGAGCCACAAAAACCGTGATCAACTACGCCCTTACTGATGGTGGTCAGCTCGATGAAGATGGTGCGAGCGATGGCAGCATTGTCGATCCAATATATATTGGTGAGGTATTGGCTGCAACTACGGTAGATGATCCTCCATCTACCGCTACGGATTCACTCGCTCAAACGGGAGCGAATATATTTAGTGCGGTAGCGGTGAGTGTGATGGCGATACTTTTGGCCGTGCTGAAGCTGCGAGTATACGCACGACAGTAGAGTCTCGTCGGTAGGGGTATTTTATGATACCCCTACCTCTATGCCTACTGGAAGATATGGGGATTTTTCACAGCGTGCATATGGGATTATCGCTACAATTCAAATATGAACACTATAGCGCAAGCATTTAAGGCCGTGCCCCGAAGCTACTTTTTATCGGATGATGAGGAGGAATCGGCTGGTTTGGACATGCCGTTACCTATCGGCTATGGCCAGACTAATAGTCAGCCATCGACAGTGCGCCAGATGCTGGAATGGCTCGAGGTGCAGCAAGGGGATATGATCTTGGATGTCGGCTCAGGCTCAGGTTGGACAACCGCGTTACTCGCCTATATAACGGGCTCTACGGGTTTCGTGTACGGTGTCGAGGTGGTCCCAGAGCTGGTAGAAATCGGACGACAGAATTGTAATCGCGTCGGTGTGAAAAACGCGAGTATTCAAGAAGCAGGAGACACGCTAGGGCTACCAGAGCATGCTCCCTACGATCGAATACTGGTGAGCGCAGCGACGAGTAAGCTTCCTGAAGAGCTGATTACTCAACTGAAGACAGCGGGCAGGATGGTTATTCCGGTCGAGCAAAGTATATATGTCATCGATAAAATCAGCCAAGACGAGTTTGAGGGATACGAGTATCCGGGGTTCGTATTTGTGCCTCTTGTGTAATATGCGGATCCGTAACGGAGAAGATAGTGCTTGTGAAATTGACCCCCATAGCCATAAACGTTAAAATAAATAAACAATTAAACAGGTGTTAAAGTATGAAATTAGCCTTCAGGGAAAAGTTAGTCAAACAGGGTGATGTTACTCGTTTCGTATTTACGCCCGAGGAGCCGGTCAGCTGGAAGCCCGGGCAGTACATCCACTACAAGCTTCCGCATGAGGGCGCAGATGATCGAGGCAATGAGCGTTGGTTTACGATATCGAGCGCCCCATATGAAAAGGATATCTGGATTACAACTCGTATATATGGCGACAAAGGCAGTTCGTTCAAACAAAAGCTGATGAGTCTGCAACCTGGCGAGGTTATCGAAGCGGATGAACCTGGCGGCAGCTTTACGGTCGATGACCCGAGCCGCGAGTATGTGTTTGTGGCTGGCGGTGTCGGCATCACGCCGTTTCGTTCTATCCTCAGCCAGCTTCACCATGAGGGCGAGAACATTCGTGTCGAGCTCCTATACGCAAACCGTGACGACAGTACTACGGCTTTTAAGGATGAGTTGGAGGCGATCAGCCAGGAGCGTCCTGGCTTCAATATCACGTACTACAACGGCGATAACCTCATCGATGAATCCGCCCTACGCGCGGCGGGCGCAAAGCTAAACGACCCGATATACTACGTCTCCGGCCCTGAGCCAATGGTCGAGGCCTTTGAGAAGGTACTCGCCGACATGGGAATCGATACGGAACATTCAAAGTTCGACTACTTCCCAGGTTACGAAGGTGTGTAATGTTATCCCCAAGGGAACATAAGAATCTCGAGAACTACGTCCAGGGCATAGACGTGAGCCGGATGGCGACCGCCTTTGACGCCCTAGGTGAGCCGAAGCGGTGCCTGATATTTCGGGCTCTACTGAGAGAAAACAATGCTATCGTCGGACAACTAGCCAGTGCAGTCGGTATATCGGAGTCGCTGGCCTCGCAGCATCTGAAGATTTTACTCCAGGCAGGGCTCATCGAGAGAAATAAAATCGGTAAAAATGTGTATTACCGTGTCAACAAAAACGATTCCTTGGTGCGCGCGCTCAAAAAAGCCGTCGAAAGCTAACGCTGGCGACCCCCAGGTTTGTTATACTGACAAACAGATAACGAATGGCATAATCACTGAGTGTATCGCTCTGTAATACAAACGAGGGGAACGCGTGGGAATAATCAGCACAAAAAAACTAACCAAGGTCTATGGAAAAGGAGAGTCTCGTTTTGTTGCGCTTGATGGCGTCTCGCTTGACTTTAGCCAGGGTGAGTCCATCGCGATAGTCGGCAAGAGCGGTTCGGGCAAGAGCACGCTGATGCATATACTAGCGCTACTCGACTCACCGACCCAGGGCGCCGTGCTGATTGACGGCAAGGACTCAACTGAGCTGTCTCGGCGGCAAAAAGATAGACTGCGGAACGAGGAGTTCGGCTTTGTGTTCCAGCAGTTTTTCCTCAACGCTAACCACAGCGTACTCGAAAATGTTATCTTGCCACTCAAAATCGCAGGCGTTGGTCGTCGCGAACGCAACCGTCTTGGCATGAAAGCCCTTGTCGATGTCGAGCTTGATTCAAAAGCAAACAACAAAGCTAACGACCTCAGCGGAGGCCAAAAGCAGCGTGTGGTCATCGCACGGGCACTCATCAACACACCGAAGGTGATCTTTGCCGATGAGCCAACTGGTAACCTCGATAGTGTCACCGGTCGAAAGATCGAAGACATGCTGTTTTCGCTCAACAAATCAAAAAACATAACCCTTATGATTGTGACGCATGATGAAGAGCTCGCTAAACGGTGCAGCAGGATCATTCGCATCAAAGACGGAAAGATAGAAAAGGAGAGCAAATAAATGAAGCTTCGTGATGTGATCGGGTCGGCTACCTCCAACATGATGCGTAGCAAGGTCAGGACGATACTAACCATCATCGCGGTCTTTATCGGCGCCTTTACTATCACTATGACGCTCGGCATCAGCGCCGGCATCTCTCGTTATATCGACGAGCAGGTCAGTAGTATCGGTGCCGAGGACGTCGTTGTCATACAGCCGAAAATCGACATAGATCAAGGCTCTGGGCCAAAAGAGTATGATCCAAAAGAAAATGCCGCAGCGAGTGGTCAAGCTGCCTTTATGACCTCGATGCTCGATAGCGACGATGTGCAGACGATAAAGAAAGAGAAGAGACTGGATGATATCCGACCGATGCTACTCGTAACTCCCGATTATATCGCTGGAAAAAGTGATAAAAAATACCAACTCAGCATTCAACAGGCTATAGAAAGTACGAGGTTTGAGTATGTCGCAGGAGGGCTGCCGGACAATGGGAGTGATCAAGCTGAGATATTGATCTCAAAGGATTACGTTGAGCTGCTTGGTTTTGACTCGAGCGACGATGCTGTTGGCGAAACGGTTCAAGTCGCAACCTCGACGCCACTTGGTGAACAAAGGGTCGTTGAGGCGATCGTAAGCGGTGTGCAACAAATCTCGATCTTGTCCGAAGGCGGCCTGACTGCAAACAACGCCCTTATCGAGAAACTCTACGCTACCCAAACGGAAGGGCTACCTGCGATCGCTACTGAGCGATATGTCGGTGTTATCGCGACTTACGATGCCACGAAAGGCGAAGATGAGTTGTCAGCAATAAAAACTGCACTCGATGCTGAAGGGTATACGGCTTCAACAGTGGCCGACCAGATAGGTGTCGTCAAAGATGTTATCGATGCGATCACTGCTGTGCTGATATTCTTTGGAGCTATCGCGCTGCTTGCGGCGAGTTTTGGGATAATCAACACGCTCTATATGTCTGTCCAGGAGCGAACAAAAGAAATCGGACTCATGAAAGCGATTGGCATGAGTCGGTCAAAGGTCTTTCTGCTCTTTAGCGTCGAGGCGATACTCATTGGTTTCTGGGGAAGTTTGATTGGTGTTGTTGCGGCGTTTGGGGTCGGCCAGGTCGTTAACAAGATCGCCGCAGATAATTTTCTCAAAGGCTTACCAGGGTTTGAACTTACCGCATTTCCGCTTGCGGATGTTCTTTCGGTAATGTTCGTCATCATGTTGATCGCATTCCTCGCTGGAACGCTACCGGCGCGTCGTGCGGCAAAACAAGATCCAATCTCGGCCCTACGATACGAATAGCCAGCCACGACCTTCTATTTGGCTAGGCGCATTTTGTGATGTCTGATGGTTTGACGTCATACGTGATCATTATCTCGGGACGCGCGATGGTCCTACGATCGTAGTCGGTTAGCGGCACGAGACTATGCCAATACTGATCGGCTAAGGAGTCGAGTAGTGACGCAGTCGCGCCGTCAATCATCGCATGTTTGAGAGCGTCGTACTGATCGAGGCTTGAGACGAAGCAGCGCGTAGCGTCGAGTCGTAGCTCCAGTACCACTTCTTCGCTTTGCCGTATGAACTCGGCGACAGTCAATTCGCTCCCATCGACGATATCAATGACATGACCGTGGATATGGACATAGGCATAGATGTTATCATCTCGGCTGAGACCTGCTACGAGCAGGCTATCAGGGCGCCGTTTGTCGAGTAGTTGATCGGTTGCGATGATAGCCTTGTCGTCACCCAGCTCTCCGCGCGAATGCCGCACGAGGCCGTCCTTGAGAATCGATTCGAGATCGTCTGAGTCAACCTGGTGGAAGGCGATAGTCATACGTTTCATTATAAATCCTAAGGGCACAAAGAAGCCCCGAGTCGTTTTGATTCGGGGCTCTTCGTTGTGGTGGGGGTCAGGCTAGCTGATGCCAAGCTTTGCGGTACATGCTGGCCATGCACCCCAGCCCTGGCGGGCTTGAAGCATTTGACCACGCATGATCTGCTCGTCACGGCTTGCGTCGCTTGGCAGACCGCTACCGCCTACTGCTTGCCAGCTCGAAACGCTGAACTGCAGGCCGCCATAGTAGCCGTTACCGGTATTGATTGCCCAGTTACCGCCTGACTCACATTGAGCCAAACGATCCCAGACACTGCCTCCGGCAGCTGCTGGTGCTGCGATCTGTTGAGGTGCTTCGCGGTAGGTGCTCGTCGCAGCGGGTGTCGGTGCGACAGGTGTAACCGGTGCTGGAGCTGCTGCAACAGGCATTGGGCGTGTCGTCAGCTTTTCGTCTGCAGCCGGAATCCTAACCTGGTCACCAGGGTAGATTAGATTCGGGTTTTCGATCTTAGTATTAGCATCGAACAATCGCTGGACTGTTGAGCTGTGCTCGGTAGCGATTGCGCTCAGGTAGTCACCTGGCTCGATCGTCACCATTTTTGATTCTGTTTTGTTGACTTTTGGTGCCGGTGCAGCGTGTGCTACCGGGCTACTTGCGCCGATAATGAGCGTACTCATGATGGCTGCAAGAGATAGTGCGACTAAACGCATTATGGTTGTAACCTCCTTGTGTGCCAGAACCTGATACCCGCTAACTATTTATCTAATGAATGGGTGGATAACAGGGGTGACATAGGATAAAAAGTCCCCTCCCATGAAAAAACACACAAGGTCTAGCTTAACCGGTATGAGTATTTATGTCAAGACGACAACAGCGGCGCTTACTGTTTTTGCACGGCTTCTCCAGGGGTGCATCGATGTTGGTATGCTTTATAATTCTTTGACCATGGCAAGCATTGCAGTAGGGGTCATAGAAGATTTGAGAACGGCGTCGTGAGCCCCCATGCGAAGGGCGCGTTTTTTCGTTTCCGGTTCAACCATATTACTAAACACTATCACCTTGGTCTTCGTTGATTTCAGCGTTTTGTATTTTGTGAGAAAATCCCACCCATCCATTATCGGCATGTGCAGGTCAAGAAGTATTATGTCGTAGACCTTCTTTCGTAGAGACGCTATCCCTTCTTTGCCGTTATAGGCTGAGGTCACGTCGTGTCCGGCAGTTTCGAGCATGAAACTGTAGGCTTCTTGGAGCGTCGCGTCGTCTTCGATAATGAGTATGGCTGCCATACGGGGTACCTCTTATCTCTATAGTTTAGCGCTTTTTAACAGAAAGCGGCAATCGTATCGTAAATGTTGACCCTTCGCCATGTACAGATTTAACCCGTATGGAGCCGCCGTGCAGCCTTACGATAGAGGCGGCGAGGTAAAGCCCTAGTCCCGAACCACCGACGGTTTTGCTGGCAGGGTCATTGAGGCGGCTAAATTTGTGAAAAAGTTCTGGAACGTCTTTCTTGGCGATGCCGATACCGTTGTCGACGATTGCCACATAGACGGACGTCGATGTTGTCTGTGTCTCGATAGTGACGGTGCCACCGCTGGGCGTGTACTTGAGCTCATTACTGATGAGGTTGTCGAGAGCCATTTCAAGGGAGCTGGGGTCCGCTCGGAGCGTAAATGCATCTGTTTCTTTGCGGAACACAACCTTCTGGTTGTTGATGCGGGCGATATGCCTGTGCGATGCGATGTTGCGTCGAATAATAGCGTGAAGATCGATTGGCTCTTTGCTGATTTTTAGTTTTCCAGACTCTATCGAGGCCAGACTCAGGAGGTTTTCAATGATTTCCAGCTGGCGATCGTTTGAGTCGTAGGCTTTTTTGGCGAACTCCTGCTGCTTTCGACTGAGTTTGCCCCCGTATCCATCCAGTAGGAGCGATAGAAATGCTTTGACACCGCTAGCGGGCGTGCGTAATTGGTGCGAAGCGAGGGAAACGAACTCGCGCTTTGCGCTATCGAGACTGTAAATCATGGTAACGTCCTGTGTCACACCGGTTATTTTCACCACAGAGCCATCGGCTCCGACGAGAGGCTGGCCTTCGGCGTGTATATAGCGAGTCTCACCGGAGGGGGTAATGATACGGTGATTTGCCTGAAACCCCGTCCTTGTTTTGAGGGCGCTTGCGATGCGTTTTTTGTGAACTTTTGCATCCTCGGGGTGAAGTTTTTTGAGGTATTCACTGTATTTGAGTCGTTTTGGCTGCTGTTTTACGTCAAATATCTTATAGAGTTCGGATGACCACGTGACCTCGTCCTTCTTAACGTCCCACTCCCAGCTACCCAGCTTTGCTATCTCCTGAGCGCGAACAAGCGAGTCTAGACTTTCTCGTAACTGCTGCTGTTTCTCGAACAGCAGCTGAGTGATAAAGTCGACGGCAAGAGCGATCAGAAAGATAACCGCTGGAAAAAAGACGATAGTGTTCAGTACGTAGGGGAGGTTTAACCTGAGTGTCGGGTCGAATGCGCCAAAGGAATGAATTAGACCTTGGTAGTCAGCAATGATGAGTGAAACGTACGACAGGGCGGCTATCATCGCCGAGCCGTACGCTGCTCGCTTGCCAAAGATTGCGGCTGAAACTAGGATTGGTATCGAATAAAGGATCGGACTACGGCTCTCGATACCGCCTTTGATAAAGATAAGCGCCGTGATGAGCAAGATATCGAACATGATCCATGCGACGGTTAGGTAGCTTTGATAGCGTTGACTACCGTGGAGCTTGGTAAGGACAAAAAATATCAGGTTGCTTGATACCGCAAATGTCGCCAGAGCAATGTCGTGCTGGACCTGTTCGCTGAGGCCCTCGAACGCGTAGAGGGTGATGGTCCCTGGAACTGCGATAGCAATCAAAAAGAACAAGCGGATATAGGCGTACCACTGGATTCGTTCCGATAGCTCGCTGACTTCTGACCGTTTTTGGACCCATGCCATTGTTTCATTATAGGCGAATCAGCCGAGGATAACGAAATGACGCAGGCGGTCAAGGCGCCTGCGTCATTGTGGGGGGATGGAGAGGGTTAAGCTTGGACGAGCTGATCGACTGCGCTGAGCTGGTTCAGCGCTTCGGTAAGCATCTCAGAGTTTGCGGTAAATGCTTCATCGACATTTTTAAAGCTGCCGTCTTCGTTGAACATGTCCTGGGTTAGTTGCAGGCCGACTGTTGGCTCTACGATGTGCATCTTGTGCCAACCGAGGATATCACTCAGATGAGTGGTCGCAGATTTGCCTCCGTCGACGTAACCGTAGCTAACAATAGCGGCAGGTTTTTCTTTCCACTCAGCGGTTAGATAGTCGATAGCGTTCTTAAGCGCGCCCGGAATGCTACGGTTGTATTCGGCAGTTAGAAAAACAAATGCGTCAGCTGAGCCAACGATTTCAGCCCATTTTTTGCCATCATCGGTTGTGGTTGGGGCGTATGCGGGAGGAACTGGTGCGTCGAACGCAGGCAGATTTACTTCCTTGAGATCTACGACTTCGAGGTTAACATCAGCCAGTGCTGCATTTTTTTCCACCCACGCTGCAATCGCTGGTGCGATGCGGTTTTGTCGGGTACTACCTATGATAAGTTTTATGGTTTTAGCCATGGTGCTCCTTTTAGATTCATGCTATTATATGTTGCAAGTGCACTTACAATAATATAGCACTATATAAACTATAGCAAGTAGATTATTATGCAAACTCGACAAAGCATCATGAAAACAGAGCAGGACGTATGCGAGAGCCCTAGCTCTGAAGAGCTGTTCAACGAGACACTAAAAGTGCTCGGTGATTTTTGGGTACTCAGAATCGTTAGTGCGCTCGAAAGCAGTCCGCAACGATTTTGTGAGCTGGAGAGAACGCTGAAAAACTCAAACCCTGTGACATTGACAAAAAAACTGAAAAAACTAGAAGAATCAGGCTACGTTATCCGCCAGACTGAGTCTCTCGACAAGCAGTCAGTAAACTATAGTCTGACCGACAAGGGTTACGCCACGCTGCCTGTGGTGTCGGCTATCAAGCAATTTAGCATCAGCCATTCATAAAACATCGGCTCTGATCAGCCGTTACATGACAATGAGTACACGACACATCGACGAACAGGTGAGTAAACTGATCGGGCGTCTTCCGAAGCGGTTGTCACACGTGTTTCGGCTCTTGGATTACCTTTCCTCGCCGTTTGCTTGGGGCGTTTATCTATTGCTGCTGCTCGTAATCGGTGCCGACGATATCAACGTCAAGCTGACGGTAGCGGTATTGCTTGCTGTGCCGGTTGCAAGTATTCTGAAACTCTTTTTTAGGCGGCAACGCCCGCCAACGGTTTATGCTGAAGCGATGAAGATAAAGTCGTATAGTTTCCCGAGCAGCCATGCATACACCGCAGCGCTTGGATGCGGTTACTTGATAGGCGCCGGTTTAACCGGAGGGGCTATGGCCATTAGTGCAGTGCTGGTTGCACTCGTGCTTGTCATCGGCATTTCAAGGGTGCACATCGGGGCTCACTATCCGTCTGATGTCATTGCCGGATGGCTGCTCGGCATGGCTGTACTTTCGGGGTTACTGGCTATAGCTAGTGCTGGCGGGTTCTGACCGATCGATAAAGCTTATATCCTTGGCGGGCTAACAGTAAAAAAGTGAGTAGAGTGCGAAGCCGTTTCATACAGTGAATTACCTGCGAGGCTTCATATAGCGAAAGCGTCGCGCGCCGCTGTGTCGATAAAATATAACTTCTTTATCATCTTGCAGATCGAGATCGGCGTGTGTGCCCTCCGGTATTCGATAAACCGTGCCTGGCTTCGGTAGGGTATGTTCAATTTGCGTACTCATAGTAACGTTCCTCCCACTTAAGTTCGTACGCATAGCATATATGCCTCAAGCACAAGAGGTATGTGAAAAATATAACCATTTCAAGAAAAGCGAACGATTGCGAGTGTTTATCTCTGTCGGTTCAGGAAGTTAATAACTGTTTGCTCGGCGATCTGTGTCGCGAATCCACCGTGTTGGTTTTCGAACGAATGTCCGGTTAATGGCAGGCGTATGAGTGAGTGAGGTACGCCGTTATCGGTTAATTTTTGCTCGAGGATGGACGCGTTTTCATGGGCGACAAGGTCGTCACGAGTACCTTGCAGGATAAGTGTCGCTGGCGCTTCAGGGGAGACATAGGTGAGGGGCGAGAGTTCATGATATCGGGCAGGGAGCTCCTCGGGAGTGCCACCGAGAAAAACGAGTTCGGCACTTTTGTCCCGACTGGTGTCGTAATCGAGCTCAAGATCGACGGGAGCGTACAGGGAGACAACCGATCGAACGTTATGGTGACGGTATGCTTCGAGTAGCGCAAGATGACCGCCCGCCGATTGACCCAACACGTGTAAGTGGTCGCTAGCAAGGCGAAACTTTGTCGCGTTCTTTTTGATGAAAACGAGAGCGTCATTGATATCCTGGGGGGTGTCGTGCCAGGTGTGTCTCTCCGGCGATGAGAGACGATAATCGATTGTTATTACCGAAAAACCTGCTCTCGTCAGTACTTCTGGCCAATTGCCATTCTGGAGATAGTTGCCGTATCGCCAGCCACCACCGTGGAGGATCGCCACGATTGGCCGTGGGCCTTCGAGGGGTGAGGCATAAAAGGCAAGCCGTAACGACTCACGCCCGACTGCTTTATAGATGTGCTTCGATGTTGGCTGTACGTGCGTCTCGCCGGAAAAAGTTACATAAGTAACGGGATCAAAGTGAAGTGAAACGCCGTGCTTGTCGGCAGTCATAATGTAGCCCAGCTGCGGCACGCAGAGCCCGACAACCGAAGCGCTCAGCGCCACCCAGGTCACGACCCTGGCACGACCGTTGCTGATCCAGACCAGAAACAACGAGATGACTATGGCTGCCGTAAAGACTATCACGCTCACCGCCGCAATACCTGCCGATAGCCCCATATGTATCGGCATCAGCATAATGATGCAGGTGAGGATAATAATTATGTCGACGCCAACCACCAGACGGTCGAGTGGGCGGCGAAAAGTGGTGCGAGTCGGTTTAGTCATAACATTATGATAGCGCGTGTTTGTTGCCAAAAGCACTTTCTTTTCACGATAAATATGGAGTTATACTGAAAAGACCACCATCTTCCAGTCAAACATAACAAACTATTAGGGGGATTATTCTATGAAAAAAGTCGCAACCAACACACTCGCAACATTGGTGCTAGTCGGGGTTATGAGCCTCAGTAGCCTCAACGTCTCAGCGATATCTGGCAACCAAGGCGTTAACGCTGACCGGCTCAATCTGAAACGTCTTGAGCGCGTTTACCAGCACCATGATCGTAAACATGAACTTCGCGCAAGCGTCCTCGGAATCAGTGCTGATGAGCTACGTGAGCAGCTAAAGGAGAAATCGCTCGATACGGTCGTAAAGAAGCACGGCTTCAAGAACCGACTTGCGTTTTACACCGCCGTAACCGGAAAGCTCAAAAACGAACTGCGCCACCGTGGTTGGAGTGAACGAAAGATCGAAGAACAGGTACAGAAGCGACTAGCAAGGTTCTCGTCGCAGCTGCCGAAAACGCTTGCTTTTAGCGTATAATATCTTTCATGCAGCACGCCCTCCACTCTGAGCATCCTTTCCGAATATTTTTTATCTCAGCAGCGATCTCGATCGGATCTATCGTGGCGGTGTGGTACTACATGGGGCCTCAGGCGGCGTTCCTGACGTTTGTTCTGATGCTGGTCGAGGTAACATTTAGCTTTGATAACGCGATCATCAATGCTCGTGTCCTCGCTACTATGAGCCATTTCTGGCAGCAAATGTTCATAACCGTTGGCCTGCTCATCGCCGTATTTGGGATGCGCCTGGTTTTTCCTATCGTTCTCGTTATGATGACGACAGGTTTAGGGGCGCCGCATGTTATCGATCTCGCCCTCAATAACCCTGACGAATATTCGCGACAGCTCGATCTAGCTCATCCGCTTATTTCTTCCTTTGGCGGTATGTTCTTGTTGATGTTGGGGCTAGCATTTTTCTTTGACCCAGGGCGCAAAGTCTTATGGTTCGATATCTTTGAGCGTCCGCTCCAACGTATCGGAAAATGGTGGATCTATACCGGTATTGCCGTACTGATTATGCTCGCGATTGCAGCGTTGCCGTGGAATGAACATCCTCGTGAAACGATCGTCGCTGGTAGCCTTGGCATCGTGATCCAGTTGGCACTGAGTAAGGTAAGTGACCTGTTCACGGTTTCGCAGAAAAAAACCAAAGCGACACAGTCGATGATGGCTGGCTTTACGGCGTTTATGTACCTTATGGTACTTGACTCGAGCTTTAGTTTTGATGGCGTGCTCGGTGCGTTTGCGATCACCCAGGATGTTATCTTGATAGCAATCGGCCTTGGGGTCGGCGCCCTGTGGGTTCGATCGCTGACGCTGTTTATGGTTAAGAAACAAGTCTTAAATGTCTATCGCTATCTCGAGCACGGCGCTCACTATACGATCGTCATCTTAGCGTTCGTGCTGCTTGGGGGTCTGTTCATCCATATACCCGAGGTTATTGCAGGTCTGTCAGGCATAGCTATCGTGACTGCATCGATAATGAGTTCTATTGCGGAGACAAAGGCGGCCGGCAGTGCAGTTGCTCACTAGGCTTCTCGCAGACGGGACACTTGTACTTATTTTATTAATATCGGCCGGATTTATTCTGCACGCACTCCGAGGGAAGACGTGGCTAAATCTACCTGTCCTTATCATGGCCGGCTTGACCTCATTGCTCGTCGGAAAGGTCATGAGTCTGCTCTATCAGCCGGAAGTCGCTCGACCGTTTCTCGAGTTGGGGCTTGAGCCAGGCGCCGCCTATATCGATAACCCAGGGTTTCCGTCAGATCACGCGCTTCTCGCGACGGTAGCAGTCGTTGCAGTCTATTTTCTGACTCGAAATCGTCGTCTGAGCACGGCACTGATGCTCCTCGTCGTTCTCATGGCGGTTGCTCGAGTGGTTGCTCTCGTCCATACCCCGGCCGATGTCGTTTTTGGCATGGTCGCAGGATTATCCGGGGCCGTATGGTACAAAAAATTGACAAAGTGATATAAAAGATCCACTATATAGCCATGGCAGTCAAGACTAAATCGAAATCACCGGCCCCGCAGTACGATCCGTATCCGTTTGACCTAATGGCCCTCGCACGTCTTCTTGTTATAGGGTTCGTCGTCGGAATGCTCGGCTGGTTGCTCTACTTGGGTATCGCGCAGTTTATTATCGAACCGATATTTTGCCGCAATGCTGACTCGTTCGGTGTCTGCCGTAACGGAGGCACGGTCGCTTGGGCGGCTGCGCAGGTGGTGGTGATGATCGCTGCTCTTGCGGCACTAGCTCGGCTAGCTGTCTATCGACCCCTGTTTATCATCTTGGGAGTATTCATCGCGCTTTGGTCTGCTCATGCGTGGCTCGGTGTATTGCCGTGGTGGGGCGCAATGCTTTGGCACGGCGCATTGTTTGCGCTGGCGTTCGCGGTATTCGGCTGGTTGGCTCGTATCCAGAGTTTTATAGTTGCGCTGATCATTGGACTTGTCGTTATCGTTCTCTCCCGCGTTATTCTGATGAATAGCTAAACGCACGCCGGGGTATACTGGGAGCTATGGATATAACACTTATCGTTACTATTGCTGTTTTACTAGTCGGATTCGGGCTAGTTTTATGGGTTCTAAATAAAAACGCCGGCAGACGACCTGATGATGGCGCAGCGCAGATGATTAAGCAAGATGTGTTGGAGTTGAGTAGGAATGTCGACGCGCTTCGACAGGGCCTACAGCAGACGCTCGGGGACCGTCTCGATAAAAACCAGGCATTGATGCAAAACACACTGACGAAACAGCTTTCTGAGAGTGCGAAGCTGATAGCGGATGTGACTAACCGCCTCGCAAAACTTGACGAGACCAACCGGCAGGTCAAGGACGTTGCAGATGATCTCCGGATGCTTCAGAACATCCTGCAAAACCCGAAACAGCGTGGAGTGCTTGGGGAATATTTCCTGCAAACCGTGCTCGATAATGTCTTGCCGCCAGACCGATTTAGCTTACAGTACAAGTTCAAAAACGGCGACATCGTCGACGCGGTGATTTTCCTCGATAAAAATAAAGTACTACCGATCGATAGTAAGTTTTCACTGGAGAACTATAACCGACTCGTCGAAGAGACCGACAAAGCTAAACGTGAAGCACTCGGCAAGCAGATAAAGATCGACCTAAAAAACCGTATCGATGAAACGGCGAAATACATCAAACCGAGCGAAAACACCATGGATTTTGCGTTCATGTTTATTCCCTCGGAGGCGGTTTACTATGACCTCTTGATCAACAAAGTTGGCTCGGCGGGAGTTAGCGCACGGGATCTTATCGAATACGCCTTCACCGATAAGCACGTCATCATTGTCAGCCCGACAAGCTTTATGGCCTATCTGCAGACTGTTATGCAGGGGCTACGCAGCCTACAGATCGAAGAGCAGGCAAAAGACATCCGGGTTCGCGTTGGTCAACTCGGTCGTCACATCGGTGCGTATGAGACCTATATGCAAAAGCTAGGGTCGAGCCTCGGTACGACAGTCAATCATTTCAATACCGCACACAAAGAGCTTGGTAAGATCGACAAAGACATAGTTCGTATCGCCGAAGATAGCCCCGGCGTTGAACCGATGCTCATCGACAAGCCGCAGTCCGACTAGGCTTGGTGCCCTCATGAAAATACCCGCCTCTGCTTGAGGGCGGGTATTTTGCGTAGAGCCGAGATGACTGTTTCTAGAGTTCGCGGCTCTTCCAAGAAAGACCGGCGAGGAGAAGGAACAAGTTCGTACCAACCGCAGCACCGATAAGCGTTCCGAGAACAACCGGAAGGGTGAAGTGGCTTGGGGTTTTCTGGCTTGCAGATGCGTCGCCCTGGCCGCTGATGCTCTTGTTGATAGACTCAACGTCGCGCTCGGTTTGCGCAAGCGCGATCGCTGGGTTGAGCGCTGCGCCCTGTGCAGCGAAGGTCTGGCTGACACTTTGGCTCTCACCACCCTGAACAGCTGTTTGTTCACGGTTTGCATTGGCAGTCAGTAGACCACCTGCAACAACGAGACCAACTGCAAGCGAGAGGCCGATACCGGCTGCGCGTGCGCCAGTGCTGGCGGTGTTCTTTAGCGTTGCGATCAAGCCAAAGAGGAATACGGCAGTACCGATGAGCTCAAGCCAAAAGATTCGCCAGTCCCACTGCGTGAAGCTGCTCATGTCGAGGTTCGAGCCATTACCGTTAAAGGAGCCGATAACCATCAGGGCTGCGAGGCCACCGATGAACTGAGCGAGCCAGTAAAAAGGAAGTTTAACGGTTTCGAGTTTGTTAACTGCCCAGAGGCCGAAGGTAACGGCTGGGTTGAAGTGACCGCCAGAAATGCGGATCATAGCGATCAACAGAACGACGAGCGCGAGACCAACAAGCAGAGGTTGGTCGATCGGTGCGGTAAGTACAACCAGCGCGAGACCAAACGTACCAACCGCTTCTGCTACTAACGCTTGTGGCGATAGCGACGCAAAACGGCTTACGCCAAGGCGGGTTACTTTTGTGTCAGCAACAACGCGACTGGTGGCAACTTTTTTTGCCGTGGTGCGCGAGGCAGCTTTCGTTTTAGTTTTAGTAGTTGTCTTGGCTTTTACCGCCATAGCTATCCTCCTGAAAAGTTAGGTATAATGCGAAGTATAGCATGATTAGAATAACGGTAGAAGCCACCGAAGGCACACCAGGGAAGGCCAGGAAAGAATGAATGATTGGTTAATGTTATTGTTGGCGAGCCTTGTAGGGAGCTTGTTTTCACTTGTCGGCGGTCTACTGCTGCTCGCCGGCAAAATATCCGTCGAAAAGGTACAACGGGTCGCAATCCCGTTTGCAGCCGGTGCGCTCCTTGCCGCTGCGCTGCTCGACCTCTTGCCAGAGGCGTTAACGCATGAAGCATCGACGATCACGGTGATGTCGCTGGTGCTCTGTGGTTTCGTACTCTTTTTCGTATTGGAGCGTTTTTTGGGCTGGTTCCACCACCACAACTATCACCCAGGCTCAAGTGTTGACGTTAAAGAGAGACGCAGAAACTCTACGCGTTCACTTATCGTCGTCGGGGACACGCTTCATAACGCGATAGACGGTATGGTGATCGGTGCGGCGTTTCTCGCCGACCCAACAGTCGGAGTCATTACGACGATAGCTATCGCTGCGCATGAAATCCCACAAGAGATTGGCGACTTCGGCGTATTACTGTCGCTCGGTATGCGCAGAAAAAATGTCTTGTTAGTCAACATATTGTCGGCAGTCGTCACGGTCTTTATGGCGGCGGCCGTGTACGGTCTCGGATCAACGCTTGCGGCTATTGAACCGGTGTTACTCGCGCTTGCGGCTGGTATGTTTATCTATATCGCTGCATCAGACCTGGTGCCGAGTATTCACGAGGAACCTAGTGCGCGGGTCGCAAATCTCCAGACGATGATTTTGCTATTTGGGTTGGTTCTTGTTGGGCTGACGACGACGTTAACGCACCAGTTTTTGGAAAACACCAACGTCGACCATCATCACGAAACATCTGATCACCGCGATGAGTAAGCCTCTGGTATCATAGATATATGGCATTATTTCTCCGACAAGACGAACAACGTTCAGAAGTGCAAAAGCGCGTGGCTACGGAGCTCCAGGATCGCTTGCGTGACAAAACAAAGATAAAAACCGAAGAGACAGACCCGGCAGTACTCGATGGTCAGCACACGACGAGCTCAGCCGGCATGGTGATGATCGTACTGTTTGTGCTGCTTATGATCGCGATCATTGTCTTCGCGGTTCGTATTTCCTAACTCCCCCAGAGAGGGTATACTTTTAGATAGATATGACGCAGCTTGCTGATATTGCCCAGATTCGTGAAACCCTGTTGACGCGCTTTGAATCCCTAGATACGAAGAGCGATATCCTCAAAGCGCCCGAACTTAAGGCTCTGTTTGCGGCGATTCGTGAGGTTGACCCGAGTGAACGCGCCGCTTTTGGTCAGGCAGTCAATGTTCTCGGACAGGAACTACGTGAAAAGGTTGCAGGCGTCACCGAAGTGCAGGAGACACTGCAGCCGATCGACGTCACGGCACCGTTCGACGTCAACGGGTCATTGCCAGTACTGTTGCCGAACGAACAGGGAAGCATTCACCCGCTCATGCAAGAGATCGCGACGCTGTCAGACATCTTTGGGCGTATGGGCTTTGCGGTTGAAGAGTCGCGCGAGATCGATGACCAGTACCATATGTTCGAAACGCTGAACTTTCCAAAAGGTCACCCAGCACGAGATGATTACGATACCTTCATGACGGTTGAGACCGACGAGAACGGTGATTCACTCATCGCACCGGCCCACACGAGCACGATGCAAAACCGTGTCCTCCAGAAATACAAAACCAACCTGGACCGCGATGAACCGATTGCTGCGATCGTACCCGACAGAACGTTTCGCAATGAGGACCTCGATGCTCGACATGAGCATACGTTTTACCAGGTAGAGGGTATCTATGTGGCAAAAGGCGTTCATGCTGGCATGTTGATCGCGACACTGCAGGAGTTTTTGCAGGAGTACTACGGCAAACAACTCCAGGTTCGTGTTAACCCGTTTTATTTTCCATTTACCGAGCCAAGTTTTGAGTTCTCACTCAGCTGTCCGTTCTGTGATGGTCAAGGCTGCCATGTCTGTAGCCAGGAGGGCTGGATCGAGCTCCTCGGTTGCGGCATGATCCATCCACATGTCCTCGAAGCAGCCGGGATTGATCCGAATATCTACACTGGGTTTGCCTTCGGTTGCGGTGTCGACCGTCTCGTCATGATGAAATACGGCATCGAAGACGTTCGTCATTTCCATTCAGCAAAGTTAGATTTTTTGAGGCAGTTTTAGTATGAAAGTCAGCCTAAACACCATCAAACAGTACGCCGCCATCGGCCTACCCGTCGATGAGCTTGTCGCTAAGATTAACGGTCAGCTCGGTGGTGTTGAGCAGACCCTCGATCTCGGCGAGCGCTATAAAGACGCGGTGATCGCGGGTGTCACGAGATGCGAAAAACATCCAAACGCCGACAAGCTCTCGGTCTGTGAGATCGACGCCGGAACTGGCGAAAACATCCAAGTTGTTTGCGGTGCGCCGAACGTTCGCGAAGGAATCTTCGTTGTCTGGCTCCCGCCTAGCTCAACCGTACCCTCAACGTTCGACGACAAAGAGCCGTTCGTGCTCGAGCCGAAAGAGCTGCGAGGCGTCATGTCTAACGGCATGCTTGCCAGCGCCAGAGAGCTCGGTATCGGCGACAGCCACGATGGCATCTTAGAGATCGATCCGAACGAATGGAGGCCCAGCGACGTTGAGATCAAGCCGGGTGCTAGCTTTGCGGCAGCCTTCGGGTTTGATGACACGGTCATCGACATCGAAAACAAAATGTTTACCCACCGGCCGGATCTTTTCGGACAGCTCGGTGTGGCTCGCGAGATTGCCGGCATCCAACACAACGTGTTTAGCTCACCTGACTGGTACAAGGTTTCTCCGGAATTTAACAGCGGTGATGGTCTGGAGCTGGCCGTAAAAAACGATGCATTAGAGCTTGTGCCGAGGTTTATGGCTGTCGCGATCAAGAACGTTACCGTCAAACCAAGCCCGCTCTGGCTGCAGTGCGAACTGGTGCGTCTGGGCGCAAAACCGATCAACAATATCGTCGACGCGACGAACTATATCATGTTACTGACGGCTCAGCCGACGCATGCCTATGACTACGACAAACTGCGCGGCCACCAACTCGGTGTTCGGATGGCCAAAATGGGCGAATCGATCACCCTGTTAAACCACAGGACGTATGAACTTGACCAGAGCGATATCGTCATCGTTGACGGCGAGGGCCCGGTTGGCCTGGCCGGCATCATGGGCGGCGGCGAGAGTGAAGTCGGTGATGAAACGACAAGCATCGTTCTAGAAGTCGCGACCTTCGATATGTATGCGGTGCGTAAGAGCAGTATGCGACACGGCGTGTTTACTGATGCGCTGACCCGTTTCAACAAAGGTCAGTCGCCACACCAGAACCCTTACGTGCTTGGACTTCTTATGTCAGTCATAGCGGATATCGCCAGTGGCGAAACGGCGAGTGAAATCTACGATGAACATTCTGCCATCAGTACACATGAGCCTATCGATATCACTCCGGCATTCATTAACGAACGTCTCGGTCTTGAGCTAGGCATTGACGACATCCGAACCCTACTTGAGAATGTTGAGTTCGCGGTCGAAGGCGATGAACCGCTTCGCATCACGGCGCCATTTTGGCGGACAGACATAGAGCGTCGCGAAGACATCATCGAAGAAGTTGGTCGCCTATATGGTTTCGATGCGCTGCCGCGTGTTTTACCTCGACGATCGATCAAACCAACTCCTACGAACAGTCGTCTTGAACTAAAACGGCAGATCCGCAGTATCCTCAGCGCCGCTGGCGCAAACGAGGTGCTTACGTATAGTTTCGTGCATGAAAACGTTATAAAAAAAGCTGGACAGGATAGTGCAGGCGCCTACCGGCTCGGCAATGCACTCAGTCCCGACCTCCAGTTTTATCGACTCAGTGTACTGCCGAGCTTGCTCGACAAAGTCCACGCTAACATCAAGGCTGGTCATGACGAATTTGCGCTGTTTGAGCTTGGTAAAGCTCATCACTCCAGCCATGCCGATGATGACGGCCTCCCAACGGAAACGCACCTGCTCGATATGGTTTATACAAACAAGAGGCCACAAGCCGGAGCTGCCTATTATCGTATTCGACGGTTGGTTGAGCGGCTGGCCGATGAACTTGGATTGGCTGTGGTTTTTGAAGCGCTTGATAGCGAGATTAACACGCCCGGTGCGGCTCCGTTTGTGCCTTCGCGTTCAGCTGTAGTAAAAACTCCTGGTGGCGCTGTGCTCGGTATCGTTGGCGAGCTAAAACCGTCTGTTCGTCGTTCGTTCAAGTTGCCCGAGTATACTGCGGCAGCGACGATCGCCGTCGATCATGTACACCAAAGTTTGACTGACGGTGGACGAAGCTATCAGCCGCTCTCGCGTTTCCCGAAAGTGACTCAGGATATTTCACTCAAGGTTGGCTCTAACATTAACTACGCTGAACTTTACCAGGCTGTGTATGGTGAACTGGCTCGCAGTGTATCCCCGAAGACGCACCAGTTCTCGTTGTCTCCGGTGTCTATCTATCAACCTGAGTTGACTAGCGATACCAAGACGGTGACGCTACGGCTCGAGATCGTGAGCTTTGAGCGAACGCTGACCGACAAAGACGTCACTGGGCTTTTGGACGCTGTCGCCGCTACTACTGCTGAGTCTCTCGGCGCTGAACGGGTCTAGCGCGTGAAGCAACATATCATCTACATCCCCGGTCTGGGTGATAAAAACGACGCGTTTCGTCAGTTTGCTCTCATGTTGTGGCGTCGTCCAAACATCGCCGTAACCCATGTGCCGATGCAGTGGCAGAACCATGACGAATCGTTTGAACAAAAGATGACACGCCTCGAGCAGACCATCGCTCGCTACCCGGACCGCCAGACGACACTCGTCGGTGAAAGTGCCGGTGGATCAGTCGCCATCACGGCACTTAAACGGTTTTCGGACCGAGTGGACTGGACAGTAACGATTTGCGGCATGAATCAAGGCGCAGCGAGCGTAAACCCGCGATATTTTAGTCAGAACCCAGCGTTTAAAGACTCGATGCTTGCGGTCGATGACACGCTGACAAAACTTACGCATGAGGATCGGGCAAGGATTTTCACTATTTATTCCAGCGGCGACCTGACGGTACGTCCGCACCACACAAAGCTGAAGGACGTAAGAGCGTTAGATATCAAGCTCCCGGGCCATTTGCTGTCTATTGCTGCGGTTCTGCTCGTGCGGTATCGTCTCGTAACTTCTGTCGCCAAAAACCTGAAAAACTAAGCAGCTGACTTGAGCCTTCGCCGACGCACGGCGTCGTCATGGTTTAGTCGTTCAACCACGACGTGCGACTGCTCAAAAACCTCCTGAGACAGTGTCTTGCCCTCATTTACGAAATCTTGGGCAACTCTGTTTCGGCCGCGAACGTAAAAGAGCGTCTGCAGATCAGCGATAGTTAGGTGACCGCCCGGGAGGGGTGTGACGCGAACGAGCGGGTTGTCGTAGTAGCGCCGCTCCCACCATGATTGGTTGGACGCAAAATCATTCTCAAAGGTACCGATGTGTTTGAGGGTTGTGCGCGGCGTGTGTTGCGACATTGCACCGGTTTCACCGCTAAAAATCGCACCACCGATCACAATTTGGTTCCGTACGCAGTCCGAGCGGATATCCAGTGTATGTGGATAGTATTTGAGACGAGCAAGCGTGAGGCTGCCGACAAGTCGGTATATCTCCAGAGGTTCTCTGATGATTTGCTCGCCGAGAAGAGCGAGCTCTTTGACTGACCCAAGTTTTTCGGGGAGACAGGGGGCGATTTGATCGGAAAAGATTATATCCTGAGCAAAGTCTTCCGCGAGCGCGTCGACACCTTCCCCCACCATACCGCCGCGCGATTCGCCGACATAAAACCGCTTCACGCTATCGAGATCATGGCCGTCTCGCCTCAACTCCTCCGTCATATGGTAGGAAAAGTTTAGTACCGCTGCGGCAGAATTGGCTAGCGTGATAGGTGATCTTCGGGGTGTTTCCTCTTGCGTTATGTAGCTTCCCTCGGCGCCGACGAACAGCACATAGTTACCATCGCGCATCAAGTTTCTTACTATGTGTTCGTTATGCCCACGTAGGCTCGTCGTCCACGCGGAAGTTCCGATGACAGGGACGTTGCACCCTGATGTTTCGGGCGTACCAACCAGCGTGTCGTAGGTGTAGCCCTGGGCTGTGCGGATACCGATCCGGCGCAGTATTCCTACGCCGGGGATGGCCATCGGGTCGGCGTATTCGTCCCACAGGACGATTTCGCTATCGGTTCGCAGTTGCTCTATGTGTTCCGGCGTAAAGTACTCTTTCGCATCGTCTTTCAGCCTCGGGTTTTGGTACGATTCGAGTGTACGCTTGATCGTCGAGTCACGAAATGGTGAGGTGAGGTCCATGATGCTTTTTGGTTTTTTACTCCCGTTCTGTTCGTATGATAGACCTCGCGTAAGCACTTTGCAATACGAAAACGGCGCCGGTTTTCCTAACAGGGGTAGTGTATACTGGACGACAAGATGAAACTATTGTCACGAGCATTTCATGCGGCCCGTTATTTTGCGGTAGGGCTTCGCGGTCCACGTAAAAGCGCTCGCGTCCTTATCGTAGAGAACGGAAAACTGCTTGTGTTTCTTCGCAAGCGCTTCAGCAGAGTAACGGGTGAATGGATCGAGTATTATAGTATCCCTGGCGGCGGCATCGACAAAGGCGAGCAGGCTGAACATGCGGCTATTCGTGAACTACGTGAAGAAATGGGCGTTGGTATTGCGCTCGATGGACTGGTTGCGCACCGAATAGGTAAGAGCTTCGAACATTTTGTTTACCATGGGCATATCGACTCTGGCAGGCCGAGGTTAATGGCTGACTCTGAGGAGGCGTCCTATATGAGCGAAAAAAATCAGTACATCGTAATGTGGGTAGATGTTGCGAGTCTAACGGTAGAAAATCTGCGTTACTATAGTGACTACCTTAAGTTGATCCAGCGCCTAAGCGCAGGCGAAGTCCCGCAGGAAGTTCTGCGGATCGACGTTAGATAACATGTATACTAGAAAGAGTTTTTTAGAAAATTTAGGAGGATAGTAGTGGCAACAAAAACAAGCCAACGAGTTGGTATTTGGATTATTGCGATCGTAATGACAGTGGGTACGCTCGGCGCATTTTTCTTGCCCGTACTCGTAAACGATAGCCAGAATCAAGAAAGTCTGGAAACCCAAAAACAGTTAGATGAACTGCGCAAGCAAGCCGCACAAACCTCCGAGCCGCTTGATGGCTACAGTGCGGAACCGTTTGATGCAGCTAGCGTTACAGAGCTCAAGGTGGAGACTCTGAAAGAGGGAAATGGCGAAGTCGCGGCAACACCAACCTCAACAGTAACGGCTAACTACTTCGGCTGGACAAGCGATGGTGAAATCTTTGACAGTTCAAAAAAGAGTGGTACTGCAACGCCGATTCCATTCGGCCTTGACCAAGTTATTGCAGGTTGGACCGAAGGGCTGACGGGTGCGAAAGCAGGTGGTGTCTACAAACTTACTATCCCAGCCGATAAGGCCTATGGTGATGTCGACGATGGCAGCGGTCGACCGACTGGCCCGCTTGCGTTTATCGTCGAAGTTCAAAAGGTCGAATAAAGCGACGAAAAAACAACATATAGCGTCTTGAATAAAACCATAGGCGCTATATAATGTGTTTATAAGGTAAAATCAACGAAAAAGGGATAAGGTTATGGCAAAAAAGATCACGATCTATACGCGCACCACCTGCAGCTACTGCACACAGGTGAAAAAACTACTCGATATGAAGGGTAAGTCTTATGATGTTATCAACATCGATGATGATCGTGATGCCGAGGCTGCTATCATCGCTAAGAGTGGCGCCCGTACTGTACCGGTTGTGACCGTAACTGATGAGTCAGGTGACGAACAGGTTGCGAGTATCGGTTGGAATCCGGGAGCATTACTCTCGGCGGTAGCGTAATTGTATGGAACCCGATACGAAACTTCATGATGTTGTTATGGTTGGTGCCGGACCGAGTGCGCTGGCCGCGGCCGTCTACACGACCCGAGAAGATGTTGATACCGTACTGCTGGAAAAAGGCGTCATTGGTGGCCTCGCTGCAATAACCGACTGGGTTGATAACTACCCAGGATTTACCGATGGTATCGAGGGCATGAAGCTCGCCGATCAGCTGCAGGGCCAGGCTGAGCGTTTCGGTGCTGATATCCGTTTCGGTGACGTCACGGGCATCATCGATAACGGTGACCATAAAATCGTTACGACGACCGATGGAGAGCTTAAGGCAAAGGCGGTGTTAATTGCTACTGGTAGTGACTACAAAAAGCTCGGCATACCCGGTGAAAAAGAGTTTTACGCCAAAGGTGTACACTACTGCGCAACGTGTGATGGCGCATTTTATCGTGACAAGAAGCTTGTCGTAGTCGGCGGCGGAAACTCCGCGGTGCAAGAAGCTATTTTCCTGACCCGTTTCACAAGCCATATCGACCTGCTTGTCCGCTCGACCATCAAGGCAAGCGAAATACTTCAGCGTGACCTACAAAAGTACGTTGACGAAGGTAAGATCACTGTTCACCTAGACACATCCACCGATGAAATAATTGCCAGTGACGGAGAGAATGTCGATACGGTCATAGGTACTCAGAACGGCGAGAAGGTCAAGTTCGAAACCGACGGTGTATTTATCTTTGTTGGACTTTTGCCGAATACCGGTTTCTTGAAAGATACAAAAGTCGCCCTGGACGAGGTTGGCCTCATAAAAACCGATAGCGATCTCCAGACAACGGTTCGGGGCATCTTTGCAAGCGGTGATGTCCGTAGCGGTGCTACGATGCAGATTGCGAGTGCTGTCGGCGAGGGTGCCACGGTCGCACTCAAGATGCGCGAATATCTCGAGGGAAAGCTCTAAGCTCTTTTTTCCAGTTGCTCACGTAGGCGAGCCGGGTAGTCGGTAACAACGGCATCGATGTCGCGCTCCGCAAGTTTCTCCGCGGCCGAAGCACGGTTAACGGTGTAGGCGTACGTGAAGAGATCGAGGCGCCTTGCTATCTCTAGTGCGATCGTACTGATGTACAGCCGATGAAAGCCGACCGCCGAAAGGTTCAATAAGCGGTTCCAGCCAAGAAATCCGAGCGGGTTACGGTAGTGTAGCATCGCAAGTGCTGCGTGTGGCGCGCGCTGTCTTATCGCACGGAGAGCCAGAGGCTTGAAAGAGCTAAAAAGGATGCTATCCCAGTCGGCTGGTTTTGGGGCGTGTTTTCTGATCACTTCTAGTGTTGGCTCGACAGCCCGTACCTCTTTTATTTCGATGTTGAGATAGATAGCACCAAAACATTCCTGGAGCGCTTTGTCGAGCGTTGTGATCGGATAATCACTGGCGATGGTTTGTTCTTCGAGCTCGGCTAGCGTATAGCGGCGCAGGAAAGCTAGCTCGCGTTTACGTGTCCCGAAGAGATGAGCATTATGATATAGGATCGGGATACGGTCCTGGGTTAAGCGAACATCAAACTCAACCATATCGGCGTCAGCTTCTATGGCAGCCCGAAGGCTCGGTATAGTATTTTCCGGCTTCGTACCCTGTGAGCCGCGGTGACCGATAATCAGCATAATCTTACGGCCTATTTTAACCTATGAGGGGCTATTTCACGTGCTGCGAAAAAAACTTTTCGAGTTGCTTGATGATAGTCTTGTTTGTGGTTTCGAGGGCAATCTCGCGTGTACCGAGGAGAACGCCGGCATGTACGAAGTTGTGGGAGCCGGTGAGGGCAACTTTTTTACCGCCAGGTAGCGTAAATATAATGAATTTCGAGTGCAGATAGGGTCGCCGATGGTACGCGGTGTGCTGTTTGCTCGTGAGCATGCCGAGTCGGATGACGAAGCGATTAAGGAAGCCGGCGTTCGTCCAGTGGTTAAAGTACAGATCACTATCGGTCTTTTTTAGAAGTCGGCTCAGTTTGCCGGTTGGACAATACTGAGATACGAGTGTGACATGTGTGGCTCTCTCTGCCCAGTAGCAGGCGCGTCGGTAGATGATCGAGTCGCCGATCATGCCGCCGTCGAGCAACACCATATTGTCCTCATCACCGAATTGGTGTGAGCGATAAGCGTGGTTGGATCGATCTGCTTTTATGATCCGCTTTTGTTCTTCGATGAGACGTGATGCGAGCTCTTCATTTTTGGTGACGAACATATAGTCTGTGTTCTCGACGCTTCTTTGATCGAGGCCGACACCACCAAAACTATAGACCGTGTCGTCGACAATGCACCATTTTATGTGGGTTCGTCCTGAAAACGCCACCATACTCAGCCGGCCGAGCCAGTTAAACTGAGCACCAGCTTTTCTGAGCTTCTTTCGGGTCTCCATGGCGTCACGTACTCGCTGGCTGCGATACGTTGTTGGAATGTATGATCCCTGGAAATCGGTGTATGTAAAACTGTCGCCCGCAACGTCGACTTCAACACCGCGCTTCGCCGCGTCGCATAGCGCGTCGATCAGTTCATCGGTGGAGTCATCTTCGATTAGTATCAATGTCATAACCGAGACGCGTTTTTTTGCTTTTCGGATTTGGTTTGTCGCGTCTTGGAGGTAGTCTCGTGGCAATATTAGTTTAAATGTTGGCTGCATAGCAGAGCTCATTATATCCCGAGAACCGTAAAACTGATAAACTAGAGGCCAGAATACCACAAAGGCGAAGGAGTAAATATGCCTGATTTTAATAAAGTTCTGACTCCAGGCTCTGTCGAAAAGGGCCTCGTCAACACCGTTATCGAAATACCGAAATGGTCAACCCTAAAAATCGAATGGAACCGTGATATCGCAGCCTTTCAGCTCGATCGCGTCGAGCCAAGTATTTTTGCGAAGCCGGTCAACTACGGTTTTATCCCTCAGACACTCGACGAAGATGGAGATGAGCTGGATACGCTTGTACTCACGAACGATCCGATTCCAACCGGTGTTTTCCTCGAAGCGCACGTGGTCGGCGTACTGAAGTTTGAGGATGATGGTGAGGTTGATGACAAAATCGTGTGTGTTCCGGCTGACGATAGGAATACTGATGGTGCAATCATGACGCTCGACGATCTGCACGATCGCTGGCGTCAAAAGATTGAGCATCACTTTACCCACTACAAAGATCTCAAAAAGCCTGGTTCGACAAAGGTGCTCGGATGGGGCGATAAAGAAGAGGCCAAGCGCATTATAGGGGAGTGTATCGACCGCTACCAGCAGCGATAAATTAGATCGTGTATAAAATCGTAAAACCGCGCCTGTTCAGGACGCGGTTTTACGATTCTTTATTTAGCTGGGAGCGAAGCTTGTCCCGAGCATGACGGGTCATAACGAGATCAATCCAGTCTGGCTTTGGGTGGGCTGAACGTTTCTTTATCACCTCAACGGTATCACCGTGCCGAAGGTGGGTATCGAAGGGTACCATCTTGCCGTTGACTCGAAAACCGACTGCATTTTTGGCAACATCGCTATGTATGCGGTAGGCGTAATCGAGCGGATAGGCGCCGGCCGGCATGTCGTAGATATCGCCGTTAGGCGAGTAGACAAATATCCGGTCGCCAAATAGATCGACCTTTAGGAGGTCGACGTTGGCTTCTTTACCCTCACTGATCTGAGCTGCGACTTCTTGCAGCTGCCGAATCCAGGCGAGGTCGGCGGGCATAGCGGCAATGTGACCGCGACGGTACGCGTCAGAGAGCTTTTGCTCGTTGTAGTGAAAGCTAGCCGCAAGTCCTCGTTCGGCGTAGTCGTGCATTTGGGTGGTCCTGATTTGGAACTCCACTATCTGTTCGTTTTCAGTGATGATGGTCGTATGAAGGCTCTGGTAGCCGTTCGGCTTTGGACGGGCAATATAGTCTTTGATCCGGTTGACCATCGGCCGGTGCATGGCGTGAATTATGCCCAGTGTTTTGTAGCAGGCTTCTGTGTCATCGACGACTATACGGAGTGCGATGAGGTCGTATATGTCGTCGATCGACTCGACTTTTTTCATCTTTTTATAGAGGCTATAGACACTTTTTATCCGACCATCCATCGTGTGTAAAACGCCCTCTTTGTCGAGTGTAATGTTTACGTCATGACGAACCCGCGCTAGCTTGCGGTGGCTCTTACCGAGACGATCTTTCATGAGCTTACGGAGACGTTTGAACTCTTTCGGTTCGAGGTAGGAAAATGCTAGCTCTTCGAGCTGTACGCGAACACGCCCCATGTTGAGGCGGTCGGCGAGCGGCGCGAAGACCTCCAGGGTTTCGCGGGCGATCTTGAGTTGTTTATCGCGCGGCATATGCTCGAGCGTCTGCATGTTGTGGAGACGATCCGCTAGTTTGATGATAATAACGCGTATATCCTGGCCGACAGCGATCAGAAGCTTGGTCAAGTTGTCTTTTGTGGCAGGAAGGTAGCTTGACAGGTCGCGCATACCCGAACGAGCTTTGCTGACCTTGGTTACGCCATCGACGAGAAATGCGACGTCTCGGCCAAACAGCGCTTCAATGTCGCGAAGACTGGCCTCCGTATCCTCGACCGTATCGTGGAGAACTCCTGCCAGTACTGTGTCGATATCCATTCCCCAATCGATAAGGATGGCGGTGACGGCGAGCGGGTGCATGATATACGGTTCACCGCTTTTGCGTTTTTGTCCCGTGTGTTTTTCGGTGGCGAAATCAATAGCGCTGATCAGCTCAGTTATTTCATTTTCCGTATAAAGTGCCGACGCCAATCGCACTAGTTCGCGCTTTTTCATACCTCAAGTATAAGCTATTTTACAGAGAAGGCGAGGCGGTATATAATCAACATCAAAGGGCTAATGCTTGTAACACGTAAAGGGGCTGACATGGCAAATCGGATAGCAATCAATGGATTTGGACGAATCGGACGCAATGCGTTTAAGATCGCGTTTGATCGTAATGATATCGAAGTGGTCGCGATCAACGATCTAACGGACAACAGGACGCTTGCACATCTGCTCAAGCACGACTCGTCGTATGGTGAATACGACCACCAAGTTTCTTTTGACGATGATTCGATTACGGTTGATGGCAAACGAATACAGACATTTGCCGAGACCGATCCAGCTGCTTTGCCGTGGGGTGATCTCAGTATCGATGTGGTCATCGAATCGACTGGTTTTTTTGTTGATCCAGCAAAAGCAAGGGCGCATATTGACCCAGCTGGAGCGAAAAAAGTTATCATCAGTGCGCCTGCAAAAGGTGATGGCGCCGATACGATCGTACTCGGCGTGAACGATGAAAAGGTCAAAGACGGCACAACCGACGTTATCAGTAATGCTAGCTGTACGACAAACTGCATAACACCGGTGATGGCGGTACTCGAAAGTAACTTTGGCATCGACAAGGCAATGATGACGACTATCCATAGCTATACAGCGAGCCAGAAATTACAGGACGCACCGGCAAAAGATCTTCGTGAGGCGCGAGCGGCTGCTGAGAATATCGTCCCCACTACTACCGGTGCGAGTATCGCTGCGGCGAAGGCGATGCCGGCGCTGGAAAATCGCTTTGGCGGGCTGAGTGTCCGCGTCCCAACCCCTGTCGTGAGCATGAGTGACTTTGTGGTTGTACTGAAGCGTGACGTAACGGTCGAAGAGATCAATGATACGTTCAAGAAAGCAGCAAACGAGCCATTTTACCAGGGCATCCTCGCCGTCACCGAGGAAGAGCTCGTCTCCTCAGATTTTAAAGGCAACTCGCATAGCTGTATTGTCGATCTTCCGCTGACTGCAGTAGTTGGCGGCAACATGGTCAAGGTCGTCGCCTGGTACGACAACGAATGGGGTTATAGTAACCGCCTCGTCGAGCTGACGGCCGACGTCGCAAAAACGGTCTAGAATCTATGAAAATCTATCTCGGATCCGACCATAACGGCCACTATCTTAAAGAAAAGGTCTTTGTCTATCTCAGCAAACGTGGCCATGACGTCGAAGATGTCGGCGGCAAAGAGCTCGACAAAGATGACGATTTCCCACAGTTTGCTCAGATGGCGGCTCTACGAGTATTGGGCGATGAAGACGACAGCGCACGGGCTATTTTGCTCTGCGGCGGCGGGCAAGGGATGTGTATGGCAGCAAACCGTTTTCGTGGTATTCGAGCCAGCGTGATCTGGGATGAGTATGAAGCAAAGATGACCCGGAACGATAACGACAGTAACATCATCTGTTTGCCGTCGCGCCTGCTGAGCGATGGTGATGAGTGGCAGGGTATTATTGATACCTGGCTGACGACGCCATTTGCGAACGCCGAACGGTTTCGTCGACGTAACCGTCAGCTTGACGAGCTGGCATAATTAAAAAGATAAAGGGGCAGGGTAGATATATGGCAAAGCGAGGCTCAAACAACAAACAACCGTTGACACTACATCATCTTCTCGGTGCGATATCATTTTGGGGAACGGCAACACGAGCGCTATTGTTCGGCTTTATTGCATTCGTAGTCTTTGGGATTGCGCTCAGCGAATCGACGACGGCTGCGACAGCCGACACGGAGGTTATGGTTTTGATCTATGTGTTGATGAGCTTTGTACTACTCGATTTTGGCTATGTGATGGTCGCTCGCTCGTATCCCATCCAGAAAGCTCTTGATGTTCTGGCGCTTGTCACGGCCGATATATTCCTGGCACTCCTCTACGTGATACCAAAAATAGTAGTCAACCCGAGCTCACGTCTGACGGTCGATCCCCTTACCTATATCGTTTTTGTACCGATCGTCGTGCTGAGCCTGCGCATGCTGCTCGGTTTTCTCATCGGAGGAAAGCGTTAGAAGCGATGAGCGTAATCAGTCCCTCGATTACAGCCTATACGCCGGCCGAGTATGAACAACAGCTCGTAGCTGTCCGGTCCGTCGTTGACCGTATCCATATCGATCTTGCCGACGGTGAGCTGGCGAAGCGGACCGTCGCGGTTGATGGCATTGCCTGGCCAGAGGGGGTGCTCGCCGATATCCACTTGATGTACCAAGAGCCCCTGTCGGTCATCGATGAGATCGTCGCGCTTCACCCGAACTTAGTTATCGTACATAGCGAAGCTGATGGAGTACTCCAGGCGATAGAGACCCTGCAACTACGAGGGATAAAGGCCGGGATTGCATTGATTCAGTCTACGTCCGTCGAAAGCGTAGCTAGCCTTGTCGCAAAAGTAGATCATGTATTGATCTTTAGCGGCACTCTAGGGCATTTCGGCGGCGTAGCTGATCTAGGGCTACTTCACAAGGCGAACGAGATTCGCTTGTTGGAGCCGGACGTCGAGATTGGCTGGGATGGCGGTGCGAATGCCGATAATGTCGCGCGACTCAGTCACGGCGGTATTGACGTGATCGTAGCTGGTGGCGCTATCCAAAACGCTGAGGATCCCGCTCGAGCATACGGAGAGCTTTACGCCAGGCTGCAGCCCTGACAGACATCACCGCTTATGCTAAGATGAGGCTGATATGAATGGACAACTAACACAGACACAACTAGAACGTATGGCTACAACGATCCGTGAGGACATTATTCGGATGCTAGAGCATGCCGGCTCCGGACATAGCGCTGGTCCACTCGGGCTTACCGACATATTCACGGCTCTGTATTTTAATATCTTAAAACATGACCCGAAGAACCCGGATCTACCTGAGCGCGATCTGATGATACTTAGTAATGGCCACTGCGTACCGGTACGTTATGCAACGATGGCTCGAGCCGGCTATTTCCCAGTCGAAGAGTTGATGACGCTTCGACGGCTCGGTTCACGCCTACAGGGTCATCCTGAGCGTACCAAGCTGCCCGGAATGGAGAACACCAGTGGGCCGCTCGGCTCAGGCTTGTCACAAGCGGCGGGCATGGCGTATGTCATGAAAAATATTGACGTACAGACCCACCGCTGGGTTTATACCGTCATGGGTGATGGCGAGCTCAACGAAGGCAATATATGGGAAGCGGCTATGTTTGCCGGTAAGTACAAACTTCACAACATCATCGGAATCATTGACCGCAATAACATCCAGATCGATGGCAACACCGAAGACATTATGCCGCTGGAAGACCTGAGAGCAAAATGGGAGTCGTTCGGTTGGCACGTTCAGGAAATCGACGGTCACAATATCGAGAGCATCATCGATGCCTGTTCGATGGCACGGGCCATCACCGAAAAACCAAGTGTTATTATCGCCCATACTATCCCCGGCAAGGGCGTGCCGTTCATGGAGTACGACTACCATTGGCATGGAGCACCGCCAAATAGTGAGCAAGCCAAGGAGGCACTCAAAAGACTCCGGACTCTCAACGGCAAGATTCGAGGAGAACACCAGTGAGCGAACTGCATCTTTCAACAAAAATCGGCAAAGAAGGTATCGAAAGTGAACCAACCCGCAAAGGTTTCGGCCGCGGCCTGAAACGAGCTGGTGATGAAAATGAGCAAGTTGTCGCACTGTGCGCCGATCTGACCGATTCAACGCAGATGTCATTGTTCAAGGAGGCGCATCCAAACCGTTTTATCGAGGTGGGTGTTGCTGAGCAGAACCTCGTGACTGTGGCGAGCGGGATGGCTCATATGGGTAAAATTCCCTTTACCTCTAGCTACGCAGCTTTTTCACCAGGACGCAACTGGGAACAGATTCGTACAACCGTTTGTCTAAATGAAGTTCCGGTCAAGATCGTCGGTTCGCATGCCGGTATTTCGGTCGGGCCTGACGGTGCAACACACCAAATGCTCGAGGATATCGCGTTGATGCGCGTATTGCCGCACATGGTTGTCGTCGTGCCCGGGGACGCCATCGAAGCCGAAAAAGCAACGCTTGCGATAGCCGGCAACGGACAGCCGAGTTACATCCGACTGGCTCGCGAGGCGACACCGGTATTTACGACCCAGGAGACTCCATTTGAGATCGGAAAGGCGTATGTGCTTAGGACCGGCACGGATATAACCCTCTTCGGGACTGGAACCATGACGTACCAGTGCTTGGTCGCTGCAGAGTTGCTTGCCAAAGACGGTATCGATGCAGAGGTCGTACATGTCCCGACCATCAAGCCTCTGGATGATGAGACGATTCTTGCAAGTGTTCGTAAGACTGGCCGTGCTCTCAGCATCGAAGAGGCTCAAGTTGCAGGTGGATTTGGAAGCGCACTCGCAGAGTTATTTACAAACACCCACCCGGTGCCGTTACGGCGCATGGGTATGAAGGATCGTTTTGGTGAGTCTGGTGCACCAGCTGAACTACTCGAACACTTTGGACTGACTGCCAAGCACATCATGCTCGAGGCCCATAGCTTCTTGGGCGAGACCAAATAACCAAAAATTAAGGAGATATCGCATCATGGGCCTGACTATTCAAGAGATAAGAAATAACTGCGTAAAAGCACGTCACCTGATGCGCCGTACCCGTGACCAGCACTTTGCGGTCGGTGCCTTTAACATCGACAACCAAGAGACCCTTATTGCCGTAGCCCGTGCCGCACAGGCAAAGAATGCACCTGTTCTCGTCGAGGTGAGCGAAGGCGAGGTCAAGGCTATGGGGCTCGAGAATATCCGCGACCTCGTGGACAACTACCGGCAAGAGTACGGTATTGAGGTTTATTTAAACCTGGATCATAGTCCGAGCGTTGAAGATTGCAAACGTGCGATCGACTGTGGGTATGAGTTTATTCATATCGATATATCCCAGGCCAATCATGACGCCACGGAGGAAGAGATCACCGCTAGGACAAAAGAGGTGGTTGAGTATGCTAAGTTTACAGGGGCGCTCGTTGAGTCCGAGCCGCACTATTTCGGTGGCAGCAGTAACGTTCACAGTGAAGCTATTGACTACGAAAAGATCAAGGAAACTTTCTCCACTCCAGATGGCGCCCGTTCGTTCGTTGAGGCCACTGGTATCGATACGTTCGCAGCCGCTGTCGGTAACCTGCACGGAAAATATCCAGTACCAAAAGAGCTAGATCTCGAACTGTTGGCTCGTTTGCGTGAAGCAATACCATGCCAGATCTCACTTCATGGTGGTTCCGGTACGCCGCTTCATTTCTTCGAAGAGGCTGCTAAGATCGGCGTCAGCAAGATCAATATAAACAGCGACATGCGCTACGCTTTCCGTAAGACTCTGGAGAAGGTGCTTGCTGACCATCCGGACGAGTATGCAGTCGTAAAGTTGATGCCAGAAGTGTATGAGGCGGTCCAAAAGGTCGTTGAAGAAAAGATTGACGCGTTCGGTTCAGCGGGTAAAGCTATTCGCTAGCAATATGCTATCGGTTCCAGCTATTCCCTGAACCGCTATTTCGGCGGGGTGGTTCGTATTACTCCTGTTAAGCATAAATGGTATACTTTATAGCAAATGGTTACACACAAAAATATTCCAACAATTCTCAGTATTGGCAAAGCAACCCAGGATGTCTTTCTCAGAGACGACGAGTTCGACCCGCACAAAGAGGGTAAGTTCTTGTACACCCACCTTCCTCTCGGTGCCAAACTCGATATCAGCGAGACGTATTTTGCATCTGGCGGTAATGCGACTAACGTAGCAGTAACGTTTGCGCGCCAGGGCTTGCAGAGTCGCTATATGTGGGTGCTCGGCGAGACCGACCCTGCATCACGCACGATCATCGATGAACTTGAACGTGAAATGGTTGACACTCACTATGTCGGTTTACAGCCACAGATGCGCGCAAGTTATTCAACGATTCTTCTCGCAACGAGTGGCGAGAGAACTATTTTGAACTACCATGGATCTATTCCCGCGGCGGCTGACATCGTGAACTTATTTGATGCGTTCGATGGAGCAAACTGGGTGTATCCGACGGCACTTGGTCATTTCGAAACACTGGAAAAGATCGTTCACCAGGCAGCCAAACGGGGCGTAAAAGTCATGTTAAATCCCGCGGGCAGTGAGCTGGCTGAGCCGAAAAAACTCAAGGCCATGCTAGACGAGATCGATGTACTCTGTCTTAACAAAGAGGAGATGCAGTTACTCGTCGAGGGTGACGATCTCGAAACGTTGGTTCGTCATGGGCTCAACTATTGCCCAGTCGTTATCGTTTCAGACGGTCCGAATGGAGTCTGTGCCAGTGATGGTAAGACGATTGTACATGCCGGTATGTACGAAGATGTGCCAGTAATAGATCGCACTGGAGCTGGTGATGCGTTCGGGTCAGGTTTCTTGAGTCAGTGGTCGCAGGGCAAGAGCCTCAGGGAATCTATCGTATTCGCTAGCGCAAACTCAACGTCCGTCGTAGGCCAGATTGGCGCAAAGGCGGGAATACTTGACCAGGAAGTGCAGTTGCATGATATGCCGTTAGAAGAAAAGGAGTTATAGCTATGGCTAAGGTACTGAGAGATTTATTGGATGCGGAGGAGCCGATCTTTTCGCTTAGTTTACAGCAACTTGAACGTGCGAGTGGGCGCCACGGCACGGACGCTCGTCTGGTCGGTGAAATTGCTGAAAAGGTGCACAAATCCGTCGCAAGCCTCGGTCTCGATACCAAGGACACTACCGACGAAGAACTGCACTCTGCGATGATGAGCCGGATGCAAACCGATAACGAACGGGTTACGAAACTCATTGGCGGAACTGACGCTGATGATGTCACGGCGATGGTGCCACTGATTGTTGCTGCTGTCGAAAAGATGAAAATTAATCGGAGTTGCTGGGTCCTGAAGCGTTCGGTTGCGAAACGTCTTCTGCATACGATGCCGCCAGAGAAGCTTATGAAACACCTTGGGTACCGTTCCGTTGACAGTATGCTCAAGCATGAGAATATCGACGAAGTATATACAGCTCTTCGCTTTTCGGAAGGCGGTGAATGGCTTAACAAATATAACGAGCTATTTAAGACTGTTACGCCGAGCGACTTTGAGACGAGAGATATCTCTATTGTGGTGATGGATCACGATAAATACGTCGACCTGGCGGAAAGCTTTGTGAAAAAGAAGCTCCATAACATCACGCACACGAAGGAGATGGGCGTCATCGTCGTTGTACCGATGCATACCGAGCGCATGAAAGGAATTACCCTAAAAACGCTGCCACTGATCTTTCATTATATTAACGAGATCCGTCTGTATAGCGCGTTCTTCAAACTCAAACAGGTAGAGAAGAACTTCGGTGAGACGGTCGTAGAAACCTTGATCGCTGATCCGGATTCTGGCGCACAGATGGTTGGCCAGAATGTCCATTGGCGGGTGATCCAGCGATACTTTGGCAAGATGAAGGACGAGAACCACCCTGAGGCCTTCCAGCCGCATGTACACCCCGAGGATCTCCACTGGCGTCGTGCTGAGGAGATGTTGGCAGTGCTCGATCCAGAGATGGCTTTTTGGGTCGAGCAGGATTATGTCGGACGAATAGCGAGCGATGGTCTGCCGATAACCTTCAATATGATGGATGTTAGCCTGGCGTACTCTAACGACGAACCGTTCAAGACTCGGTACTACTACCACTTCCGGGAGAGTCTGTGGAACGAGATATTTATGCGCTACATGGGAAGCAAAAACCTTGAAGACAGCATCTTAAAACAACTTGATAACGATATGATTGCCCCAGAAACACTTGAGGTAGGACTCTAATGAAAAAAAATCAGTATCAAATATGTGTGTCGGGCGCCGCCGCTGGCGATACAGTAGAAACCTCGCACCAGCTCGCGTTTCGACTCGGTAAGGCAATCGCCAAATCGGGCCACACGCTCTTGACTGGAGCGACCGTCGGCCTACCTCACTACGCAGCCATCGGTGCGCACGCTGAAAATGGCCTCAGTATCGGCTTTAGTCCCGCCAGCTCGCATCGAGAGCATATCAAGTCGTATCGTCTTCCGACTAAAGAGTTCGACTATATCAACTTTACTGGCATGGAATACGTTGGTCGTGACGTACACCTCGTCCGTAGCAGCGACGCAGTCATTACAGTGGGCGGTCGAATGGGCAGTCTGCATGAATTTTCTACGGCTGCCGAGAGCAACAAAGTCTGTGGCGTTCTGCTCGGAAGTGGTGGTTTGGCGGACTTCATCCCGATGCTCGTCAAGCATATACCGACACCTGGAGCAGCGAAGATTATCTATGATACCGATCCTGAACGACTTGTGGAGCAGGTCATTGCCGCTCTCGATGTGAAGTTCGCTGTCGATCCTATTGGTGACGACGTGCCGATAGAACACGCCCCCGTTAGCAAGAACCGTCGCGGCTAAACTGCTACAATATTGAGGTGAACAAGTTCCAGCTCAAGAGCAAATATCAACCAACTGGAGACCAACCAGCCGCCATTAAGCAATTACTGGGTGGTCTCGATGCTGGTGAGCGTGAGCAGACACTACTCGGTGTAACCGGATCAGGCAAGACGTTTACGATGGCGAATATTATTCAGGATCGTAACGTTCCAACTCTAGTGATAGCTCATAACAAAACGCTTGCTGCGCAGCTTTTTTCAGAGTTCAAATCATACTTTCCCGATAACGAAGTTCACTATTTTGTGAGCTATTTTGACTATTACCAACCAGAAGCCTATATGGTCAGCAGTGATACGTATATCGAAAAAGACAGCAAGATCAACGAAGAGATTGACCGTCTTCGTCACGCCGCAACTGCTTCGCTACTCAGCCGACGCGACGTTATTATCGTGGCGAGCGTCAGCTGTATCTACGGCATCGGTTCGGTTGAGGACTACGGCGGAATGGCTTTGACAATCAAGAAAGGCGAACGTCGTTCTCGGGACAAGTTCTTACGCCATTTGACGGACATCCAGTATCATCGTAACGATATAGACTTTGCGCGAGCTACATTCCGAGTACGCGGAGATGTCGTTGATGTATTTCCGGCAAGTAGCGAATCGGCGTATCGAGTTGAGTTTTTCGGTGATGAGATAGATAGGATTACCGAGATTAATCCGTTAACGGGCGAGATAATCCGCGAATCGTCAGAGGTAAAGATTTTCCCAAGCTCACACTACGTAACGCCACAGGAGAAGCTAAAAGGCGCACTGGTTAACATTCGCGACGAATTGGCGGCCCGGCTTGAATACTTCCGTTCACGAGATATGCTTCTTGAAGCCCAACGCATCGAGCAGCGTACACGTTATGATTTGGAGCTGCTAGAGGAAACGGGTTTCGTGAAGGGGATCGAGAACTACAGTCGCTACCTAACAAACCGCGAACCAGGTGAGCAACCAGCGACACTGATGGATTATTTTCCTGATGACTTTTTGCTGCTCGTCGACGAGTCTCATATGACGCTTCCGCAGGTGCGTGGCATGTATAACGGAGACCGTGCTCGCAAAGAGGTTCTCGTTGAGCACGGGTTTCGTCTGCCAAGTGCACTTGATAACCGACCCCTGACCTTTACCGAGTTTGATCGCCACATAAACCAAGCGATATATGTTTCCGCTACACCGTCGGAATATGAGCTCACTCACTCTCCGAAACCGGCAGAACAGGTGATTAGACCAACCGGTCTGCTCGATCCGATTATCGACGTGCGGCCAATCGACGGCCAGATCGACGATCTTATCGCTGAGATTCGTGAACGCATCGATAAGCAACAGAGGGTCTTGGTCACAACGCTGACTAAACGAATGGCCGAGGATCTGAGCACCTACCTGCAGGAGCTGGAGATAAAAACTGCCTATATCCACAGCGATGTCGATACGTTAGAACGAGGGGATATCCTCCGTGACCTCCGGCTCGGCGTATATGACGTGCTCGTCGGCATTAACTTACTCAGGGAGGGTCTCGATCTGCCGGAAGTCAGTTTGGTGGCGATTATGGATGCGGACAAGGAGGGATTCCTGCGGAGCACGAGTGCGCTCGTACAGACCATCGGGCGCGCGGCGCGCCATGAACAGGGTCGGGTTCTCATGTATGCCGATAACATAACCGACTCGATGCGAGCGGCGATCGATGAGACCGCGCGACGTCGCGAAAAACAAGAGGCTTTCAATAAAGAGCATGGCATAACCCCTGTTGGCGTGGATAAGGCGATCGGCGAAGGGTTGCGTGCTATCATCCCGCAGAAGGAAGGTGACAAGAAAGCAAAACTCAATCTCAAAAAGATTCCAAAGGATGAATACCCCGCGCTTGTTCGTGAATTGACGGCACAAATGGAGCTCGCTAGTGCAAATCTAGAGTTTGAGCGTGCGGCTGAGCTACGTGACACGATCGCTGATATCAAGCAAACTATCAAATAGACTTCTCCGCCTCTGGTATACTAAATACAATGAACGCAATTTCTATTGATGATGTCAAAAAGCTTGCCGTATTGTCGGCTCTAAACCTGAGCGATGCTGAGGCGACGGACATGCAGCACGATCTGGTTGAAATACTCGGGTACGTCGAGCAACTCCAGCAGGTCGACACTGAAGGCATTGAGCCGACTTATCAGATTCATGGGCTTGAGACTGTTACGAGACGTGATGAGATTGTTGACTACGGAATCGACCGTGATGCGCTGCTCACGAACGCACCAAAGCAAACAGGTGGCTCTATCGCCGTACCAAGGGTGCTCGAATGACCATTGGTGACGTCCAAGCTGAAATCGACCGGACTTCTGTCCGAGCCGTGGTCACGGCCGCACTCGAACGAGCAAAGGCCGACAAGACGAATGCGATTCTCGAAACCATGGACGAACGTGCACTTGAGCGTGCCGATGAGATAGATACGGAGCGTCGAGCAGGCGAATCGCGCGGACCGCTCACCGGCATTCCGTTTATCGCTAAAGATAACATGCTGACATTCGGAGGAAAAACGACCGCTGCATCAAAACTGCTCGAGAACTTCACAGCGCCGTTTCAGTCTGAGGCGATCGAACGACTCGAAGGGGCAGGCGCAATCTGTATCGCGAAGGCAAACCTTGATGCGTTTGCCCACGGTGGAAGCACTGAGAACTCAGCATTTGGACCGACGACCAATCCTCACGACAAAGCCCGTGTTGCGGGCGGTAGCTCAGGAGGATCGGCTGCGGTTGTTGCTCTCGACATAGTTCCGTTTGCACTCGGCACTGATACTGGCGGTTCAATTCGTGAGCCCGCAAGCTTTTGTGGTGTCGTCGGTATGAAGCCGACGTATGGTGCCGTTAGCCGCTATGGGGTTGTTGCGATGGCGAGTAGCACTGATGTAGTCGGCACACTAAGCCATACCGCTACTGATGCTCAACTGGTTATGAATACTATCGCAGGCCAGGACAGTAAGGACAGCACGACTATCGACTCACCGTATGAGACCTCTACGGTCTCGGTTGGTAAAAAAATAGGCGTTATCAAAGAGTGGCTTGAGGATGGTGTCGCCGAAGAAGTCCGCGTCGCAACAATGGGTGCGATTCAGCGACTGCGAGAACAGGGCTATGAGGTTGAAGAAGTGTCGCTGCCATCTTTGAAGTATGCTTTGGCGGTCTATTACATTATTGTTCCGGCGGAAGTTGCCTCAAACTTGGCGCGCTATGATGGCATCAGGTATGGCGTGCGACCAGAGGATGCAGCTTCTTTGAGTGAGGTGTATTCTCAGACGCGAACTAACGGGTTCATGCCGGAGAACAAACGTCGAATCTTGATAGGTAATTATGTGCTTTCGAGTGGGTATTATGACGCGTATTTCCAAAAGGCGGCAAAGGTTAGAACGCTCGTAGTGGAAGAATTTAATGATGCGTTCGAGACCTATGACTTTCTCGTTGGGCCGACGGTTCCAACGGTGGCTTTTGGCCTTGGCCAAAATACTCATGACCCGCTCAGCATGTACTTGGCTGATCAGATGACCGTCTCGGCTAGTCTCGCTGGCCTGCCTGCTATTAGCGTACCCGTACAGAGCTCCGGACTTCCGGTTGGATTTCAGATAATTGCTAACCGTGGAAACGACGTTTCGGTACTTGAGCTTGCCAAAACACTCGAAATGGAGACGAGCGCATAATATGGATACGTTGATTCTAGTCATGTTTTTTGTGGTAGTGGTCATTGGACTCTTGCTCTTGATTTTTATGTCAGTGACCCGGCGCAGCGGACGTCTTCTGGACCAAACGAAATACCGTAGCCGCTGGCTTGCTATTACCCAACAAATGGGCAGCACATCGGACAGTTGGCAGTTTGCGATATTGAGTGCCGACAAATTGCTGGACGGCGCGATGCGTGAACGAGGTATTTCAGGAAATACGCTCGGTGAACGACTCAAGAACGCAAAGCCATACCTGTCTAATATCGAGGGCGTGTGGCGTGCACACAAGCTTCGTAACCGCATCGCTCACGAAGATAGCGTCGCCGTGACAAGACGTCAGGCGAGTGAAGCGCTCAAAATATTTAAGAAAGCATTAACTGATTTGGGGGCACTTTGATGACGCTTGCTGAGGTGATGGAGCGCTATCAGCCGACGATTGGTATCGAGTGTCACGTCCAGCTGAGTACAAAGACGAAGCTGTTTAGTGGCGCCGACAATGATGCGCGCGACAAGGAGCCAAACACAACGGTAAGCCCGATATGCTTTGGATTTCCAGGCGTTTTGCCGGTTCTGAACGACGAGGCACTCACATTAGCGATCCGTGCTGGACTTGCGCTGAAGGCATCTATTCCTGAGGTTAGCCGCTTTGAACGGAAGCACTATTTTTATCCCGATCTACCAAAAGGCTATCAGATCACGCAGTTAGCTGAACCGGTTATAGTCGGCGGTACGGTAGAGGCGCCCCAGCTCGATGGTACAACGAAACCTGTTCGAATTCATCATGCACACCTAGAGGAAGATGCCGGCAAACTAACTCATCCAGCAGGACAGGCTGAAAGTTTCGTAGATCTAAACCGTGCAGGTACTCCGCTCATCGAGATCGTATCCGAAGCGGATATACATAGTCCAGCAGAAGCGCGGGCATTCGCGCAAGAACTTTACAAGTTAATGACTTTTGCAGGCGTAACGCATGGTGACTTGTACCATGGCAACATGCGTTTTGACGTAAATATATCACTCGCACCGATAGGCGTTGAGACTCTTGGAACGCGCGCCGAGATAAAGAACCTAAATTCATTTCGAGCTGTTGAGAAAGCGGCCGAGTTTGAATGCATCAGACAAGCGGCCATCCTAGACAAGGAAGAGTTGGTCGTTCAGGAAACTCGCGGATGGAATGAAGATAAGCAGCAGACCTTTTCACAGCGCAGCAAAGAGGATGCACATGACTATCGGTACTTTCCGGATGCAGATATTCCACCGGTCAGGATTAACGCCGAGCGCGTCACGGCCGCCAAGGAGTCTATGCCAAGGCTCCCAGCTGACTATCGTAGTGCATGGTCATCGCTCGAACTCGACTCATCGGTCGTCAATGCGCTCCTCGCATCACGCCTATCAGCAGAAATCATCTATGAGATTCAAAAGTCTGCTGGCGACGAACATGCCGCCAGAAGTGCCCACTGGTTTGCGAGCGTGGTTGATGATGAAGAAACTGAAACTTCCGCGTCAAACCAGCTTTCTGCAAACGCTCTGATTGATTTGTCGGCGATGGTGAGCGAATCGCTCATTAGCTCTACCGGTGCAAAACAGATATTTAACGAGTTGCGACGCGACGGAGGTTCACCTCGAACGATCGCCGAAGAAAAGAACTTACTCCAGGTTAGCGATGAAGGCGAGATAGCGGCTATCGTCGATGCGGTTCTGGCGGCCCCCGACTCTCAAAAAGCTGTCACCGACATCCGCTCAGGCAACGACAAAGCGATTGGCTATCTCGTTGGGCAGGTGATGAAGCTTTCCCACGGGAAGGCTAATCCCGCACTGGCTCAGAAGCTGATCCGCGAACGTATCTAAAAGGAGGGCTATGAAACAACCGACTAAGGCTATCATCTGTGCTGCCGGGCTTGGGACGCGATTTCTACCGCAAACAAAGGCGATGCCAAAAGAGATGCTGCCTATTATAGACCGCCCAGTTATCCAGCTGATTGTCGAAGAGGTTGTGGCCGCAGGTGTTACCGATATCATCATCGTCACCGGTAGTACGAAGCGTGCCATCGAAGACCATTTTGATCGATCCGATGAACTAGAGACAGAGCTGCGCGATAAAGGCAAAGGCGACAAGGCTGATGAGATCAAAAAGATTGCTGAGTTGGCAAATTTCGTCTATGTACGGCAAAAAGGAACACCGAAGGGCAACGCCCGACCAGTCCTTAATGCTCGTCATCTCATCAATGATGACGAGCCGTTTTTTGTGTTTTTCGCCGATGACTTTTTTCGCTCCGATGTACCTCGAGCTGTACAGCTCAAAAATGCTTACATGCGTACGGGTAAATCGGTCATCTCGCTGATCGAAATTGACCGTTCAGAGGCTGACAAATACGGCATGGCAGCCATTAGTGACGATCTCGGTGACGGCACCTTTAAGCTGACCGAACTGATCGAGAAGCCTGGTGCAGACCTGGCGCCGAGCTCATTCGCATCGGTTGGGGGTTATCTGCTGACACCGGATATTCTCGCTATCATCGCCGAGGAAAAACCTGGAAAAGGCGGTGAGATAACGCTTGCCGACAGTATCAACAAGCTAGCGCAAGTCGACAAGGTTTACGGTCAATTCATTGATGGCGTTTGGCATGACACCGGCGATCAGCTCAAGTATCTCGAAGCGATTGTTGATAACGCACTCGTTCATCCAAAGCTGAGTGAGCCATTTCGTAACTATCTGAAGCACCGTCTCGATAATTAAGACAGTACAACAGGGGTAGTTGACGGGGTCATGATATACTAACAAATGACGCGAATTCTATAAAAGGAGCACTCTCATGGACGCAATGCAAATACTCGTAATCATTCTGGCATCATTTCTGGCTCTGTTCCTTCTGCTTGCAGTGATTTTGATCGTATTACTTATCAAAGTTACCCGCCAGATAAAACAGGTAACCACGTCAGCCCAGTCTGCTGCCGATAACATTAACTCTTTCGTCGGAAATGTCAGCAAGTTCACTTCACCCGCAATCGTAGCTAAGCTGGTGATGGATCAACTAAAAAAGATGCGCAAGTAGCGATAGCCCAGCGATGCGTCGTTTTAAGTCATTTCTTCGGAAAAATCACGAAACCACTGTCAAAAACAATGAGCGCGAGGCAAAACTTGCGACGCTCGAAGTGCTCTTTAACGATCTCTATAACGATCGGCGGCGAATATACAAACTGAACTTTTTCCGTGGTATCGTCTTTGGTGCAGGAAGTGCGCTCGGTGGAACGGTTGTTATCGCTCTGGCGGTCTGGCTCCTGTCGTTGTTTGTGAACGCGCCGCTTATCGGCGATATCTTTAAAAATGCGCAACAATCAATAGAACAGACTACCGAGCAATCTCGACAAAAAATCGATCAGTAGGTTGGGTAATTGTTTGCGGGTGAGACTGGCATATATTCCTCATCCATGACTAATCAAATGCTATACTAGAGAGACATGACTGCGGGGGAAAATCAGGCAACGAAATCGGGGTTGAAGGCCTCGGATTATGTCCATCTACACAACCATACTCATCATAGTCTGCTCGATGGGCTGACAAAGGTTGATGAACTTGTTGACCGTGTCAAAAGCCTCGGGATGAGTGCGGTCGCGATGACCGACCACGGCACACTATCGGGGGCGATCGAGTTTTATAAAGCCTGCAAAGCGGCAGATATCAAACCGATCATCGGTATCGAGACCTATGTTGCGGCCCGTACGATTCACGATAGAGACCCCGCAAAGGACAAGGCACGGTACCATCTCATCTTGCTCGCTATGAACAACACGGGCTATCAGAACTTGATGCAACTGAGTTCGATCGCAAACCTCGAAGGTGTGTATTATAAACCTCGCATCGACCATGAGTTGCTCGAAAAGTACAACGAAGGTATTATCGCGCTCAGTGCGTGTGCTGGTGGCGAGGTCGGTGAAAGTATCCGTTCCGGGAACTACGACGAAGCGAAGCGAATAGCCAGTTGGTACAAGCAGGTGTTTGGTGATCGTTATTACTTAGAGATCCAGGATCATAATGAATGGGATGTGCAGCGTTCTATCAACGAGGGTGTTCTAAAACTCGGCGCAGAACTCGGTATCGAGTGTGTGGTTACGAGCGACGCGCACTATATCGATGAGAGCGACCAAGAGGCGCACGAGATATTGCTCTGCGTAGGGACTGGGGCATATTTTAGCGACCAAGATAGGATGAGTTTGAAGGATTTCCATCTCCATGTTACTGATCCTGGTGACATCATAGAGAGATGGGGTACGCACAGCCCGGCGATCATCACGAACACCAAAGCAATCGCTGACCGCTGCGATGTAACGCTAGAGTTTGGCAAGATACTTATCCCGACATTTCCAGTTCCAGAGGGCGAGACTGAAAAATCGTATCTCGACACGCTTGTTTGGCAAGGCCTGGCCTGGCGTTATGGTGGCGTGAACACGCAAGAAGCAGAGACACTCTCGATCGAAACTTGTCGCACGAAACTAGATGACGCGATACTCTCGCGAGCCGACTATGAGCTCGGTGTTATTGACAGTATGGGATTCAACGGTTACTTTCTGATCATTCACGACTTTATCAGCTGGGGAAAGAACCGTGGTATTATTTTTGGTCCTGGCCGAGGGTCTGCGGCGGGCTCGATAATATCCTATGCGCTGAATATTACCGAGCTTGATCCACTCAAATACGATTTGCTGTTCGAGCGTTTTTTGAACCCTGATCGCATCAGTATGCCAGATGTTGATATCGACATCCAGGATACTCGGCGTGACGAGGTGATCCAGTACTGTGTCGAGAAATACGGTACTGAGCGTGTCGCGAACATCACGACTTTTGGCAAGATGGCTGCTCGTGCGGCGGTTCGGGATGTAGCCCGAGTCCTACAGGTACCGTATGGTGATGCTGATCGACTCGCTAAACTCATTCCAGCACCGGTCCAGGGTCGGCATATTCCGCTCAAAACGAGTATCGTCGAAGACGCAGATCTGAGACGTGAATACGAAACAAATCCAACAGTCAAGAAAGTCATAGATTTTGCGGTGCGCCTCGAGGGGACTATCCGCTCACACGGCGTCCACGCGGCCGGTGTCGTGATCGCCCCTGATGACATCGTAAAGTTCGCGCCACTTGAAATGGCTCAAAAGGGGGTTGTAGCTACGCAGTATCCGATGGGTCCGGTTGAGGATCTAGGATTGCTCAAAATGGACTTCCTTGGTCTATCTAACCTTTCGATCATCAATAACGCGCTCCGTATAATCCGAAAAGTGTACGATGTCGAAATAGCACTTAGTGATATCCCGCTTGATGATACGAAAGCCTATGAGCTCTTTCAGCGCGGTGATACCACAGGTGTTTTCCAGCTCGAGTCTGCTGGTATGAAACGCTACCTTCGTGAACTCAAGCCAACGGTGTTTGAAGACATTGTAGCAATGGTGGCTCTTTATCGACCGGGTCCGATGCAGTTTATTGATGACTTCATTAAGCGTAAACACGGTGAAAAGGTCATTAGCTACCCACACGATAGCATGAAAGGTGCCCTCGAAACTACGTACGGTATCTTGGTCTACCAAGAGCAGGTCATGCAGATTTCAAAGGAAGTCTGCGGCTTTACGGGTGGCGAAGCGGATACGCTCCGTAAGGCTATCGGTAAGAAAAACGCCGAGCTTATGGCAAAGATGAAAGACAAAATGATTGAGGGTGGATCTAAGCACTCAGGGATTGATAGGGCATTGATGGAACGGTTCTGGAAGCAGCTCGAAGATTTTGCGGCGTATTGTTTCAATAAATCCCACGCTGCTTGTTATGGCCTAATCGCCTACTGGACGGCATATCTGAAGGCACATTATCCTGATGCGTTTATGGCGGCACTGATGACAAGCGACCTCGATAACACTGAACGGCTCGCTATCGAGATTAACGAGTGCAAGCATATGGGGCTGACTGTTCTGCCTCCAGATGTAAACGAAAGCTTCGTTGAGTTCGGCGTTGTCTCAGGAACGAAACAGATCCGATTTGGCATGGCGGCTATCAAGGGGGTGGGGACGGGTGCTGTTGAGGAAATCCTTCGTGCACGCGAGGACGGACCGTTTGAGTCGATAGCGGACTTTGCGCAGCGTGTCAGTACGAGGAGCGTGAACCGCAAAGCATGGGAGTCTCTCGTGCGAGCCGGTGCGTTCGACCGGCTCGGCGACCGGTCGGATATTTTGTTTAACATGGATACGATTCTTGGGTACGCCTCGAAGCTGCAAAAGGAACGGGCAACGAACCAGGCGGATCTATTTGGTGGGTTAGCTGAGGCTGTTGCTCTACCAGAGATTGCACTCGAAGCGGCACCGCAGAAGCATTCTGAAAAAGAACGCCTACAGTGGGAGCGAGAGTTACTTGGCCTTTATCTGAGCGCGCATCCACTCGATCGTTACGATGCTTATTTCGAAGAGCAAACCGTGCCACTTATCAGCCTAAAGCCGGAGCACGACAAAAAAGCGGTCGTTGTCGGTGGCGTCATCAGCTCTGTTCGGCAGATCATTACAAAGAGTGGCTCAAAAATGGCTTTTGTCGCCCTAGAGGACAAGATGGGTGAAGGTGAAGTGATCGTTTTTCCGAGCCTGTTCGAGGAAATCGGCAGCAAACTTATCCAGGACGAAGTCGTTAAGGTAGAGGGTAAGATCAGTAGCACGGATCGACAAGGGAACTCGCTGGGTGAAGCAAAGATCATCGCTGACGCCTTTATTTTTGTCAGCGGCGAAGAGCTCGATAGTTATCGCGCGACGGGTAAAAAGATGAAAGAGCTTAAGCCGCGAAAACCAAAATCAGCTGCTGCGTCAAAACTAAAGCAAGCTGAGGAGAAATACGACTATCGCCCGGTTGATGATCGCGAACCTCCACGACTCTATGTTCGGGTGCTTGATCCCGCCGATCACGACAAGCTCCATGCCCTGAAAAAGCTACTCAATAACTTTGTCGGAGAGAGCGAGATTATCTTGGTTTTGGGCGCCGACAAATCCTCTGCAATGCGCTTACCTTTTAGGATCGATCCGCAACAAGCCTTGCAATCAGCCATCGGTGAACTCTATGGCGTCGAACACGTCGTATTAAAATAATAAAAAATTGTTACTTAACGGTGCCGTAGGTTGTAAGGAGTATTAGGGCGGTTATGGCAGCAATAATGCTGGCATCGACGCCAGGATGTGTTGCAACGAAATGCTCACCTGTCGTGATTGTCTGCTGGAAGGCTGAGCGATGGGTTAGGGCATAGCCAACTACCGATACGCAGACGAGGACTAAACTGATTATTGCCGTGACGGGTGCGCTTTTGTGTGTGAGCATACTGAGAACTGATATACGTGAGTTCGATCCGGTCTGGATAGCCGCTGTTGCGATAGGCGCAGCTTCAGTGGGTGCTGTATTTGGACTCGTGGCGTCTCCGGCCTCCTTTGCTGCGGGCTCGTTCGTCGGCTCGGCTGGACTGGTTGGCGGAGTTGCTTCAGGAGCAGGTGTGCTCGGTGACGGTTGAGTAGCAGCTGGCGTTGATGACGGAGCCGGCGGTGCTGGTGCGGGTGCCGCTGGAGCTACTGGAGCCGGGGCGGCGCTAGCACGTGACCCATAGTGCGCAACAACAATAGTCTGCTGGCCCTCGCTCTGATAACTCGGCGTGTTAACGATACCAAAGCCAACATCAATGTACTGTCCAAGAACATTCGCCTGGTGCGAGGGGCTATTCATCCAACCGTCAATCGTTGATTGGCTGGAGGAAAACCCATACGCTAAGTTCTCGCCAGCTCGCGTGTAGGAATAGCCTGCTTGCTGGAAAAAATACCATGGTTCAGTACCATCAGGCGCCGTGTGGGCCCAGTAGTTATGCGCTGCCATGTGCTCTGCTTTCATCTGCGCAGAGTTGTTGAGTTGCGCGTCCAGCGTCAGTGATCCGAGGCCGTTCGCGGAACGGGCAGTATTGGTCCCGCTGAGTAGGCCGCTTCGGCTCATTTCGGTCGCATAGGCAAGGACCTTAGGTGAAAAACTAATATTTCCCGGTAAAGATCCGGCATCAAGGCGTACGATGAAAAACGCTGCCAATAGTACCGTCAGAAAACCAATTCGACGGAGATGAAACACATGCTTTTTTTGTTTTTGTTTCATGATGCTAATCGTTATTATATCAGGATTTTAACGAAAGACTATAGAGTGCTATCCCGGTTGCAACGCTAACATTGAACGACTCCTTTGAGCCCTGCATTGGTATCTCCAGGAGTACTTCGCACTCATCGCGTAGCGCTCTGGTGATACCGTTCACTTCTTCGCCGAGCAGGAGGGCTATTTTTTCCGGCGGTCTGTAGTTGGGGAGTAAAACTGATCGTGTATCTTGTTCTAGTCCGACGATAACGTACCCAGCCGTCCTGAGCGCTGCAAAGTCGAGTGACTCTTGGTGTTCGAAAGGCACCAACGATTCCGCGCCGAGAGCTGTCTTATTGATCTGTTTAGTGATCTTTTCTGTAAGGTGGGGCAAGCGTGTATCGCCAGTGATGCGCGGGTAGGGAGTGTAGCCGCTACATATGATGCGGCGCACACCGAAACCTTCGGCCGATCGAAAAATCGACCCGACGTTGTGTGTTGATCGAATGTTATGGGCTATCAAAACTATTTCTTGCATACGGTGTTCTCTATTATACCCGCTGATAATAGTTATGCTTTTTGGTACAATCTAAGGAGATGCCCGACGACCAAACCCAGAAGTACCGCGAACAAGACGAACAAAGCACGCAGCAACGAGCTGCACTTCTTGGGCTGCGCTACCTCGATAGCCGCGAGATTGCTGCGTCGACCCCGCTTGTTCCGGACATCTTGACGGTTGACGAGATGTATAAAGGGAAGCTTGTGCCGCTACAGGCCGGCGGTGATGATCAAGCCTATGTTTTTGCGATTACTTCAACCACACCTCAATCTGTTATGCGGGCAATAACTCAGTCGTATAACAACAACGGCCGTGCGGTTGAGTTTTTACTGATGAGCAATCTTGGGTTTCGTGATTTCATGAAACGATATGACCCGCCTCGAGAAGTGCACTACGATGATGTCAAGATAGCGCGTGAGGGTGACAGCGACACGCTTGCTGCCGTGTCTGAGACGTTGGAGTCGGTCAGCACCGACAAGATCATGGACTACATAATCGACCAGGCCGATAGGCTCGGTGCCAGTGACATACATATCGAGAACCAGCGCGAGAATGTTCGCATCCGTCTCCGTGTTGATGGTGCGCTGCATCCGATAGCCGAGATTAGTCGCGATAAATACCGTGTTCTACAGGGCTCGCTAGCGTCACGCGCAAACCTGTCGACTGCAGCAACCGAACCGCAAACTGGTCATATGTCACGCGAGTCATCAATCGAGGCTGACAAGCTGATAAATATGCGTGTCGAAACTGTACCGACGGCCTATGGCATGGATGTTGTCGTCCGGTTATTTAACTTTGACGAGAGCATGCTAAGGCTCGATAAGCTCGGACTTGCGGAGGGTTCGCTCGAGCAGATCAATGAGGTGATTAAACACCCGCACGGACTTGTGCTCGTCGTCGGGCCGACTGGTGCCGGAAAATCCACCACACTTTTTAGTATCATCAACGCGCTTAACGACCCGTCACGTAAAATCCTCACCCTCGAGGATCCGATCGAGATCACCGTGCCTGGCGTAACGCAGATACCGGTTAATACGGGCGCTGGTGCAAACTTTGCTGATCACCTGCGTGCGGTACTCCGTCTCGATCCAGACGTCGTTATGGTCGGTGAGATTCGCGACAATGACACGGCCAAGACCGCTATCCAGGCTTCGATAACCGGCCACCTCGTTCTCTCAACGTTCCATGCGAGTACGGCCGCTGCCGCATTTTCACGTATGATCGATATGATTGGTCAAAACCCGATCTTTGCCAATGCGATCCAGATGGTGCTTTCGCAGCGCTTGGTGCGACGGCTCGATGATGTGACGAAAATCGAATACGAACCGGACGAAGCCACGAAAAGCTGGATACGAGATAGTCTCGCCAACTTGCCTGAGGAGGTAGAAAAGCCAAATCTCGACGCTATAAAGCTCTATAGGCCAGGTAGCAGTGAGGACGTACCGTTCGGCTATCGGGGTCGTATTATGATCATGGAACAGCTGATGGTGACCCCTAGTATCCAAAAACTTATCCGAGGTGAGATGAAAGACATAGACGTTCGTGCCATCGAGCAAGCAGCGATCACCGATGGAATGATGACTATGCTGCATGACGGTATCCTCAAAGCTCTTCGTGGCGAAACGACGATCGAAGAGATTAACCGAGTTATTTAGCGTGGTATACTCGGTCTAATCTAGGAGGAAACCGAGTATGGAATACGATCATGATAGCGTGAAGCATGAGCGAACTGCGCCCGAATTTGAGGCGGTCGCAGGAGATTATTTAAATCATCGAAATGAAATGATCCAAACGCTCAAGCAGCTTGAACTGGCCGACCTCATCAGGCTCCTTCGCAAGGAAGACGACCCGATCAGTGAACTGGCTGGTTCTGCCGGCGTTTTTGGTGAGATTGCGGCTGTTCACTTTCCCGGTGAGAATTCTGCAACGGCGTTTAATTTTTTGCTTAGTATGGGCTTGCGGCACGTAAAAGACGAAGAGCTGGATACTGAGGCGTCAAAAGCTAAGGACTGGATCTACAGAGAGTGGCACGAAACTTTTGGGCTGGAACGGACTAGTACTAACGAATAACCGCCGCGATAGCTGGTACGAGTCGCTCGTCAAAGACGCTCGGGATAATTTCATCGGCTGACGGGCTCTCTACGAGCGAAGCAATAACTTCAGCCGCGGCGATCTTATGATCGTCGGTGATTTTACTGACGCCGTTATCGAGTGCTCCGCGGAAGATGCCCGGGAAAGCAATTGCGTTATTAACCTGGTTAGGGAAGTCGGACCGGCCAGTTGCGAGTACGGCGACGCCTGCAGCAGCAGCTATATCGGGCATGATCTCGGGTGTTGGGTTTGAAAGAGCGAACACGATAGGCTGCTCGGCCATTTTGGCGACCATATCGGCCGTGAGTAAGCCTGGCTTGCTTACTCCGATAAAGATGTCTGCATCGTTGATAGCGTCTTCGAGTGTTCCATCCACGGATCCATCGAGGTAGTCAAGTAGCGATTTCTTTTCATCGTTCAGGTCGGTGCGTTGTCGGCTGATGATACCTTTGCTGTCAACGGCAAGGATAGAGCCGACGCCGTACTGGTGGAGCAGCTTCATGATAGCCGTGCCTGCAGCACCGGCACCAATCGTCACGACCTTGCAGTCCCCCAGGCTCTTCCCGGTAACTCTCATAGCGTTGATAAGTCCGGCTAAGACGACGACGGCAGTCCCGTGTTGGTCATCGTGAAATACCGGGATATCAAGCTCGGCCTTTAACCGGTCTTCGACCTCGAAACAGATTGGTGCCGCGATATCTTCGAGATTGATTGCGCCAAAGCTTGGCGCTATAGCTCTCACGGTTGCAACGATCTCATCTGCGCCGTGGACATCGAGGATAATCGGTACCGAGTCGATATCTGCAAACTGCTTAAAGAGCAACGCTTTGCCCTCCATGACGGGCATGGACCCCTTCGGGCCAATGTTGCCGAGACCCAGCACCGCTGAGCCATCAGAGATAACGGCCACGAGGTTGTTGGTCCAGGTGTATACAGGAAGCAGTGACGGGTCGTCCGCGATAGCCTTGCTGACGGCGGCAACGCCAGGGGTGTAGTACATGCTTAATTTCTCTTTTGTGAGTTCTGAAGTGTCACGAAGCGAGGTGGTGATTTTACCGCGGTGTTGTTGATGGGCCTGAAGGGCGAGTTCGTCGTAGTTCATAACCTCTAGTATACCTCTTTTATTTCTCTATATTTTATGCTATAGTCGTTTGTTGAATGTGCGCATAGCGGCTATCCGTTATGTGACCGCCATAATAAACCCTAATACGTGAGCATGAGAGATGTTTGAACTGATTCAGAAAGTCAACCAACAGCACATGAAGAAAAAAGTCGTCGACGTTCGTTCGGGCGACACTGTTCGTGTGCACCAAAAAATTAAAGAAGGCGCAAAAGAACGTACCCAGATCTTTGAAGGCGTCGTTATTCGTGTCGATCGCAAGGAAAGCTTGACGAGTCGGATTACCGTCCGCAAGATTACGAGCGGCGTTGGTGTTGAGAAGAGCTTCTTGCTTCACAGCCCACTCGTTCTCAAGATCGAAGTCACCAAGCGCTCAAAGGTTCGTCGCAACTACCTCAGCTACCTCCGTGGTCGTGCTGGTAAGAGTGCTCGTCTGACTGCAGTAAACTTCGATCGCGAAGCCGTTAACGATGTTCGTGACCGTGCTGCTGAAGCCGAAGAGGCTAAGCTAAAAGAGGAAACTGCCAAGGCCGCCGAAGCAGAAGCTGCTAAAAAAGCCGAAGCTGATGCAGAGCTCGAAGCCAAGGCTGCAGCTGTCGAAGCGGCACACAAGGAAAACGCCTAGTTCCCTGAAGCAAGCTAACAAAAAACTCCCATCAGTCGGTGGGAGTTTTTAATTCTGAGGGAAAATACTGAACAGGAGACAGCGCGGCGGGGTTGAGATGACGCCCAACCCCGCCGATCGTCTAGAGCACCATGCAGCTGCGCGCGTCGACGCTTCCCCTGCCGTTGGCAAAGTGGGGTAGGTGTGAAAACGAATCGTTCTCGATCTCAGGCGCGTGCGCGTGCTGTTCGACAAGCTTCATGACGAACTTTGTTCCGCATGCGTCGCAGGTGTCACTATCAGTCCGCAGTGTGTGGCTGCATTTGCCGCAGTACGACCAATCCTGGCCGACAACGACGCTGTTAGCGAACAGCTCTTCGACTTCCTCGCGTGAGCCGAAGTCGCTGCGTCGCAGTCTTTCGCGCGAAGCGGAAAGGGTAGGCATCTGATCATCCTGTTCAGTAAACGTACGCGTTTCGGGTGAAACGCTCAGTATACTATCATACTACTTATGTAAATACTTGTCAATGAACTACAATGGCAGACATGATAGTTGGCATCGATGAAGTTGGGCGCGGGCCATGGGCGGGACCGCTCGTATTTGGTGCGGTTGTGCTCGGCGATGCGGAGATTCCCGGTTTGACTGATAGCAAGAAACTATCAAAAAAACGTCGTGAACACTTGAGTGCGGAGATCCATGAAAAAGCGCTGGCGGTCGCGCTTGGCTGGGTGCCCGCCGAAGAGCTCGACGAGCTTGGGATGAGTCAGGCATTGACGCTTGCTTGCCGACGAGCACTGGAGCAAATCACCGTGCCGTATCAACAGATCATTATCGATGGGACGATAAACTTTCTGAGAGACACCGGTAAGGGGCCGTATGTCACTACGATCGCAAAGGCGGATCTGCTCGTACCCAGCGTTAGTGCGGCGTCGATTGTTGCGAAGGTAGCGCGTGACGCCTATATGGCTGAACAAGACAGTGTCTACAAGGGGTATAGTTTTGGGGCGCACGCTGGATACGGAACGGCGGCACACCGAGCTGCTCTGGAGCTTCACGGTGTTACGCCGCTTCATAGGAAGAGTTTTGCCCCTATCGCAGCCTTACTCGAGCTTGATCTAGATGTTGCTAGCCCGGTTAGCCGCGCAGCAGTGGTTACTGCAGGGCAACGTGCTGAAGAAGAAGCGGCAGAATACCTAAAGCGAAATGGATTTACAATCACAGATCGCAACTGGAAAACCAAGGCGTGCGAGATTGATATTGTCGCTTCAAAGGCTGATGTGATTTATTTTGTAGAAGTAAAATATCGTCGCAACCATGAACAGGGAGGCGGAATGGCGGCGATAACTGCTACCAAGCTAAAACATATGAACCGAGCTGCACGGATGTGGTTACAATCGCACGGAGATCAAGACGCTCGCTTGGCGGCGATAGAGCTGACCGGACCCGACTACACGGTTACGCAGTTTGTTGAGCAAGTGTAGATCGAACCGCGTCACCGTCACGTTCTAGCCACTCGACGCGGCTTGCTATCTCGGTTTCCCCGATCTCGATGGCGCGCGTGAGTGCCGCCTGAGGCTTAAGCGGCTCAAAGAACGTACGGTATGTATCGAGCCAGTCTCGCGTGGACAGGACGTTAGCGCTATAGCGGGCAAAGTCATCGTAGCTCTTATCGCCCTTAAAAGTGTCTTCTATCCATGCCCAGTGATTAACCATCCATTGCCAGGTTTGGTCGCGAGCATAGCGGTTGCGAAGTAGGTAGATATACCAGCGGAATAAGTCTTGACGCTTAACCAGCTCATTGTCGGTCATTCGCTCAAGTAGGCGGCCGATGCGTGTCGTATCGCGTGTCGCACAAAGCCCTGAGGTAACGTCGTCACGGAGCTCTGCATTGACGGTCTGTCCATGGATAGTGAGCAGGCGCTCAAAGTCGTCATCTGATCCATGTTTGCTGACGACCGCAAAGATAACCGCGCGAGTTTCGCTCGAAAGGTTGAGTGCATCATCTGCTTCGCGGAAATTCAGGAGTGATCTTTCGATGACCTCAGGATGGTCCGCATAACCAAGAAGGCTGAGGATGTTCGCGCGCAGCTTTGTGTCTTGTTCGGGTTCGTTCGCCAACTGATCAAAGCCGAGTTTTTCATAGAGCGGAGTGGCGATTTCTGTAACGAGCCGCTTGAGTTGATCGTCGCTCTCGGTATCTGTTTCAACGAATCGTCGTAAGTCACCGATAATCATACTGATAATATTCCAGACCGGTTCTGTGTCCTCGTGACGGTACCTGTGCAGGAGAGGTAGCAACGTGGCGGTATTCACCTTGCCACTACGAGCGAGCAGGCTGGTTTCGTGAAGGAGAGATAGGCGAGCGATACTATCGAGAGAACCGGCACTGAGAGCATCGTAGATCTGCTGCCAAGCGGCATCGTCGTATTCGGCGACAAAATGAGCATCATTGCCACGATTGAGGAGCGGTAGGTCATGGGGAGCAGCAAAACTAACCTGCTTGGCTTCGAGCAACTCCGGAAAGCTGTCGTTATAGGCGAGAAGCGGTATCGGCCAGACGCTCTCATCAGTCGGTGCACCGAGAATCAAGCGCCCCTGGGTCAGCCGATAGCCGTCGCCTGTGGTCGTGACGCTAACCAGCGGAAAGCCTGAGCGTGAAATCCAGGACTCCATAAAGCTCTCGATATCTTTCCCCGAGCTCGCCGAAAATGCCTGCCAGAGGTCTCCGCCAACCGTGTTTTTGTAGGCATGTTGTTTGAAGTAGTTACGCAGTCCATCGCGAAAAGCATCATCTCCGATGTAGCTGCGGAGCATCTTTAGTAGACGGGCACCTTTTGCGTAGACAATCGACGGGTCAAAGATCGTACTGATCTCGTCAGGATGATTGACCTCGACTTTTACAGCCTGGACACCTGCGAGCTGGTCACGTCGAAGCGCCGACAGAACCTCCTGTGAGGCGAATATATTCCAGGTCTGCCACTGTGGATAGAGGGCGTCGACGGCGACGTATTCCATGATGGTGGCAAAACTCTCGTTGAGCCA
>CBIHNH010000002.1:0-43728 GCA_966211425.1 uncultured bacterium
GGGTCGACATCACTGGCGGTCGCCGCTCGGTTTACTGCATGACGAACTGTACGGTCGAAAACTCCTGGGTTCATCAACAAGGCGGTGATCCCGGCGGTGATGCCCACTTTAGCGGTATGCGCATGGAGCAGTACACTACCTATCGCCACAACTCGATCACCTGCGAGGCTGAACGAGGTCCGGGTACCGGCTGTTCCGCCGGCCTCACCGGCTACGGTGACTTTGCCCCCATCCAAAACAACCTAATCGAGCGCAACCTGTTCTATCGCGGTAGCGGTGGTGGCTCCACGATCTGCGCCTATGGCGGCTCGAGCGGTGATGACGGCAGCAAGCCCTATGGCCACCTGGCGGCTAACATTCGCTTTATCGGTAACCGCTTTGTCCTCGACCCGGATACCGGCCACTGCGGCAACATAGAGACGGTTCTTGACTTTAACGCCAGTCGTCCCGGTAACCAGTGGACCGACAACTTGTTTGATAACGGGACGCCGGTTAGTCCGAGTTGATAAGGGGAGGGTTGGTACCCGAGTTATTTCTTGGCTTGTTTGGCGATCAACCATTTTTTAGTAGGGCTCAGCGGTATATCGGTGCGATGCATGCAGCCCTGCCAGCAACATGGGCGGCGTTTGCCTTCGGCAAGTTCGGTGTAGGTCCGGCCGATGTGGTTCTCTCTCGTGGAGGCGCGTTTTGGTGAGGTGACCCAACAAATCCACTCGTTACGAGCTAGCGCGGAAATATCGTTCCACGCAGCAAGAGCTTCGGGCTTGGCCACAAGGGCTTTTCGAAGATCCTCGGGGAGTTCGTGAACCGTTCCGCCAGGTATTTCCGTTACATTCATAGCCCTATAGTAACATCAGGTGCTGGTTGACTGATCTCGAAATAACCCAACTCTAGGCGCTGAGTTTTCTTAGCTCTTCGAGGATATTCACGCTACCGCGGCGGTTGACTTTACGGAGATATTTGTCGATCTCTGCTTCGGCTCTGCGCTCGGATGCGGTGTAGCGTTGAAGGTTAAACTTGCTCATGGCTTTATTGTGCCCGAAGCCGAGCGTGGCAGCAGTAACATATCTCACACTGACACTCCGACGAGTCGTCAGCCGCATGAAACCAACCTATAATAAGAGGGTATGACAATATTTACGATCGGGCATTCTACACGTTCGATAGAGGAATTCATCGACTTGCTCCGCTCGCACGGTATCACCCAGCTCGTTGATATTCGTACGGTACCGAAGTCTCTAAAAAATCCTCAATACCAGCAAACGGCGCTGCGTGAAAGTCTACCGTCCGCGGGCATCGACTATACCTACCTCAAAGAACTGGGCGGATTGCGTCCGAAGGCAAAGCAGTCAACAAACACTGCTTGGCGAAATCAGTCTTTTCGTAACTATGCGGACTATATGCAGACCGAGGAGTTCACCGCTGGCATCGTACGTCTCATGGAGCTGGCTAAAAAGTCCCCTACGGCAATCATGTGCGCCGAGGCGGTGCCGTGGCGCTGTCATCGCTCGCTCGTTGGCGACGCGCTCGTTGTGCGCGAGGTTTCGGTTCAGGATATCATGAGTGCGACCAGCGTAAAGCCACATACGCTGACGTCGTTCGCCGTCACGAATGGAACAACAGTGACCTACCCGGGAGATGAAGCGGACGATGGCGAAAACTGATCCGTTTGAGCAGCTTCGCATCGAGATCATGAGCGACGCGGCAAACCAGTCATATACAGAGCTGGGGCATAAGCCACTCTTCACGGGTTCACCAAGCGCGCGGATCGTTATCATCGGCCAGGCGCCGGGTATCCGAGCCCAGACGAGCGGCAAGCCGTGGGATGACGCGAGCGGTCTCAAACTGATGCAGTGGCTCGGAATAGACGAAGCAGTGTTCCGCGACGAGACCCTCATCGCGCATATGCCGATGGATTTTTACTATCCGGGCAAGGGGACATCAGGTGACCTGCCGCCGCGAAAAGACTTTGCCCGAAGGTGGCACCCACGGCTACTCGCGTTGATGCCAGGCATCGAACTGACACTGCTCATCGGCGGTTACGCTCAAAAATACTATCTGCCCGGGGTCAAGAAAACGACCCTAACCGAGACGGTTCGCGGCTACCAGGAATACCTGCCGGAGTATTTCCCGCTCGTACATCCATCGCCGCTCAACTTCCGGTGGTTCAACCAGCATCTCTGGTTCGAGACGGACGTGCTACCGGTACTGCGAGAGCGGGTACATACCGTACTCACCTCATAACGCAGTCATCTTTTTGGCGTAGAATCCGTAGTTTCGATATGCTTTTTAGTTAACTATTTCACATCCCCTATGGCTGAAAACGATTATCGTAGAGGTGTAACATAAGTAAAGGAGAGTACAGCATGGTAATGGACATCATCTTATGGATCTTGTTAGGCGCCCTTGCGGGATGGATCGCCTCAATGATCATGAAGACTGACGCTCAGATGGGCGCGATGGCGAACATCATCGTGGGTATCATTGGTGCCTTCCTCGGTGGATTCCTCGTCCGTCTCTTGACGGGCAATAATGTCGAGGGACTCAGTATCCCTGGACTGCTCACGGCAATCCTCGGCGCTGTGGTTCTGCTGGCCATCGTCAAGGCGTTTACCGGCCGAACTGCCCACCGGGTCTAACGTGCCCTGTCTGGCTCTAAGCCACACTGCGTAGGAAGAGACACCATGTCTCTTCCTACGCATGTGACGCTTTATTTTGAGTACAGCAAACTCTTTTTTATAGATAAGATCTAAAAAACAGGACTTTATAAACCACATGAACCAAAAAAAGAGGCGCCTAACGTGAAGGCAGAGATTACCACTTCGATCCGCCATATCGACAGCAACACCCTATTTCAGTCACTTGATACGCCCTATATAGTTTTTGGTGTTGATGATCCGGATTTTACGATCCTCGAAGAAAATGCAGCCCACGCCAAAGTCGCCATGGTCGACCGAGACAAAACAGTCGGTCGGCCGTTGTTTGATGTTTTTCCGGATACATCGGAGGAATATGTCGACACGGGGCGAAGCGAGCTACTTGAGTCAATCCGCAAAGTTATAAGAACCGGCAAGTCGGATCGAATGCCGGGGGTATCGTACAGTATTAGGGATAAAACAGGTACCTTTGAAGAACGATACTGGGATCTCACGCATTACCCTGTCTTCGGCAAGAGCGGCAAGGTTATCGCTGTTTATCAAGAAACAAGGGATATCTCTGACCGCAAAGAAATAGCACAGGCATTGACTGAGAGCGAAGCCCGTCTCCGCTTTATGGCCGACTCCGTCCCGCACCTGATCTGGGTCACGCAGCCAGACGGTCGTTATGAATACTATAACCAGCGGTGGTATGACTTTACTGGCATGACGGAGGGTGGAGCAGATGAGACCTGGACACATCTCATCCATCCCGGTGACCGAGAGCATTCGAAAAAAGCTTGGCGTCATTCACTGAAGACAGGCAAGCCCTACGAGGTAGAATACCGGCTGTTTCATGCATCGACGAAGACGTACCGGTGGGTCATCGGCCGAGCATTGCCATATCGGGACGAGACAGGGGAAATCACTAAATGGTACGGGACGTGTACGGATGTGGATCAGCAAAAACGAGCCGCACAAGTTCAAACATTCCTCGGCAATGTGTCAAAAGAACTCGGCGCATCGCTCAGCTATGAGCGGTTGCTAAGGAAAATAACCAAAGTCAGCGTACCTTCCGTTGCTGATTGGTGTACGGTTGATCTCTACGATGGTGAAAATGGGTTTGAACAGGTCAGTATTGCCCATGTTGATCCAGCCAAAACAAAGCTCGCTGAGGAATATCGTGAACATAACCCGGTATATATGGATCAACCAACCGGTTTACCGGCCGTTATGCGTACCGGCAAGAGTGAGTACTACCCGTATATATCGACTGAGATGATAGAGGAGGCTCTCGAAGATGATGATAAGCGCGCGTTTATGCTGAGCTTAAACCTCAGGTCAATCATCATCGCACCGCTCAAGGTTCGTGATACGGTGGTCGGTGGCATCAGTTTCGTGTCCTCTGACTCGGGGCGATATTATACAAAAGACGATCTGGCAATGATCGAGGAGCTGGCTGCTCGTGTTTCACTCGCGCTCACGAACTCACGTTTATACGAAGAAGCGCAGCGAGAGATCAAGACACGTCAAAAACTTGAGCATGAGTTGCTGCTCGAAAAGCAAAAACTCGAGTCGCGAGTAAAGGAGCGCACCAAACAACTGATCCTGACGAACGAAGGCTTGCGTGACGAGATAATCAAACGCCACACTATCGAACGAGAGTTGCAGAAAAAGACCGAGAGCTTGGAGCAGAGCAACCGCGAGCTCGAAGATTTTGCCTATGTCGCGTCCCATGACCTTCAGGAGCCCCTCCGCAAGATCCAAGCATTTAGCGATCTTTTGCTGAGTGAATATAGCGATAGGATTGGTGAGGGCGTCGACTATGTCAAACGCATGGAGAGCGCTGCATCTCGCATGAGTACGCTCATCCAAGACTTACTATCATTTTCACGAGTTACGACGAGAAAAAACCCCAAGCAAAAAGTTGATCTGCAGGGAATCGTTGAGGACGTTGTCGTGGACCTCGAGTCACGTATCGAAGCCGTCGGTGGTACGGTCAGGGTTGGCGAGCTTCCAACAGTTATCGCTGACCCAACACATATGCGGCAACTCTTTCAGAACCTGATCGGTAACGCGCTCAAGTTCCATAAACCGGACGAAAAGCCGGTCGTTGAACTGTCATCACGAATCATCGGAGAATATTGGGAAATCAATGTCAAAGACAACGGCATTGGTTTTGATGAAAAGTATATAGATAAAATCTTTTCTGTTTTTCAGCGCCTGCACGGCCGAGATAGCTACGAAGGCACGGGCATCGGTCTCGCGGTTTGCCGCAAGATAGTCGAGCGGTATGATGGTAGTATTACGGCTGTTAGTAAAAAGGATAAAGGTGCAACGTTTACCGTACGCTTGCCGAGAGATAGTAAGGAGAAACGACACAGATGACAAACCCAAACGACGCAATAGTGATACTCATGGCCGACGATGACGACGATGATTTCATGTTGACTAAGAAAGCGCTTCAGGAGAGCAAACTACTCAACGAGTTGATTCGTGTTAAGGATGGCGAGGAGCTTTTGGACTATTTGAATGGACGCGGTGACTATGCTGACGGTAGCGCTGTTCGGCCAGGTGTTATATTGCTTGATCTCAACATGCCTCGCAAAGACGGTCGGGAAGCGCTGCGTGAGATAAAAACTGACGAAAACCTTCGAGGTATTCCCGTCGTCGTGTTTACGACGTCGAAAGCGGAAGAGGACATCTACCGCTCCTATCAACTTGGCGTTAACTCGTTTATCACAAAGCCGGTTACCTTTGAAAGTCTGATAGCGGTCATGCAAACACTTGGGAAATATTGGTTCGAAATAGTAGAGTTGCCACAGCATAGTAATGGATTTTCAAAATCTTAAAGACGTACGAGTACTGCTGATCGATGACGATGAGGACGACTACCTCATCATTAAACGAACATTTCAGCAGATAGACGATTCGCCCTTTTTGCTTGAGTGGACGGATTCGTTTTCTGATGCCAAAAAACAGATAGCTGCCGAAAAGCACGACATTTACCTGATTGATTATCGGCTAGGCGAACACGATGGGCTTGAGCTTCTCAGGTATGCGCAGCCGGAAAACCGTACCCAGCCGTTTATACTGTTGACCGGTGTTGATAGCCAGGGCCTCGAATGGAAATCATTGGAGTTGGCCGCCTCAGATTACCTGGTCAAGGGCGCCTTCAACGCGCAGTTGCTTTCCCGTACGCTCTACTACGCGTTGCAGCGAAAGTACCTTGAGGCGCAGCGGCTCGAGTATCTTCTCGATCTAAACCGGAGCAAAGACGAGTTTATCTCGATCGCGTCACACCAACTCCGTACCCCTGCGACTGCGGTCAAGCAGTATCTCGGTATGCTCCTCGAAGGCTTTGCCGGAACGCTCGAAGGCACCCAGCACCAGCTGCTCGATAAGGCCTATGAAAGCAATGAGCGTCAGCTAAAGATAGTCTCTGACTTGCTCAAGGTTGCCCAGGTCGATGCGGGCAAGGTCATGCTCCGCAAATCCTCAGCGGCTGTCGACGGGCTAGTCGAAGATGTTTTGAAGGATCTCAGGAGCGTGTTCAAGGATCGCAAGCAAACGGTCGAGTTCACGCACCCAAAGAAAAAAATCATTCTCGATATCGATATCGCCTCAATCCGCATGGTGCTTGAGAACATTATAGATAACGCCAGTAAGTACTCCGAGCAACATACGACGATCCAGGTTGATGCTGAGGATGATGGAGAGTTTGCCGTTATCCATATCATCGATGAAGGGGTTGGTATTGATCCAGATGCAACGATACGTTTGTTTGAGAAATTTTCTCGTTTAGACAACTCTCTTTCTACGAAAGTAGGAGGAACTGGCCTCGGGTTGTACTGGGCCAAAAAAATTATCGATCTTCATGAGGGCGATATCAGCTTTGCGCCAAACGATAAACGCGGGACAATCTTTACGATAAAGTTACCCAAAAATGATAAAGTGTAAAAAATGTCACTATTTTCCCACATCAAGGTGAGTACTATGGGAGAAGACAATGAGAGGAAGAGCAACATGACCAAGCAGGCAAAGATATTGATCGTCGAGGACGATGTTGATTTAAATAGTGCGTATAACACTATTCTTAGCTCTGCCGGCTATCAGGTTAGCTCTGCTCATAACGGCGAAGAGGCCTTGCAAGAAATAGAAAAGAACGGTGATCCACACATCATGTTCCTCGACCTGCGTATGCCGGTGATGGATGGGATAGAGTTTCTAGAAAAATACCAAGCACCAAAGCATAAAGACACGACAATCATCGTTTTTAGTAACTACGATGCTCAAAAAGAAGTTGATAAGGCTTACGATCTCGGTGCACATCGCTATGTCCTAAAGGCGCGCGCCTCACCTCGCGAACTTATCCGTATCACCAAAGACACGCTTGCCGAAGAAGACTAGAGTAGTTTGAGGTCGCGGAAACTGTCCTCGCCCAGGAACTGCTCGAGACGGTGCTTATCGATCGTATACACAGAGCCGGCGTAGGAGATAATCCCTTTATCCTTGAGCACCTTGAGGTTTTTCGTCGTGCTCTCCCTAGTTAGTCCGACAAGACTAGCGATCATCAGTTGGCTCAGTTTGATGTTGATCGTGTGTAGGCCTGCCTTTTTCTCGACACCGTAGCGAAAAAGCAGGTAGTAGAGCGTAAAGCCGATCTTTTCAACAGCTCGTGACTGCTCGAGCCCGGTAATTCGTAGCTGCATGGCCGTGTATTGACTGCCGACGAAACGGAGCATGGAGCGGAGCATGTCTGGGCTCTCGGTGAGAGCGTGGCCGAAGTCTTCCTTTGAGACACTCATCAACCGTGCATCCGTCACGGCATCGTAATAGAACAAGCTGGTCGTCGTTTCGCCGAGTACCCAGGTGAGCGGAAAGACGTCACCCTTGCTGTAGAGCTCCACGACCCGTTCTTCTCCATTCGAGGTGATGGTATAGGCACGGATGACGCCGTCGCGAACAACCATCGCCCGACGTGGGACCTCTCCCTGAAAAAGGACGTTCGCGCCCTTTTTTACGACACGCAGTGTGCTTTTTGGCCGTAGCTGTTGGATTAGACTATCCATTTCTATACCTTATTATACCGCCCCTAGTCTTCTGGTGAAAATTATCACATGGTTTGAGTAAGTTGTGTCACAGCTAGTCGGACTGCTGGCCACTATAGTACTTAGATAGAAGCACCACGAAGTTTAACTTAAGTGAGGTGGAGCGAACGTAAAATCATTTTTGGAGGGTAGGATGTATCACTATTCACAGCATGAGCTTGATATGAAAATCCAGGCTTTCAAAACAAAAAAGATGAAAGAATTCCCCGGGCTCGACGAAGAACTGTCCTTTATAGCTGATATTGAGCCGATCGAAAAACGTGATGCCGTCAGTCGAAAGCAGGTCTTCCCGATCTTGCGACTTAACACGCAGTACTAAAATTAGGTTAGTGGGAGGTTAGTATGTCACGCACAAAAAGAAGTAACGAAAAGTTCACCCAGGAGTCGCGACTTGCGACACCGTACAAAAGACACCAGCGGCGGAAACTACTTCGAGAGTTTGAAAGGGAGTATATTGGACACAATAAGAACCCTATGATTGAACTCTAAATTTACAGGCACCTGAAATCCGTAAAAACACCCATAGCACAATGGGTGTTTTTACATTAGGAAACGTGTTTGCAAATAAGGCAAAGATATAAACATGTAACAAATATCACATACAGTTGCTAGGCCAGCTTGTTACGCTGGAAACAAGTCAGGAAAGGAGGCTGAAAATGACCGGAAATAAACCCTTGATCGCTAGCGTGCTGATCTTTGTGCTAGCTCTTATCTATGGCGGCATTTACCAATCCAGCTCATTTCTTATGAGTTTGGCTGATACGTCGCTCCCATACACGGTGCTGCGAGGCGGTGTCGCGGTACTGCTCGTTATACTGCTACTGTCGAAACCGCCGCGCTCGTATCTCGTACGAATGACTGTCGGGATCGCCTCGGTAGTGCTGGCAGCTCTGTCGATAGGAATGCTCTATAGCTATGAAGTGCGTGTATTTGATGCGGTCGTATTCCTTGAGGTTGCCATCATCTTTGCCCTTGAAGCTCTCGAAGTCCGCACGATACACGTCAAAGAAAAGTACTTACCGCCTAAGAAAATCAACGTTAGGACTGCGTAGGCAGTTGCGATACATCGACAGTTTTGATGTTAATATAGAGAAACGATGGTACGACAAGGCAGATACACGAAACGGCCGGGTACGGTGCAGCGCAGTCGGAACTTTTTTAGACGACACTGGCAGACATTCCAAGGACTGAGCCGGCGCAAGAAAATACTCCTTATCGCGACACCGATAGTTGCTTTTCTCGTCCTTACGCCGATCATAACGTACTTGGTTCTGCTTCGCGACATCAGTGATCCGGAACGCCTGATGAACCGGAATAATACCGGGGTTCAGCTCGTTGATATACGAGGCGAGGTCTTTTTTAGTACCGGTTCGAATAAAGCACTTGAGAGGCTAAGTCTGGATCAGATATCCGACTTTACCGAAAAAGCCCTCATCGCCAGTGAGGACAAGTCATTTTACCAACATGAAGGTTTCTCGGTGCGAGCGATCATGGGCGCCGTGTATAACAACCTCACGGGTGCTGCCGGGGGAGGTTCGACCCTGACCCAGCAGCTAGTCAAAAACACCCTGCTCTCGAGCGAGCGGTCATTCCTGCGCAAGTACCAGGAACTGTTCATGGCAATCGCCGTTGAGCAGAAGTACACCAAGGACGAGATACTTGATATGTACCTCAACTCGGTTTTCTTTGGTGAAGGTGCATTTGGTATCGATGAAGCAGCGAAGGTTTATTTCAACAAACCTGCGAGCGATCTGACGCTAGCCGAGAGCTCGATGCTGATCGGGCTGCTGCCCGCACCAGGCGCGTATTCGCCGATCAACGGTGACCAAGAGAAGGCAAAGCAACGTCAGACATACGTGCTCAAGCGCATGGTTGAGGACGGCATGATCACTAGTGCCGAGAAAGACGCCGCTCTATCCGAACAGCTCGCCTACGCCGAGGTAAAGCCGGTAGTATACGAAAACGCGTCGCACTTCACAGAGATGGTTCTAAATGAGTTGTACGACAAGTACGGCGAGGAAAAAACCAAACGTTCAGGCTACAGGGTGATGACCACGCTCGACCTCGCTTGGCAAAAACAAGCCGAGTCAATCATCTCGGATCGCATTGCCATTAGCGCTTCTGGCGGTGGTCGTAACGCGGCGCTTGTCGCCATCGACCCAAAGACCGGCGCAGTTCGATCACTCGTTGGTAGTGTAGATTACGATGACCCAGTGTTCGGTAAAGTAAACATGGCGACGACCGCCCGGCAGCCGGGTTCGAGTTTTAAGCCGATTTATTTCACTGAGGCAATCGATCAAAAAGTGATCACGGCGGCAACTGTCATCCAGGACGAAGCAACCGATTTCGGTGGGTACAAGCCGAACAACTATGACTTCAAATTCCGGGGCGACATCACGGTACGAAACGCGCTCGCTCAGTCGCTCAATATACCGGCAGTAAAAGTCATGGAGAAGCTCGGAGTCAAAGAGGCGATCAGCAAAGCCCGCGAGATGGGCATCAAAACTGTTGACCCTGATCACGACTACGGTCTCAGCCTCGCGCTCGGTGCTGCCGAGGCTCGTCCGATCGACATGACCAACGCCTACGCCGCGTTTGCCGATGGCGGACGTCAGCACGAAGTGGCGTTGATAGACCACATCGAGAACAAGTACGGTGAAACGATCTTTCGACATGATGCAAAAAGTAAGCGAGTCCAGTCTTCGGAAGCATCGTTTATCATCTCGGATATCTTGTCAGACAATACAGCCCGCGCTCCGACGTTCGGCAGCCGTCTGAACATCCCGGGACGTGATGTGGCCGTAAAGACAGGAAGCACCGATGATAACCGAGACGCCTGGACGATTGGCTTTACGCCGAGTCTCGCAGTCGGTGTCTGGGTGGGCAATAACGAAAACGAAGTCATGACCGCCGGTGGTTCATCGATGGCTGGACCGATCTGGAGTAAATCGATGCAGGCATTCCTGGCCGATACACCGAAGGAGGAATTCTCACAACCGAGTAGCGTCAAGAAAGCGCTTGCCTGTACGGCATCTGGAGGCTCGTACGAAGAGTTCTTTATCAACGGCACGGTTCCAGATAAGAACTGCAAATCTACAGCTCCACCTCCACAGCAGCAAGAAGAGGAAGATCGAGCAAAGAAAGATACCGATGGTGATGGCGTGATTGATTCCGAAGACAAGTGTCCGACTGTTGCCGGCGTGGCGGCTGAGGATGGATGTGAGGTGCCAGAAGAGGATCCAGAAACTGTCGATACCGATGGTGATGGCGTGATTGATTCCAAAGACAAATGTCCGTCAACGCCGGCAGGAGCTGAGGTGGACGGACAAGGTTGTGAAAAAGATGATACCGAAGAAGACCTTGATACCGACGGTGACGGCTATCCGGACTCGATCGACCAGTGCGATAATCTAGCGGCTGGACCGACTCCTAGCAGTACGAAGCCTGGCTGTCCTGCTCAGTCTTCTCCGCAGCCACAGGGCACACTGGTTCCAGTTCGTCGTTATGCCTAGACCCACAGCTATCGACAGCTTGCTGGAGCGTTACCCCGTCATATCCGATCAGGTGGATAAAGGCGAACTTCGGATTATCCTCAGTGAGCTACACAGTCGTCTCGCTATCACGCCTCACGATGCATCGGTCGTTGAGCTTGGCTGTTATATCGGAACGACATCGCTGTTCATCCGCCGATTGCTCGACATACAAGCACAGCAGGTGGCTTTTCATGTCTATGATTCTTTCGTAGGCCTGCCCGAGAAAACAACCAAAGATCTCAGTCCGGCCGGTGAACAGTTTCGTGCCGGTGAGCTAGCGGTGAGCAGAAAAGTTTTTGAGCTGCAGTTCAAAAAAGCAAATCTCAGGCTGCCAGTTATACATAAAGGGTGGTTTAGTGAGATCGCTGCGGCCGATGTACCTGATGGTATCTGTTTCGCGTACCTCGATGGGGATTACTATGAGTCGATCAGAGATAGCCTATGCGCTATCGAAACAAATCTACTGCCGGACGCCACGATCGTCGTCGATGATTATGCAAATGAAGCGCTTCCGGGCGCCAGACGAGCCGTTGATGAATGGCTCCGCGGTAGAGCTGCCTCGCTCCGGGTCGAGTCATCGCTTGCTATTATTCACCTACAAAACACTTGACATACATTTCATACTTTCCATACAATAGTGGGTAATGTACGATAAAAAACTATATGGAACCGCAACCGTCGGCACTAAGGGCCAAGTCGTTATTCCGGCTGATGCTCGTGAAGATCTCTGTATTGAGTCAGGCGATCGGCTGTATGTTGTTGGTTCGATCGAACGAAAGTGGATCGGCTTCATCAAAGAAGAACAACTTCGTGAGATAGTTGACCATATAACGGACAACGCCGAGAGCTACAAGCGCTTGCTGGACGAACAGGCATAGCCCCATGAATCATCATATGCCGCTTCGAAACAAATTGATCATCATGCTCTCGGTCATGGCGTCGCTGTTCCTTGTGGCGCTCGATCAGACTATCATCGCGACTGCACTCGGCAGGATCGTCGAGGATTTTAATTCGTTTAGCAGCCTGAGCTGGATTGTTACGTCCTACTTGCTGACGACGACGGTTACGGTGCCGATCGCCGGTAAGTTCTCTGACCTGTTTGGTCGGCGTACTATGTTGCTGATCGGAGTCGCGATCTTTGGTGCGAGTTCACTCATGAGCGGGTTGGCAGGTGATATCAACCAGCTCGTTTTATGGCGCGCCGTGCAGGGTATCGGTGGTGGAATTATCACTGCGAACGCCTTTACGATCGTCGGAGACCTGTTTGCCGCTCGCGAACGCGGACGGTGGCAAGGGCTGATTGGGGCCGTGTTTGGCCTCAGTTCGGTTATCGGACCGCTGCTCGGTGGTTGGTTAACCGATGGCCAGTCGATACTCGGACTGGCAACCGACTGGCGCTGGACGTTTTACATAAATGTACCGGTCGCCATCGCTGCATTTGCTCTCATCGCGATATTTTGTCCACCGCTCCGTCACGCAAAGCGCCCGCGTATCGACTATATAGGCGCTGGCCTACTGACCGCTGCACTGGCGACTATCGTTCTGGCTGTCGATAATACCGAGTCGATATTTGGCGATGTGATGAATACGCTTAACCTCTCGCTTGGCGGCCTTCGACTCATCATGGGCGTGAGTGTTGCGGCGTTGATTGCCGGGTTTATCTGGGTAGAACGACGCGCCGATGAGCCCGTCTTGCCGCTATGGTTTTTCCGTAATCGAACCTTCTCGCTCACGATGGTGATTGCTATGCTGTTCGGCGTTGGTTTTATGGGATCTATCCTCTACTTGACGCAGTTTAACCAGCAGGTTTTCGGTGCCAATGCGACCGAGTCAGGGCTCATGCTGATCCCAATGGTAGCCGGGATAATGACGTCGAGCATCGGTGGCGGACAGATTATCTCGCGCACCGGAAAATATAAACGGTTCATGGAATTCGGTATTATCCTTGCGACGGTCATGGTGGGGCTGCTTACGACACTGACACCTGAGTCGAGCTATATCTACGAAGCGGTCATCATTACATTGCTTGGGTTTGGCCTCGGGTTTGTGATGCCGATAATGAACATCGCGGTCCAAAACGAGTTCGAACAAAAGGAGCTGGGCGTTGCGACGAGCTCCATCCAGACCTTTCGCGGTCTCGGCTCAACGGTTGGTATCGCAGTATTCGGTGCCATGCTAACCAGTGGCATAACAACGAACCTGACGGATATTCAGACCGATCCCTACGTTAGGCAGCTCGCCTCATCGTCAGCAGTAAAGCAGATCGGTGATCTGAGTGATCCGAACACGCTGCTGACTATCAACTCTCCGGATATAAAACAGAGAATAACTGACAGTACTGAGTCGGCTTTAGGGGCCACACCTGCCCCAAACCGGGAGAAAGTTCTTCAGCAGTTCCAGCACAACCAAGCCGAGTACTCTAGTAAAGTCGTCCATGCGTTCAGTGATTCACTCCGACATATCTTCCTCGTCTCCGCGGGATTGATGCTGCTCGCCGGTGTACTGGTCTTTTTCATCGAAGAGCGAGAACTCAAGCGTGCCTCACCTGACGCGACTCCCGGTGAGATGTAACGATACCTATAGTGTGTTTTTTACGCTTGCCGACACCACGGCGGCGGAGTACAATCGATAGTATTAACAAACAAACCCAGAGACGTACGCGGAATCATGTGCAAATCATGAGCTGTGCCGCAACGGTAAATTGAGCAATCTATGAGGGTAGTTGCTGAATAAGTCCGATACGCGTACGACTCCAACAGGGCTTCCCGAGCAGGAGATACTTCAACTAGTCGTTCTAGCGGTGTTTTCATATTTGGAAGCACCGTTTTTATATGCCACATACTATCGAGACAATCAGAGCGAGGGATTACGAACGGTTTGAGGCAAACCGTCGCTTCGAAGAGATGACCGATATCGCCGAACGTCTCGGCTACCCGATCGACACGACGATTGAGTATGAGATGAAGCACGGCGCCGCTCACTGTAGAACCGATAACATTGACCGTCCGTTCCATAATCAGACGCTACAGGCGCTGCTACGCGGCGAAGCGACATTTATCGGTGACGAGGCGTTCGAGGTCGAGCGGCTACGTCTCGAGCATGAAGAGGCATTGTTGGTAGATGCGTTTGGTCGTGGTGAGCTAGACGGTAACGTGCTCATCAAGTTCTCGAAAGTTCCGGACGCGGTCGCGGAGGGACGGACCGGCATCAAAGGATATCGCCGTGACCTGCTCCGTTCGTTTGTGCGTGTTTACCAGCGCAGCCCAGGCGGTGTTGAGTGCCGTTTATTCACCCTCGATCATAGTAGCCCGGCAGGCCTCCGAGCTGTCGGAGAGTTGCTCGATATGGATCTCATGGAACCCTCTGAGCAGGTGCTTGCGGCTCATGCCCTCGTGAACGTAACCGCGCCAGCGGAGTTCGTAGGTCAGCTCGTGGAGCGAGCGAAACTGGTTTATGATGTAGCGCGTGAGGTGGAGACCGGTGAGCGTAGTCATGCCGGGTCGCGGTTCGTCGACAGGCAGAATGCCATGGCTGAGATCATGAGACAACCTCGGCTAGTCGATCAACATATGCAGGCAATCGCTGACATCATGAGCCTAGGCCGTGGTGAAGCAGCACTTGAGAGGGAGCGTCGAAATACCGCTGCGGCCATAAAACTTGTCTCAGAGGGTGCCGACATCACCACAAGCGCTGATAGCAGCGTCGCCGACGAAGTTGCGAGCGGCAACTATGGTCGCGAATGTGCGACGGGCAGTGCTGCTATGAATGGTATGAACCAGACCCAGGCTATGAACATGGAAAATATATGGACCAAAGGCGAATGCCAGGTTTGTTTTGCGAAAACGATGGTTGGCTCGTGCCGGGTTTGCGCCACCTGTGCACATGCCGACGACCTGGGCGTTGACCTCCTAAAGTTGCGCGAGAAAAATCTGCGCAGCCTGGAGCACCAACGAGCATTTGCTCGAACAAGTTTCGGCGAAGCCGCGCCAACGCCGCGCCAACGCCGCGCCGTTCGTCACAGGCAGCCGGATGAGAAGGTTCGGTCGCGCCAGCGTATCGTGATCGGTGGGGCGGTTACCGAACTATACGATGCCAAGACAGGCGAAATTATACGCGAGGCTTAGTGCTTTAGCGCGCTCTTGCCGAGCGATACTACATGCTGTTTTCGGTAGGACTCGAATGCCTTGTGGTTAAAGCCATGTTTCTTTATAAAGCTACCGATATGTTCGCTACCGAGGAAGTGTGGCAACATCACATAGGTTGCGCCGTGCCGGTAGAGGTCGGCCGCTTGGTCGTAGCTGTTTGCGTGGCAGATAAAAACCGCTTCGGGATTATGGTAGCGCAGGTAGCCGAGCAGGGAGCGGTTGACGCCCATGTCCGATACGGTACTGACGACTAGCTCCGCCTTGTTGGCGCTGATTTCATGGAGTAGTTCTTCGTCGGTCGCGTCGCCGTAGGTATTGCGAACGCCCTGGCGGTCGAGGTGCTCGATGACTTCCGGATCGTAGTCGACGACCAGGTAGCGCTGCTTCATGTCGCGGAAGGCTCGCACAAACTCATGGCCACCGTGATGATAGCCGAACAGGATGATTGGGTACGACTGGCGTTTTCGATCCTTTTCTTTGATGTTCTTTCGTTCAAATACATGCAGCCACGATTCGAACAGACGGTACAGTTCGTCGCTGTATTTCATGAGGTAGGTACTGATACTGATCGTTATCAGGGCGACAAGCGTTATTACGGCGGTGAGTTCTGGCCTGACGAGGCCGACACTTGCGGCATAGATAACCACGATAATCGAGAACTCACTGATCTGTGATAGGTTTATGGCGGCCTTGAAACTGGTGAGCTTAGTATAGCCGAGCATGCCGAGCGTGATCATAACAAATAACGGCTTACCGAGCATCACAATGGCCGATAGGATGAGCGCCGCGACGATACTCTGCTCAAACGCAGTGATGCTCAGGCTCTCTCCCAGAACAACAAAGAACAAGACGATGAAGAAATCGCGCAGTGGTTTAAGTCGGGAGGCCATTTCGGTTGCATAGGGGAGTGACGCCAGGCTGACGCCGGCAAATAATGCCCCGACTTCGTGGCTAAAACCGACGATATCGAACAGCGTCGCGACACCAAAGCCCCAAGCTATAGTAAACATGAACAACAACTCCTGCGAACCGGCCAGGAACTTCATGAAAAACGGCATCAACCGGTAAAAAACATAGAGGCCGAGACCGAGGCCAAGACCTTTTGCGATAAGCAGCGCAAAATCAAATACTCCGAGTGCGCCAGCAGTTCCAGCTGCCGCGATGAACAGCAGAGCAAACGTCGCGACGACATCGTCGACCAGGATGACTCCCAGTGCGATCTGGCCGTGCAGGCGAGAGAGCTCGCGTTTGTCGGAGAGTACTTTTAAGATGATGATGGTACTGCTGAAGAAGAGGGCAAGGCCGATGACCAGTGCCTCCGCGGTGTTATATCCAAGTAGGTAGCTGGCGGTAGTGCCTAGACCCCCGATAATCACTAGGATGGAGGCCGCAGTCGTTAGAGAGACCTTACCGAGACTTTTGATAACTCCGATGTTGAGCCCCAAACCGATAATGAACAACAGTAAAGTGATACCGATCTCGCTATAGGCCTCAAAAACCGACTTGTCATGGATAAGGTTAAAGACGCTTGGTCCGACGAGGATTCCTGTCAGGATATAGCCGATAATGAGAGGCTGGCGAAGCAGTCTCATAAGCACAGAGATAGCGCCACCGATGACGATGATGACACTTAGTTGGGTAAATATCGAACTATGATCCATGCTAGTTTTGTCTAGGTGCTCCCACTGCTAATTTCTTCATACTACTGTAACAGGTACGACAAGAGCCAACCAGAAATCGTGCCAACGCCGATGATGGCGAGACCGATCCAGGCGAGCTCGAACCCGTCGCGTACGGCGTGTCTGCCGAGTAGCTTGCCCCGGTAAGCGCCTGCAAAGAAAAGGATAAGCACAGTTATGAGGCCGGTTAGGACGATGGCGGTCAAAGAGTCTCTGATTAGCAGTAGTGGAACGACGGCAATGAGCGAGACGAGTGCGTAGGTAATAAACTCAATCAATGCAGGTATGAAATATGCGTGCAACTTGTGTCGCTTTTCGTGGCCATCTAGTTCGTCGAGGTAATGCTCGCTAGTATAGCGAACCGCACAGGCATTAAAGGCGTTAACGACCAGTCCGACGACACCCGTCACGATCAGCAGGTCGTGTGATATGTTTTGAAAATACAAACCGGCGACGATACCGACGAATATTGCGAACCCGCCTTCGATGCCTTCGAGAACTGAGAGAAAATTGTCTGCGCCGAGCGGAATGCGGCGCTTAGTGTGTGGCATCATTTGTTCCCTGGTATATACTGCTTATAGTTATGATTACCTATTATTATAAAAACATTCGCTCAAAAAAACTATCTGTTTTAGATGAGTACAAGTCGGGCGCCTGGGTTTGTGTTGAAAAACCGACTGAGGATGAGATTGAAGGGCTTATAAAGCGCTTCAATCTTGACGCTGGGCACCTCGAGGACGCTATGGACGCCGATGAGATGCCTCGTCTCGAGCGTGAAGGCGATCTGACCTACATTTTCGTCCGGTATGCCTATACCAACGATGACCTCGAGCTCACGACGTCACCACTGCTATTTGTCGTTGGGCCAGATCTGATGATCACGGTTGCGCTCAACGGCTTACCTCGCTTGCAACGGTTTACCTCTGGAAAGATCGAGTTCTCGACGACACAGCGGACAAAACTGGTTCTGCAGATCCTGGATCAGATCGTTGACCAGTATGAGGTTTTCATCAACAATATCTCTCGCCAAATCAAGTTGATCCGCACTCGGTTACGCTCGCATGACGTGGCCAACCAGGATTTTATCGATTTCGTGCTGATCGAGGATGAACTGAACGAGTTCTTAAGCGCCATGTTGCCGACAACCGCTATACTGCGCCGCCTGATGTTGGGTCGTCATATACCGTTGTTCGAGGAAGACCAAGAGCTAGTCGAAGACTTGCTGCTTAACAACGAACAGTCGATCGAAGGCGCTCGGAGTAACGTCAAGAGTATCATCAACATCCGTGAAGCTTATTCGACGATTGCGAGCAACAACTTGAACCGTTCGATGAAGATTCTGACCGCCGCGACGGTAATCATCGCGTTACCAAATGTTCTCTACGGTATGTTTGGCATGAATGTCGACCTACCGTTCCAGAAAGAGCCGTGGGCTTACGGCTTAATCGTCACGCTAACAGTAGTGCTAACGATCGCTATCTTTATGGTCGGTCGCGCAAAACGCGTCTTTTAGCTTATGCTTTACAGACTATAGTGTTGACATAAGCACTATGATTTGATAAACTTTTTGTTGTGTCTCGCGCCAGCGAGCTGGTGCCTATCGGTCGAACTGGTGCGCGTTTAACTGACACAGATCCTAAGCAAGGAGCAACTATGCCGATAACGATCCGCAAAGCGCCATCCCGCGCAACGCGAGTTGAGGTAGAAGTGCTACCAGCTCAGTGGCAAGAATACATTGCCCACTAAGTTAGCCAGAAAAAAGCCCCCGGTCTACCCTCCGAGGGCTTTTACTTATTGTGGCGGACTTTTATCCGCTACTCTGAGGCTTCTGTCTGTTTGGTGGTGTCGGCCTTTGCTGGGGACTCGATACCGAGTTCTTTGAGCTTGGCATCGATCTTGGCTCGTAGGAGCGCACCATTGTTTTGGATGACGTCAGTAACTTCTTTGTCGGACAGGCGTTCATCTCCGAGATAAAAGGTCGGTGTAGAGCTGACGCCCAGTTTGTTGCCGAGTGAGCGGTCTCGGTTGATCTTTGTTGATACACGTGGATCGCTCAGGTCAGTTTTGAACGTATCTGTATCTATTCCGAGGCTCCCCGCATAACCGATAAAAGTATCGGTGCGCTTTGAGAGTTCGATCCCACTCCATACGTTCTGGTTTTCGAACAGCATATCGTGCATCTCCCAGTATTTGCCTTGCAGTCCCGCTGCTTCGGCTGCAGTAGCCGCGGCAAGGGCGTTAGGATGGATGTTGGTTAGTGGAAAGTTCCTAAAGACAAAAGCGATCTGATTTTTATAGTCTTCTTTTATCGACTTTACCCCTGCGTAGGCACCACCACAGCCGGGACACTGAAAGTCGCCGTATTCGAACAGAACAATTTTAGAATCTTTGTTTCCGTAAACCTGATCACCGATAGCAGTATCAGTTCCTGAAATGACCTTAGAAGCATCGATCGAGTCGACGTTTACGTTATCTCGTTTCGAGAGCGCAACCAGGGCGCCGAGCGTGACAACACATATGACGACAAAAATTATCCAACGGGTACGAGTCATGTAGGGTTCCTCATTTTCTTACTTAGTATATTTAAGTATAGCCTATGCGTGGGTACTCGCGGTAAACTAGACATGATGCAACTATCGATTTGGATTTTATTTTGCGCTGGCCTAGTCTGGCTGGTCATTTTTCTGTTGCATAGTGTTAGGCTTGAGAGTTCCTCGCTCAGTGCATTTGAGCTGAAGCGTCGGAGCGACGAGGGCGACGGCGATGCCCAGAAGGCGACCGAGCGTGAGCAAGCTTTGCCGCGACTGATGACGCTACGTCGACTCACCGAGACGATCCTGCTCGTTGTGGCTATCGTACTGACTGTTTTGGCGCTCGGATGGTTTGTCGGGACGCTGGTGGCGAGCGCCCTCGTGCTTGGTCTCGGCAGGGTGTCACGGATTGCTTTCGTTTCTTCATCGGCGACGAGACTATACGGTTCGTACGAATCACGCCTGATGGCACTCGCTGCTACTTGGTCGTGGCTGGATTGGTTCAGTGACGCAGTTGGTCCTGAGCGCGACACGAGTGCTGCTTCGAAAGAAGAGCTACAGCATATCATCGAACGTTCCGCTGGCGTACTGAGCCGCGACGTGTTTCAACGCCTGCAGGCATCGATAACGCTCGATAATCACACAGTGCAGGATGTTATGACACCGGCTTCTGTTGTCGAGACGGCAGACATCAAAGATACATTGGGTCCGCTGGTGCTCGATGGGCTGCACAAAACCGGCCACAGCCGCTTTCCGGTCGCAAATGGCGACATCCACCACATCGAGGGGATTCTCTATCTCCATGATATTATCAATCTAAAGAGTGCCAAGAAATCGGTACGCGAGGCGATGGACCCACGGGTTCACTACATCCACGAGGAGCAATCTCTCGAACACGCGCTGCACGGATTTTTACGCACCCATCGACACCTGTTCGTCGTCGTGAACGATTATCGCGAAACGGTCGGTGTCGTGACGCTCGAGGATGTGCTCGAAGCACTACTCGGCAAAAAGATCGTTGATGAATTTGACCAGTTTGACGACCTCCGAGTCGTCGCGGCGAGCAATCCTCGCAAAAACAACCTCCCGAAAGGAAAGACTGATATATGAGAACCTTGACCACCCACACCATCGAAGCCATTGGCCAAACAGTTACTGTTCAGGGCTGGGTACAAACTCGCCGTGATCACGGTGGCCTTATATTTATCGACATTCGTGACCACACGGGCATCGTTCAGCTAGTCATTAACCCGGAGCACGCCGAAGCTTTTGCGGTAGCGGAACAACTACGCGATGAGTTTGTTATCTCCGCAGCGGGCGTCGTCAAAGAGCGCGAGGAAGGCCTCAAAAACGACAAGATCCCGACCGGCTCCGTTGAGATCGTCGTCAGCTCACTCGATATCCTCAACCGAGCCGAGGCGTTGCCGATCCAGCCGTTCGCAGAAGCGCAGGCTGGGGAAGAGCTGCGCCTAAAATACCGCTATCTCGATCTTCGTCGACCAAAGATGCAGCATATCTTACGGCGCCGCGCAGAGATGTTCAGTACGATCCGCAGCTATATGGAAGGCAATGATTTTACAGAAGTTACGACACCGATTCTGGCGAACTCCAGTCCTGAAGGCGCGCGCGACTTTTTGATTCCAAGTCGTCTCCAAGAGGGCAAGTTCTATGCGTTGCCGCAAGCGCCGCAACAGTTCAAGCAGCTCCTGATGGTCGGCGGCGTGTCACGCTACTACCAGCTGGCCGCCTGTTTCCGCGACGAAGACCCGCGGGCAGACCGACTCTACGGTGAGTTTTATCAGCTCGATACTGAGATGAGCTTCGTTGATGACGGCGAAACAGTTCGTCAGATGTTTGACCCGTTGATCAAAAAACTTTCGAGTGAATTTGCCGGCAAAAGGCTGCTCAGTGATGAGATCCCACGCATTGCCTATGCTGAGGCGATGGAAAAATACGGTTCAGACAAACCCGACCTGCGTTTTGGCATGGAGTTGGTTGAGCTCACGGATACTTTTGCGTCAACCGAGTTCGGTGTTTTCAAAAACGCCGAAGCTATCAAAGCGATTCGCGTACCGGACGGAGCGAGCCTGAGCCGCAAGCAGATCGATAATTTCACGGAGATCGCAAAGAGCGAAGGTGCCGGTGGCCTGGCGTACATCGTCTATGAGAACGGCGAAGCGCGCTCGCCGATCGCCAAATTCCTCACCGAGGGTGAACTCGCAGCAGTGCGAGAGCGAACCGGCGCTGTTGACGGTGATGCTGTCTTTTTCGGCGCTGACAAACGAGCTACTGTAAACAAGGTTCTCGGGCGTCTGCGATCTGAGTTTGCTGATCATTTCAGCCTCAAAGACCCTAACGTTATCGCGCTGTGTTGGATCGTTGATTTTCCGTTTTATGAATGGGACGACACGAAGAAAAAAGTTGATTTTGGGCACAACCCGTTCAGTATGCCACGCGGTGGTGTTACAGCACTCGACGCGGCGACCGACGAGGAAAAACTTGCTATCGTCGCCGATCAGTACGATATGGTGATGAACGGCTATGAGATCTGCTCTGGCGGTGTTCGCAACCATAACCCCGAGGTGCTTTACAGAGTCTTCGGCCTACTTGGCTACGACCAAGCATATGTAGATGACAAGTTCGGCGCGATGATCAACGCATTTAAATACGGTGCACCACCGCACGCTGGGTGCGCCTTCGGTATCGATCGCATGTTCATGGAACTGATGGGCGAGAGTAATATTCGCGAGATTGTCGCATTCCCAAAGAACGGCTCCGGTGTTGATGTCATGATGAACTCTCCCTCAACCGTCGATCCCGCTCAGCTCAAAGACCTCGGCCTCTAGCTCATAGGCGCTCGTAGCGCGCACCGATTTCATCCGCGACACGACCAAACATCGTATCAACGAGCTCTTTGCCTACGTCAGACAAGATGACGTCATGAGTTGGGAAAACACGACTTGGCTTAACGACGCGGAGGAACTCGGCTGCTTCGGAAAACTTCATCCATGGTGCGCTAACAGGTAGCGCGAGCAGATCAACCGCACCATATGGGAGTGCAAACGAATCGCCTGGATAATACAGTTTTTCATCGATCATGACGCCCAAGTTTTCGATCACGGGCAGTGAACTGTCAATCAGGGCATGTTGACCGCCATAAAAAGTCAGTGCAAAATCCCCTATGTGTACAGTTTCGTTAACCGAAACTGTTTGCGTGGAGAAATCGCTGAGCTGAGTAGCGACGGATGCAGGGGTATAGATAACCGCTTCTGGGTTCGTTTTGACGATGTCCGCAAGTGTTTTGGTATCACAGTGATCAGGGTGCTCGTGGGTTATGACGACCGCATCCACGTTCTTCGGTGCTACGAAGTCATCACTCCATACACCCGGGTCAACGACAATGCTTCGATCATCTTTTGTGACGACAAAACAAGCGTGTTTGTACTTGGTTATCTGGGTTATATCCATACCTACTAGTATACGCCCCCGCTGATGTGAGATATAACACATCACTGGCTTTGATGTCCGCCTATACTCGTTACTGTAACGTCTAGCGAGAGGAGTAAAGCGCATGAAGAAGCAGTCTCAGCACGCCATGCAAGACCCGACGACTCAGTATCCGGTGATGGACATACCCGAACAACAGCAGTCGGAGCCTGGCCTCGATGTCGAGTTGCAGCCCCGGGCAGACCATGGCCAAGACAGTTATGTTGGCAGCGACCGACTACACGGAAGAAAGGCTTTGATTACAGGAGGCGACTCTGGTATTGGCCGAGCGGTTGCGATCGCGTTTGCTCGTGAGGGCGCTGATGTTGCCATTACCCATCTAGCCTCTGAGCAACCAGACGCGGAAGATGTGATCCGCCAGATCGAGGCTGCTGGACGCAAAGCGATCGCTCTTCCGGGCGACCTCTCAAATGAATCTTTTTGCGAAAAGTTAGCAGATCGGGCCGCGCAGGAACTTGGTGGTTTAGATATCCTGGTTAACAACGCTGGAAAGCAAGTCTACGTCGATGACATCATGGAGCTTACGACCGAGCAGCTCGAGGCAACCTTTCGGATAAATGTTTTTGCGATGTTTTGGCTGACAAAGGCCGCTCTCAAGTATCTACCAAAAGGCGCCACGATCATCAACACAACTTCGATTCAAGCCTACCAGCCATCGGGCGGTTTGCTCGACTACGCGGCGACCAAGGCGGCGATCGCGAACTTTACTCATGGGCTCGCTCAGCAGCTATCACCCAAGGGTATCCGCGTTAACGGTGTCGCACCGGGACCGGTTTGGACACCGCTGCAACCAAGTCATGGCCAACCGATGGAGAAACTGACACAGTTCGGTCAAAACACACCGCTCGGACGCGCCGGTCAACCGGCAGAGCTGGCGCCAACCTACGTTTTTCTGGCTAGCCAAGAGTCGAGCTATATCACCGGTGAGATCATCGGGGTTACCGGTGGCAACCACCTACCATAACGAAGAGATAACGGAGGACAGTATCATGCCATACAACAACCTATCCGAACTACCCGAGAGCGTACAGGGCGTCCTACCTGAGCATGCCCAGGAGATATACAAAGAGGCGTTTAACAGTGCTTATGAACAGTACAAGAACCCCGAAGAACGACGCGACGATGCTGATCGCGAAGAGGTGGCACACCGGGTTGCGTGGTCAGCCGTAAAAAAGGTTTACGAAAAGGGCGACGACGAGCGATGGCACCGGAAATAGCCCGAAACGTCGAGGGTGTATTTCCGGTATTTCTAGGCGAAGACGCGACAAACGTAGCGCAAAAACTACTCGGCTGTTATTTGATCCGTTCGTTTGGCAGCCAGTCGATCCGCGCTCGTATCGTTGAGACTGAGAGTTATGACGAGACTGATGCTGCCAGCCATAGCTATAACGGCCGGACCTCGCGGACCGACGTCATGTTCGGAGACAGTGGACACCTCTACGTTTATTTCACCTACGGCATGCACTACTGCTGTAACGTTGTGACTGGTACGCCGGGCGAGGGTTCTGCTGTGCTGATCCGAGCGGTTGAACCACTTGACGGCCATGATGCGCTGGTGGCTCGACGTGGCAAGGACGGCGTCGAGGTGACCAATGGCCCGGCAAAGCTATGCCAGGCGCTCGAGATTGATCGTGAACTCAACGGCCACAACCTGCAGTTTTCCCCGCTTCAGTTGGCAACAGGGCCACCGCTAGACCCAGATACCATCATCACGACGCCGCGAATCGGCATCAGCCGAGAACGAGAGGCGATGCGCCGGTTTTATATCCGAGGCAACCCGTACGTCTCACGGACCGAATAACTAACTCAAGGAGAACAACCATCATGGCCAAACGACAGAAAGAAGACATATTTACCCGCTTTACTACCAAAACCTCAGAGGTACTTGGGCGCGCTTGGATATTTGCATTGGCCCTGGTGCTGATCGTCATCTGGGGCGCGACAGGACCACTCACGGACTATTCTGATACCTGGCAGCTCATCATAAACACCAGTACGACCATCATCACGTTCCTCATGGTATTTATCATCCAGAATACTCAAAACCGTGACAATCTTGCACTCAATATCAAGCTCGATAAACTGCTCGAAACCCAAGGCATCGATGATCCAGACGTGATCGTCGCTGAAAAGAAGAGTGATAAAAAGCTCGAGAAGGCGCAGCGGAGAGAGCAGAAGAAAGCCAGCAACGGATCATCAAAGAAAAAGAAGTAGCAGCCACTGATCACCCGTTACGGGATACCGAGGCAAAGTTTTAGTTTTCGCTAAAGTTCGAGACCACTAGCGGGATGCTTATGCTTGCGTATTTAATCTGCGACATCTAATGTATTTCTACTGATGAATGAAACTTTCAAAGAACTCGTAGGCATTGGCGTTACTTTCGCCAGGTACGGTCTTGCAGAAAGAACAGCAAAACATGTAAGAGAAGATAAGCCGATATTCATGGATATGCTAGGTGTAATTTCTGCAGATCTTATGGATGGGGTCATATTACGAAAGTTCGAAATGGATACCCCGACACGTCGTTTAGCGGACGGAATTGTAGACTATCTATCGATTGCTCGAGTAGGTGCAGAAGTCGCAACAAAGCATCCTGAGACTCGTCCCTATTTAGGCGCGCTGGCTATAAGGAGCTTGTTAGTGGGAAGTCTTAATATTACGCATCAGGCTTTAACAGGTGAAATAACTAAGAGTTCTTCACGCCATAGGTTGACTACTTTATCTGCGGCGGCCTTTGCATTAACTGCGGTAAGAGGAAAAAATAACGAATCAAATCTTGCAGGAGCGGGTATGGTCGGAATAGCTATAATAAATACACCACCCTATCTCAAGGGTTTAGGGCGCACCAATTCTGATGGAATCCGGCACGTCTAATATGCAAAAGTTGCGAAGTACGTCCACTAGGGGGAGCTAATTGACTACACTTAAAGAATCTCGATCAGGAGATTCTTTTTCGTTTGTTATGATGAAAGTATGACGAATGCAATTTTGCTACACGGCCTGACTTCTGAAAAAGAATATTTCAATGAAGAATACCCTAGCTCAAGTAACTCTCATTGGCTTCCGTGGTTGCAGAAACGGCTTCTTATGGCAGGTATTAATACTGCAACCCCTGAAGTCCCAAAACCTTTTGAGATGAGCTGGAACAATTGGGTTAAAGAAATTGAACGTTTCGAAATAAATGAAAATACGATATTGGTAGGCCATAGTATGGGTGGCGGTTTTTGGATAAAGTACCTAACCGAGCGTCCTACGCTAAAGGTAAAAAAAGTGGTACTTGTAGCGCCTTGGTTAAACTTAGGCCATGAAGTGGATTCTGATTTCTTCAATTTTGAGCTTAAGAAGCAGATTCAAGACCAAGCTGGTGAATTCGTAATATATGCTTCAGATAACGACATGCAAGAAGTTCAACGTACTACAGATTTTCTCAAAAGTAATCTACTAAAAGCTAAGTATGTAGGGTTTCATGACTACGGCCACTTCTGCTATCGAGATTTAAAAACCGATGAGTTTCCTGAACTTCTTTCAGAAATAACTGCTTAGTAAAGTTGCGAAGCGCGTCCAGTGGCGGGGGCAAACATAAGCGTTTTGCGGAAGCAAAGTACTTATGTTTATTTATGGTCCTGCTTTAGCTTATACTTAATACACTTTGCTTTACCATAAACATAGACATCATAGAACTAAAAAAAGAAAAAAACTCACGCCAGTTGATAAGTTGATGTATTTTGTATCATTTGCTTATCCTTTTACTGCAATACCCCAGCTGTACAAAGTCTATATAACCCACGATGTAAGCAGCCTAGCTTTGAGCAGTTGGGTGTTATACGTTATTTTCGGATCAGTGTTCGTTGTCTACGCTTTTTCTAAAAGATTAAAACCGCTAATTATAGAGGGTTTACTATGGCTGCTAATCTATCTTTTGATGGTAATCGCGATTCTTATATTTGGTTGAGTAGTTGCGAAGTACGTCCACTAGGAGAATGCTTATGCTTGCTGGTCTAGTTGGGCGGTAGTATTCTGGCCCTACATCCAAATGGAAGAGGTGAGGGTAGTGGCAGCGAGTCGGGAACCGAAATCCCCTGAAGGAAAGAGGGCGATGCGCGCCCATAACAACCCCAGCAGTGAGCCGACAGGCCACTTCTCGGGCCGGTGCTCAAACTGCGGATCGAATGATCTATGGGACGACAACCTCGCCTACGGGTGCAACTCATGCGGTGCTTTTCTGGGCACCAACTAACGCCCTACGGCAACAGTGTCGAGCAGATAGCTCCACGTTGATAACGTAGGGCTTTCTGTTTGTGAATGGCTGCGAAGCGCGTCCACATGGTGGAGTAGAGTGTAGCCGTTTTGCTATCATGAAGTTATGACTTTAGAAGAACTGCAATCAAGTGCTGTCGAGATACGAGACAAATACGATGAGTTAAATAGGCAAAAACGGGGCATCACCTGGAATGAGCAACAACTAATGGCTGGTTTCGTCGGTGATGTCGGTGACTTGTCAAAGGTTATCATGGCAAAACATGGCCTACGCGACATGGACGATGTGGATCAAAAGCTAGCCCATGAATTGTCCGACTGCCTATGGTCGATCCTGGTTCTTGCGAGTAAATACGACATAGACCTGAGCGCAGAGTTTCAAAAAACCATGAGGGAACTCAGCGCTCGGATCGATACTGGGCTAGCAGCGTAGTCACGAAATGTATTGATGTGAGGGTGAACCGCAGCAAATACGACCGAAAATAATCAAACAATTCTGCAGTCTCGATACATATTTGCTCACGTATACAAAAACGTATAGATTCGCAATAAATTGACCGCTATAGGTAGTGTAACTACGCTACAGGTGGTGTATTTTCGAGTGATTTCCAGAGGTACCAGCTAGCAACGGATTCGTATGGTTTCCAGCCATTTTTGGCTGCGATCTGTTCGATATCCGCCGGTGACGGTAGCGTGTTGAGCGAGTAGAGACGCCCTACGGCGTTTTTGATGCCGAGGTCACCGACCGGCAAGACATTAAAACGCCCCATACAGAACATCAAAAACATATGGACGGTCCACTCACCGATCCCCTTCACTGCGGTGAGCTCCGTGATTATCTCGGCGTTGGTGAGCTGGTCGAGATGATCGAACCGAACCGAGCCGTCGAGCACCCGAGAAGCCAAGTCTTTGATGTAGCGGGTTTTTTGGCCGCTGAGCCCAACGGCGCGCAGTTCGCTGTCCTCGCGCGCGAGGATCACATCTGGTTCAGGAAACTGCTCAAAACTATCAACAAACCGCTTATAGATCGTCGCCGCGGCCTTGACGCTGAGTTGTTGTGAGATGATACTCTCAACTAACTCACGGTAGTAGTCGGTGTGTGGCCGAAACGTCGGTTGCGGATACCGGTGGATGAGCTCGGCTAAGCGCATATCGTTTTCTGCGATATGGGCGATGCCGACCTCTAGCTCTTCGTGCCACGTCATACATCCCATGGTAGCACTGTTATACTGGATGTATGAGTAACCAAGACGACCTCGCAGTAGAATGGTCAGACATCGAAGGCGAAGGACTGGTCCGGGTTTTTCCAGTCACGGCCTTTAAGACCGGTTTTGTGCTAACGGCGCATATCGGCTTAGCTGCGGAACAAACCGACTACTATCCGGAAATTTTGCTGACGTCAAAGAAAGTGATCGTTACGATCCCGCCACACGATGACGGGCTTGACCATCGGCTGGCGCATGCGATCGACGACGTACTGGACGATGCAGCTAAGCAGCAGTGAGGTAGGAGCATTTCGGGAGCAGGTCTGGGAGTATTATCGACAGGCCGGGCGGCGTATGCCATGGCGAGACGACCCGAGCCCATATAGAGTGCTGGTTAGTGAACTTATGTTACAGCAAACCCAAGTTTCTCGGGTAGTGCCAAAGTTTGAAACGTTTATGTACACGTGCGATAGTTTTGCATCGCTCGCCAACGTCCCGCTGTCGACAGTTCTCGAGCTGTGGTCCGGTCTCGGCTATAACCGCCGCGCCAAGTACCTGCACCAAACGGCTCGGATCGTTGTCCATGATTACGATGGTTTGTTGCCATCATCTCGCGACGAGCTGATCAAGCTCCCGGGCGTCGGTACGAATACCGCCGGGGCAATCCTGGCATATGCCTATAACCGGCCGGTCGTGTTCATCGAGACCAACATTCGTACCGTGTATTTTCATCATTTTTATGCTGATCACACCGACCAAGTATCCGATAAACAGCTCGAAACGCTCGTCGAGCAAACACTTGATCGCGACAATCCACGTGAGTGGTACTGGGCGCTGATGGACTACGGTGCGTTTCTAAAAAAGACCGTCGGTGGCCGACTCTCCAGCTCGTCGCACTACGTCAAGCAAACGCCGCTAAAAGGCTCTGCCCGAGAAATGAGAGGGCGTATCTTGCGGGCATTGATCACTGGAAAGCAGGACGAGCAGCTGCTCCGAGAGACTGTCCTATGGGATGAACGGTTTGAGCCAGCGCTCGCTGCGCTGAGTCGAGAGGGTTTGATCGAGAAAACTGGCGGTTATTTTCGTTTGACAGGAGACAGCGAAACGACATAATAGAGGGGATATGAAACGCTTTTCACTCCTTGTCGCCGTATTTTTGACGCTCCTCGCGTCACCTGGCGTACGCGCTGAAACTACTCAGCCTTTGACGGACCAGTATATCGCGGCGATTCGTGAAGGTTGTTCGAATGCCCTCCGCGGTATCTTGCAGGTGCAAAAGAGCGAGGCTGTGACTCGGGTGAACCGCGGTCGTGAATACGAGTCAACGCTCCGGCTGATGGTCGCGCTCAACACCCGTATCGTCGCGAACAAGCTCGATGTTCCGGCGCTGACGAGCGCATCTTCGCGGCTACAGGCAAAGTTCAGTGATTTCCAGCGACATTATCTCGACTATGCCGATAAGATGGACGCCACGCTCGCCGTAAACTGCAAAGAAGCACAAGTGACGTTCTATGATAATCTGAACGCTGCTCGTGAGGCGCGTGCCGTGGTAGCGAACGATGTCTCGCAGATGGCAACCATCATGGATGAGTACCAGGCAGGGCTCGATGCTTTTAAGGCGACCGTCTCGCAAGGTGGTGAATCATGAACCGGATGAGCTGGGATCGTATCGGCGTTGTCGTTGCGCGCCACCGTATTACGTACGGCATTATCGCGGCGCTGTTGATTGCCTCGCTGCTAACAATGGTGAGCATGGCGCTGTATGTTTCCAGCGGTGCGTCACGCCTTGATCTGAGTCGACCGGGCTACGAACAGCTCCGAAAAGAAATCCAACATGATACAACCGAAGAGCAATTTAGCTCGAGTGGCCCGATCAACGAAGCGGTTCTGAAGGACTTCCAAGCGCGCTACACAGCACATCGTGAGTCGATGAAAAAACTCGATAACTTTGGCAGCAATGCTCTCGAAGACGGTCAGCTCCAGATCCTTCCGAGCTCACCGTAGGCAGTAAGCGGTTTTATTTCTTCGTAGGATCTGGGAAACCAGGAACGTGCGCCAGCTCGATCTTGTGCTTGGCGAACGCCTTTAACAGCCTGCGACGCATCTCACCCGTAACACTCCACTGCTGTGATGGATTGGTTTTGCCGGTGATGGTAACTTCGAGCGCGACATCACTAAAGGTGCCGATGTTCAGGAAGTGCGGTGCCTCGAGGACTTTGTCTTTCCACTTTTCATCTTCGGATAGAGCGACGCCGACATCATCGATCACCTTGGCGAGCGCATCGATATCTGTGTCAGGATCGACGACAAGTGAAAAGTTTACCTTCGAAAACCCCATCGTTTTGTTGATGACATGAAGAACCTCGCCGTTTGGGAGGAAATGAACGTTGCCGCTGGCGTCGCGAATAACGGTCGAACGGATCGTGACGCGCTCGACGGTGCCGGCTGCGCCCTGGATGTCGACGATATCACCGACTCGGTACTGGTTCTCGATGATAATAAAGACGCCAGAGAGGAAGTCTTTGATGAGCGACTGGGCGCCAAAACCGATCGCGACACCGAGTAAGCCCGCGCTCGCAAAAAACGGTGTCAGGTCGATCTTTGGAAAGATCTGTTGAAAGATGATGCAGCTCGCAACGATGATGAGGATAACCTTCCAGACAACAGTGAACAGGCTGCCGAGTGTGTCGCGACGCTTTTTTACATCATCGGCAGACAGCGGGTTATACGGGGTGCTACGAACGAGATGGCGGACGATCTGGTCGATGACAAGGCCGCCAAAGTGTCGTCCAAGCCAGGCAAAGGCGAGTGTTGCGACGATGGCTACGCCGGGATCTGCCAGCCAGTTGCCGATTGTGTTCGATAAAGAAGCGTCCATGATGGTAGTATATCAGGTGATGTTCTCGCAACTAGCTAAAAACCATGAGCTTGTTCAGCTGCTAAAAAACGGTGGCGTTGCTGTTCTGCGCACCGATACGCTCTATGGCATCGTTGCCGGCGCAGATAATGAGGCTGCGGTTGAGCGAGTCTATAGGATAAAAGGCCGTGATCGAAATAAATCCTGCATCATCCTACTCGACAGTATGCGCTCTGCCTATGATCGGGGCGAAGAGTTGGCGGCCGACGAGCACCGCTATCACAGCGACGTACCAACTAGTTTTCTGATAAACGGAGAGGGAGCACCAGCCTGGTTATTACGGGAAAACGATAAGCTAGCGTACCGAATACCAAATGATAACGAACTTTGTCAGTTTTTGGCACAGACAGGTCCATTGATTGCACCGAGCGCCAACCCTCAAGGCCAGCCGCCTGCTCGCACGATAGACGAGGCAAGAGCTTATTTTGGCGATGCGGTCGATCTCTATATTGACAGCGGAGAAGTGCCCGCCGATACGCCCCCTTCCCGGCTACTGCGAATCCATGATGATGGGCAGGTGGAGCGTCTCCGATGATAGATCCCGACCAGTTCATCATCACGCGCAAGCGCAAAAAATATAAGTTCGCTAAGTTTGCTAACTCGCTGCTATGCTTTGAGTTTGATGAGTGGCAAAGCGTGCACACCGATGTGCTGGAGGTTGGTGCTGGCACCGGCTTGTTCAGCGTGGAGCTGGCATCTAGGTATCCTGATAAACAGTTCGTCGCTGTTGATGTTAAAGCCGATCGTCTACAGACCGGAGCCTACGAAGCTGAGGCCAGAGGGCTTACTAACGTGCGTTTTGTACGCGCAAGAGCTGACCAGCTCGGGGAGATGTTTGAACCTGGAACCGTTGACCAGCTATGGATAACATTTCCGGATCCATTTCCAAAAGCGCGCTCATCAGGTCGGCGAATGACGCACCCGACATATTTGTCCACGTATACAAAGTTGCTTCAGTCCAAGGGGTCGTTGTTCCTCAAGCACGATTCGCGTCAGTTCTTTCTCTGGTCACTTGAACAGCTGGTTGCCTGCGGATGGCATATCGCTGAGCTGAGTTTTGATTTGCATGATTCTGATCTGGCTGATGACTACAAGACTATGACGACGTATGAAACGCGTTGGCTTGAGGAAGGGCTAGAGACGAACTTTGTCAGGGCAACGAAAGTAGCCTAGAGTTTTTCCGCAGCAACCATCTGGCGCGCCCAGTCATCGATGCTGCCTGCGCCCATTACGAGCACGAGCTTGCTGGCGTCACGGTGCGTTTTGAGTTCACGCCACAGGGCATCGTTCAGCTCGGCGATATGGACAGAGTCTTTGTTGGTGAGATTGTCGACCAGTTCTTGTGGCTGCAGTATCTCTAGGCTTGGGTCTTCGCGACTTAGATACGTCGGCAGCCAATAAATCTCTTCGGCGAGCTCCATGCAGTCGGTATAGTCGTTTTTTATCTCGTGTTGGCGGATGTTTTGGTGCGGCTGATACACGAGAACGATCCGGTCGCTGACTTCCCGCGCCATTTGGAGCGTGGCAGCGATTTCGACAGGATGGTGGCCGTAGTCCGTGTATAGATTTTCGGCGATGCGTTCGAAACGACGGTCGGTACCGGGAAATGAGTTCAGGGCTGCCCGGATCTCACGCTCAGAAACGTCTGGCAAGAGCCGCGACAGGGCTCTCTCAACCAAAAATGCGTTGTGGCGAGTATGGTCGCCCGCGAGCGTCAAGTGATCGAGCCGCATCAGTTCATCGTAGGCCTCGAGATCGGCCGCTGGGTCAGTCGCGAGATAGCGAAGGTCTTTTTCCCATAGCAGGCTGTAGTTTGACTGTTGGAGAAAGTCCGTGAATGCCTTCCGGTACTCGTCGACGGTCGGGTAAGTATCGAAATGGTCGTGGTCCAGACTAGTAATGATCGTTAGGTGCGGTTCAAACTGGAGCATGTTGCGGTCGAATTCATCGCATTCATAGACGAAATACTCACTACCCGGCACGTAAGCACCACTCGGTCCAAAACTGATTGTTGTGCCGATCGAGTAACTTGGCTGTATCCCGAGCTGTTTGAGCGCCCAGATAACCATGCCGGTTGTTGTCGTCTTGCCATGGGTGCCGCTGATAGCGATCAGTTTGAGATCCTTGTCACGGATGATTTCGGCGATCAATTCATCTCGTTTGCTGGTGCGAATACCATGCTCCCTGGCAAAGACAAGCTCTGGATGATTCTCTGGTAACGCGGCAGTGTAAACGACCCAGTCTATCGGCTGACGCTCGTGGGTGGCGCGGATCTGTGAACCGTCCTGTCCGATCGCGACGTTGATACCGCGTTCACGTAGCTCGGTCGTGACTAAACTTTCATGGAGATCAGAGCCGGACACGGCGTAACCAGCATCAAACGCTATCTCTGAGAGTGGGCCGATCGCGACGCCACCGATTCCGGAAAAATATATATGCATAACAGGTTGTATTCAAAGTATAGCGCAGGAACTGACGGATAGGCAGAAGTGTGGTTAAATATAGCGTAACAACAACGAGTGGGAAACAATAAAAATATATGATCCGGAAATTCCTCCAACGCCTTCTGGAGAGACGCCATTACTGGAGAGTAGTGGGCTTTTCGGAGCTTGCTGAGCTTTACACGAGCCGGTTGTTGCGTCTGGTTGCGGCAAATCTGTTCTCGAGTGTTGCGGCCATCTACATGTACCAGCTCGGATATCCGGTCTGGTCGATTTTGATTTTCTTCTCGCTGTATTTTCTGTTTAGAGGGATCGTGTCGATTCCAATAGCGTACTTCATCGCGCGTGTCGGCCCGAAACAAGGGATGCTCGTCAGCAATTTCCTTCATATACCGGCTGTTCTGGCCCTGACCCAGCTGGAGGGCGCTGGCATTTGGGCTCTTGCAATTTATGGTGTAACGCAAGGGGCTGCAGTTTCGCTCTACTCAGTGTCCTACCACACGAGCTTCTCTAAGGCGAAGAGCTCTGCAAATGTCGGTAAAGAGCTCAGTTTCATGTATATTGCCGAAAAGCTTGGTACCGGCATGAGCCCTCTGATCGGTGGTGTTATTGCGTACCTGTTTGGTCCTGAGATGACTATGTTCGTCGCTATGTTCCTTTTCGTTTTCTCGGCTGGCCCGTTGTTTTTGACCCCAGATCCGATCATGACACGTCAAAAGATATTGTTTCGTGGCTTTAACTGGCGAGCGACGAGACGCAATATGGTGTCGGCAGCGGCTGTTGGCGTGGATCATATATCGGTCTCAGTTATCTGGTCGCTTTTCATCGCTATCGCCATCTTTGGCACGTCGTCCGACATCGTCTACGCACAGATAGGTGGTTTGCTGACGATCGCTTTCCTCGCTTCGATTGCGTTTGCGCATTTCTACGGCGTGGTTATTGACCGCCGCCAGGGAGGGCAGCTGTTGAGAGCGTCGGTCATCGGAAAGTTTTTCCTGAGTCTACTGCGTCCGTTTGTTTCGACGCCGCTTGGGGTAGTCTTGATAAATGTCGGCAATGAAGCCGTGGCGACCGGATATTCGATGCCGTACCTGAAGGGGCAATACGATATGGCCGACAACTTGCCTGGGTACCGTATCGTCTATATGACTCTCATGGAGTCTGCAATTTGCTATGGAGCAGCGGTGTTTGGATGCGTTATGACGGTGCTGGTGTTGGCGTTTGGCGGAGTGCAAGGCCTACAGGTTAGTTACGTTGTTGCAGGTGTCGCCAGCCTGCCTATCCTGATGCACGGCTTTCCGGCTCTTCGAGAAACCAGGATATTTCAGAAGCGCTGAGTTATACTAAGACTATTATGAGGTGGGAAAAACTCACGGACAAGGCACGGTACCGCCGCATCCTTCACGCCGTTCAACGGCTCAAGACGTGGCAACTAATCGTCGTGCTGCTACTCGGAATACTGCTCTCGGCGAGCCTGCTGAGGCTCAACAACCTCGGTATGGTTGAGCGACGCAGCGCGGTGATCGTTGCCGATGAAAAAGGCGACCCAGAAGCTCTCCGTAAATCGGTTGTCGAGCTGCAGCGCTATGTTGCCGGTCATATGAACACCGATCTCCAGAATGGTTTTTATCTCACGCACACCTACGAACGTGACCGTGATGCTGCGCTGAGTGCCGCGGGCGAGTCCACCAACCCGAACAGCGCCGTCTACCAGCAGGCAAGTATCGAATGCCGTAGTCGGTTCCAGGGTGGTCGTGAGTCGTTTCGTAACGATTACGTTCAATGCGTTATCGATCAAGTCAGTACGCTTAGCGCCCAAAACGACGCCGCAAATACCCTAAACTTACCGAAAACTGATGCCTACAAGATCAATTTTTCTGCACCACTTTGGACACCTGATTTGGCTGGTTTGGCCGTGCTGTTTTGCTTCATCGTAACAGGGGTAATCATCGGTCGTCTTCTCCTGCTGGCTTTTCTCCGCAGTTTACTGCGCCGACACTACCGAAGTGCCTAAAAAAGTTGACAGGGGTGAGGAGAGGGCGTACGCTTAACTTCGTAAGCCAAAGTTAAAAGGAGGAGTTTTCTACTATGGCAGCTTACCAACACACGAACTCAAAGGGTGTAACGTACTTTTTACACAAAAAAGACGTCACACTACGCGGTGGCAAAGAACAAACCATCTACTTTTTCGCAAAAGCGGAAGGTGGTAAGGGTGAACCAACTGATCTGCCAGCAGGTTACGAAGTTACTGAAAACCCTCGAAACGGTTTCTTGACTATTCGCAAGATTCGCTAGTACCCGTTTTATTGTTAGATCAACTGAACACCTCCTGGTATACCGGGAGGTGTTCAGTTTTGTTATCCGACATTGCCTTGCAGCCATAAGCAGTTTGGTGCTACCATGTATACAAACAAACCGGTGCCAAAAAACGCCCGAGCGTGCCGCCCGCCGTTCGGGCTTTTTTGTAACCTGTTATCGTCAATTATCCTGTCGTTGTTTTCAGGAGTCTGGGCGTGTATATTTAAGATGATGAAGAAATCGAACAAGATTATGCTCCGGGTCACTGATCTCGTGAAGACCTATGACGGTCGTAACGTCGTAGATGGCGTCAGTTTTGAGGTGGGCCAGGGGGAGATCTTTGGCATCCTCGGCCCGAACGGCGCTGGCAAGACGACGACTCTCGAGATGATTGAGACACTCCGGCCTATCGATGGCGGTACGGCGGTGATTGACGGCATAGACGTCAACGAAGACCCTCGAGCCATAAAATACCTTATCGGTGTCCAGCCACAGACTCCGGCTTTTCAGGACAAGACGAAACTGACCGAAGTTATCGAACTGTTTGCTGCTGCGTATGGTGAAAAGGTTGATCCGTTAGCATTCCTGCGAGATGTTGATCTGGAGAGCAAAGCTGACGCCTATGTCGAGCAGCTCTCCGGTGGCCAGAAACAACGCCTCAGCATCACGACGGCGCTAGTCCATGGGCCGAAAGTCTTTTTTCTCGATGAGCCGACGACCGGCCTCGACCCACAGGCGCGTCGCCACCTCTGGGATTTGATCCGCAAGGTTCGTGACAAAGGTATCAGCGTCGTCATGACGACGCACTATATGGACGAAGCCGAGATGCTGTGCGATCGTATCGCTGTCATGGATCAGGGAAAGATTATCGCCCTTGATACGCCAAAAGGCCTGGTGAAGAGCCTGCTAGGCCGCGGCTTCAAAAAGGAGCAACATGTGGAGCAGGCGAACCTCGAAGATGTCTTTATCGACTTAACGGGAAAGGCGCTCAGAGACTAGTATGAACAAATCATTCTATACCGTTATGACACTGGTCCGCATCAACACCAAGCGGTTTTTCCGTGACCGATTGGCGATCTTTTTCACGATCGGTTTTCCGCTCATCTTTTTGTTCGTTTTCGGCGGTCTCAACAACGGGAGCGGCGACGTTTCGTTCCGCGTCGGGCTCGTGAACCAGTCGGACTCGGCATTTTCTAAGGACTTTGTCGAACAGAGCAAAAAGAGCGAGATTCTCGAAGTCAACGAAGACGCGACAACCCTCGATGCGGCTAAAGACATGATGAGCAAGTCGCAGCTCGACGCAACCATCCTTTTACCGAAAGGTTTCGGTGAGGTTGAGTCTGGCGCGCAGCATCCGAGCGGACAGGCAAAAATCCTCTATACCAGCAATAACCAACAGTCTGCCACCGCCCTCAGCTCCATCCTCGATGCACAGTTCAAACAGATAAACAGCAAGTACGTCGATACCTCGGTGCCATTCAGCGTTGCGTCAGAACAGCTCAACGAACGCAGCCTGTCACCGTTTGACTACACGTTTGCCGGACTACTCGGGTTCGCAATCATCGGTATGGGTATCTTTGGCCCGGTAAACGTCTTCCCGGAGCTCAAAAAGATGGGTATCCTGCGTCGTCTCAGTACGACACCGCTCCGAGTTTGGCAGTATTTCCTCGCAACGATGATTGGCCAGGCGGTCATCGGACTGCTGGCGCTCGCGGTCATGTTTGCCGTCGCGGTCATGGTGTTCGATTTACAGATCGTCGGCAACTATCTTGAGCTTACTTTGTTCCTTGTTCTCGGTATCGTCTGTATCCTGGGCATCGGCCTTGCACTCGGTGGATGGGCAAAGAACGAGCGTCAAGCGGCACCGCTCAGTAACATCATCGTCTTCCCAATGATGTTCCTCTCGGGCACGTTCTTCCCTCGATTTCTCATGCCTGAATGGCTCCAGATGATCTCAAACTTTTTGCCTCTTACGCCAGTGATCGACGGCATCCGACTGATCGCGACCGAAGGAGCACATCTGGTTGATGTTCTGCCTCAGCTCGGTATGATTGGCGCCTGGACGGTCGTCATCTATGCTATCGCGTTCAAAGTTTTCCGCTGGGAGTAACCCCATACGACATCGGTCAGTGTTGACAAAACCATAAACAGTATGGTATAATACTGGCATGAGTATCGAAAACCGATATGATCCAGATGAGCGTCGCCTCGAAGCGATGATGGATGGTTCTGGGTTTTCGAGAGACCAGGCCGAAATAAAACTCGGGCAAAAGATCGTTGCCGGTACAACAGAGACGCCACGTGTCACTTCTCCGGTACGCAAGCTGCATCCGACCGGTCACGTGCGAGATTTTGAGAGTGATCGTGATCATCAGCTCGCAGAGGAGCGTGCGGCATACGAGCCGTTACCCGAAAATCAAGCCGAGATCAATCTCCGTGGTCGGGCGATGGTAGAAGCTGCTCGTAATGAAGCAGCGGGAGAAGATCACCGGGTCAAAGCCCTTAAAGATGAGGTAGAGCAGAGAATTCCGGACGATCCTGACAACAAAGCGCAGACTCTCGCAGAGCGTGACCGACTGTTTCGCTCACTCTGGTATGCACGTTACGGAGAGCCATACGCCTCGTAGAAGGTGAAAATCTTCACATACATCGTTAACTGTCCCGTTTTACACTGTGCTTATCCTAGCTTAAACAAAAGGAGACATGGATATGGCACGTGTAGTTGAAACCGACGAACCAACCGTAACGACAGACAGAGACCGAGAAGTGGTAACCGATCGTTCAGGCGTGCCTGGAAGCGTCGTGGCGCAGCGGGTGGTCTGGTATATTGTTGGCATTATTATTGGGCTGCTGGCGCTCCGACTTGTTCTCCAGCTGCTCGGTGCAAACGAAGGCAATGCATTCGTTGACCTAGTTTACGGACTGAGTGGTATCTTTGCTGCGCCGTTCTTCGGAATGTTCAGTTATGAGCCGTCCTACGGCGTCAGCTACTTTGAAGTCGGCACCTTTGTCGCTATGATCGTCTACGCCCTCATCGGCTGGGCTATTGCCCGGGCGTTCACGCTCGGTAGCCGCAGCGCTGAAGTATAAACTGTACATACCATAAAATACCCATTCAACTGAGTGGGTATTTTCATGCTTATGTTAAACAGAGAGTGATAAAGTGGATGTATGCCTAGCGATAAAAACAACTCGAAATTATTTAAACGTTCTGCGGGAGCAAAACGGTTTTTTCCGGGTCGCCCACGCGAGTTTTGGATAACCGCCAGCACGCTCGCGCTGTCACGGATAGATACCAGTCCTCATATTGGATTGCCAAATTCTTCTAACCCCGCGTATGTGAGCTGGCTCAAAAAAGAGTCAATGCTCAGTGATGCAAACATTCTCGCGCACAAATACAGCGGAAAGGGCAGCATGTGGCAGAACCCGTTTGCCAAGCCTCGACCGCATACTGCCATCAAGTACGCATCGGTTTGGTATACCGCCTATCCGATATCACTCATCACGAAACAGAACGAGTCGGTGATCGCGACGCTCGGCGACGAGAAGCTATGGGAAGCGTTCGAAACTATCGGTATTCGTGCGATGCATACCGGTCCGATGAAACGTGCCGGCGGAATCAGCGGATGGAAGCAGACGCCGAGTATAGATGGACATTTTGACCGTATAAGTGCCCGGATCGACCCGCTATTTGGCACTGACGAGGAGTTCCGGAGTATGTCGGCTATCGCTGAACGGTATGGCGGCATCGTAATCGATGATATCGTCCCTGGTCATACGGGAAAAGGGGCTGACTTTGCGCTCGCTACGATGAACTACCGTGACTACCCAGGCATCTATCACATGGTCGAGATTCACCCGGATGACTGGGAGATGCTTCCTGAAGTGAGTAGAGGCAAGGATTCGCGTAATCTATCGCTCGACCAAGAAGAAGAGTTAAAAAAACGCGGCTATATCATCGGTAAATTGCAACGAGTCATTTTTTACGAACCGGGTGTCAAGGAGACTAACTGGAGTGCGACCAAAGTCGTTCGCGGTATCGACGGAGTAGAGAGACGGTGGGTCTACCTGCACTACTTTAAAGAAGGCCAGCCATCGATAAACTGGCTCGACCCGACATTTGCCGGTATGAAACTGGTAGTAGGCGATGCGCTGCATTCGGTAGGGCACCTCGGTGCTAGAGGTGTTCGCTTGGACGCAAACGGTTTCTTGGGGCTGGAAAAGACAAGTGATGATACGCCCGCGTGGTCAGAGGGCCATCCGCTGTCAGAGGCGGCAAACCAGGTCGTGTCGAGTATGGTGCGAAAACTCGGTGGATTTACGTTCCAGGAACTCAACTTGGCGATAGATGATATCAAGAAACTGGCTAGTAACGGAGCTGATCTGTCATACGACTTTATCAACAGGCCGGCATACCATCATGCCCTTGCAACGGGAGACAGTGAGTTTTTGCGGCTGATGATGAACGCAGCACTGACCCTCGGCATGCAGCCAGTTTCACTCGTCCATGCACTGCAAAATCACGATGAACTTACCCATGAACTAGTGCATTTTTGGACAACCCACAAGGATGACACGTATACCTACCACGACGCGCCGCATAGTGGACTCGAGCTGCGTGAGCAAATCATCGCTGAGCTACGCGAAAAGATCATCGGTGAGCATGCCCCTTATAACCTATCCTTTACTGAAAACGGCGTGGCGTGCACCACGGCAACCGTGATTGCGGCAATACTGGGTTATAGCGATCTCGATGCCCTGGACGACGAACAGGTAGAAAAGATCAAAAAACTCCACGTGCTACTCGCGATGTTCAATGCGTGGCAACCAGGCGTCTTTGCGATCTCTGGTTGGGACCTCGTCGGTTCGCTCACGATCGATCCTGATACAATCCCTCATCTACTCGAAGATGGCGATACTCGTTGGATAAACCGAGGTGCCTACGATCTGATGAATCGTAATGTCGAGGCAAATGAGTCGTTCGCAAAGATTCCGAAAGCCGTCAGTTTGTACGGATCACTGCCCGATCAGCTCAAGGATGAAAATTCATTTGCTCGTAGGATTCAGCAGGTGATTTCTATTCGTGATGGTGTTGGTATCGCACAGGCAGAGCAGCTCGATGTACCGGAAGTATCGCACAAAGGGCTACTCGTCATGGTGCATCGACTCGAAACCGATGATCTGCAGGTAACGGTGCTAAACTTTTCCGAAGAATCGATGACGGCGGTTATCTCGTCTGAACATTTGCCGGCCGGTGCGACTATCGTCGACCTGGCTACCCAAAAAGAAGTAGCCAAAGTTGATCAACTCGGCAGTTTCCCGATGAGTATCGATGCACATGACGGCCATGCGTTATTTGTACGCCACGATGCTTAAAGAAATTTTACTGGTGGGGGTGGTTGGAATCGAACCAACTACCAAGTGGTTATGAGCCGCCTGCTCTAACCGATGAGCTACACCCCCAGGCCAGAAAAATGCCTTCAAACTGTAGCTGTAACTATCACAGTATACCAGATGTCAGGTAGCCTAAGTGCTCAAAAAACGGTATAGTATAGCTAAACCATTTCTACATAAAAACTATGCATCATTTGTACAATCGCTATCGGCAGTATCTCAACATCCAGAACGGCACTATCGTGTTGGCACTGCTGATTGCGATGGGGTGGATGTGGGGCACGGTGCAGACGCTACAAAAGAACTTTCGCTATCAACAAGAGGTCGATGCGCTGACGCAAAATGTCGAGCTAGAACAGCTTCGCAACCAGAACCTCGAGTATCAACAACAGTACTACCGTAGCGATGAGTTTCTTGAGCTGAGTGCCCGCCAGCGGCTCGGCAAGGCCAACCCAGGCGAAAAGCTCATCATCCTACCGGATTCGGATAGCATCAGCGATACAGCGGGTGGAACAGGGGATCAGGTTGCACGCGAGCAGGTGAGCAACCTAGCGCAGTGGGCTGAGTTTTTCTTTGGCGACAAGCAGTAGCCTTGACACCTCACCTCTGATGGGGTACCATCAGAGCTGGTAAATGCGCCTATGGCGACGTCGCGGGGTGGAGCAGTCTGGTCAGCTCGCGTGGCTCATAACCACGAGGTCAGAGGTTCAAATCCTCTCCCCGCTACCATGAAATTTCCCTCATCGAAAGATGGGGGATTTTTCATGGTACTGTGACGGACTGAACCTCGGACCGTAGCGCCGAAGGTGATACATGGTCAGAGGTTCACGTAGCAGAGAAAGGAAACACGTGCTCGCACGCGTCCCTTTCGGAGCGGAGGAGCGCAGCGATAACCCCCAGTGGTTATTCCGTGATACGGGGTTTAGTGCCTATATAAATCTTTTTATTGTATGCCGGAGATGTGAAGTCTGTGGGTTTATAGCCAGTAGAATCGGGCGTACAGGTTTCTACATAGCCGTCCCAACCTGCAATTTCGTAAGTACTTCCCTCGTACAGGTTAGGGTCATTTATATACTCACTTTGATGTGGGATGACAGCTTTTGTACAAACGAAGGCAACGTAGGGCTTAGGGGGCTCGTAACGCTGGGGCTGTTGTTGTACGGGTGTTTGTGCCGACTGTTGGGGTACGCCAAAGTGCTGCACAACAACCAGCTGCTTACCTTCATTAACATAATTATCACCAGTACATATACCAAACCCTACCTCAGTAAAATCATCCATCAGATTTTTCCTGTGTAGCTCACTATTCATCCAGCCATTAACCACCGCGTTTTCGCTGGGAAAACCATATGCTAAATTTTCTCCAGACTTTGAATATTGATATCCGCTCTCGTTAATAAAATGCCACGGCTCTATCCCATCGGGGCTATTGTGCGACCAGTAGTTGCGCTTGATCATGTCTTCGCACTTCCGTTGAGCGCTAGCGTTTAGTTTTGCGTTCAAGGTAAGGGGAGCTTTGCTGTTATCGGAACGAACTATATTTGTAGATTCGAGCAACTCATCTTTAGTGAAAACTAAGCCTTCAATGTAGCCTTGCTTGCCGGATGAGCCTGTAGCTGTGTTCACCTGCTTGGTTTCGTCGTTTATCGTCGCTAGGCCATAGAGTCCAAGTGCGCACAATACCATTAAAGGGCTGAGTATAATTAATGATTTTCCGGTCCATCGTAAAAGTGCTTTAGTTGCTTCTTTAGACACATATACGTAGAAGACGAGAAAAACAGCAAACAGTATTCCGGTAGTTGCGGCAATAGGAATAATGGGGTTGCTTGAGGGTTGGTTGAGTTGCCAGAACAAGTTATAACCGATCAGCCATAATGCAACTGCCAACATTGAAACTAGACTGAACCAAGCGGATTTCAATAGTAGTTGAGTAATTATTCTGGTAACATCCCTCATTGTGTAGGTTTTCCGATTGTTTATTCTTCTAATAGCTCGAAGCGATACGCACTTTCATCGTATTGCTGATTATACATCGAATGAAAACATCCAGCAGTTCACGGCAAGGTGACGGAGT
>CBIHNH010000003.1:0-42049 GCA_966211425.1 uncultured bacterium
TTGCCGAGAGCACTCGTGATATCGTAGCGTGACTCGTACTGTGCGATGACCCATTCGATAGCTGGTAGTGCCTTTTTAATGGCTTTTTTCCAAAGCGTGACGTCCTGCTGAATCAATTCATCGGGATCTTTGGCCCCCTCCCCGAGCTGAATAATAAGCAGCTCCACGTTGACCGCTTGGGAGATCGGAATTGCTCGTTCAGTCGCAGCCACTCCCGCCTTGTCGCCGTCGAAAGCGAGCAACACATGATCAGTTAGTCGGCTAAGTGCTTTGAGGTGACTGTCGGTCAGCGCCGTCCCGGCGGTTGCAACGACGTTCGAAACGCCAACCTGGTGAGAACTGATTACATCGAGATTACCCTCGACGATAACCGCCCGGTCTTTTTTGCGTATCGACTCTTTTGCGAGGTGTAGACCAAATACATGACGGCCTTTGTCATAGAGAAGTGTCTGAGGAGTATTCAGGTACTTCGGAGCGCCCTTGATGTCCCTGATCAACCGAGCAGTAAAGCCGATCACCTGCCCCTGGCCATCCATCAGCGGCACCATCAGGCGCTCACGGAACAGATCACTACCGCGCGATCCGATCAGCCCGCCATCACGTATCTCTCCAGTGCTGTAGCCTTTTTTGGTGAGAAACGATAACAATGCTTGTCCGTCCCCGGGTGCATAGCCGAGGCGAAAATCATGAACAACCTGACGGTTGAGGCCGCGTTTTTTGACATAGTCGACGGCCTCAGCATGTGCGAACAAGCTTCGCTGATAGTAGGTTGCTGCGCTCTCGTGCATGGCGAGTAACCGCTTCTTTTTCTCGGCGAGCCCGCGTGATGCACCACTTTTTTGTTCATACTGGCTGAGATCAACGCCTGCCTTGCGAGCGAGATGTTCGAGTGCCGCGCGAAAATCCAGACCCTCAACTTGCATAACGAAGCTAAAGACATCCCCGCCCTGGTTTGAGCTAAAGTCATGCCAGATACCTTTTTCCGGGCTGACAAAAAAACTCGGTGTCTTTTCATCGGAAAATGGGCTGAGTCCTTTCCAGTTGCGTCCGGCTCGCCGCAGCTGAACATACTCACCGATAACCGCTTCGATATCGAGTTTTGCCCGAACCTCTTCTTTCGCATCCCCGTTCATTATCCTTATTGTATCACCCTGTACCTCTGTAGATACTTATGCTTAAATAAGACACATATGGATCCTACCTATCTCGGACAACCGGTACCGACCCCAACGGCTCAAAAGCCTGCCGGTTTGATTAGCAAAAAAGCTTTTCTTATCGTGCTCGTTCTGCTTGCAGCCGTTGCCGCAGGTGCGTTCATGCTACTTGGCTCTGGAGACAAGAGCGGCACTTTGCAACAACAGATGAGCGCTCGACAGGCCACAACGCAGAGGATTATTGAGGATGGTCAGAAAAATATCAGCAGCGACGAGCTCTCAAAACTCAACAGCGAACTCAGGTTAGTGCTTATCGGCGACACCAATGTCCTCCAGGGCGCCCTGGCCACCGCCGGAATGAAAAAGATTGAAAAATCCATTACCACGGCCGAAGCTGACACTGCTAGTTTCGACACGTTAAAAGACGCGAAACTTAACGCCAAATACGACGCAACCTACCGCAACGTTCTGACACAAAAACTGGAGTCACTAAGAGCGCTCACGACCGAACTCCACGATGAAACCAAATCAAAGCCTCTCAAGGCCGCACTCGAGGCGCAGTACGCACATCTGACGATCTATCTCAACGCTCTGGCCGAATCCTCTTAGGAGTTCTTGACGAGCTCGTAACTGTGACGAACCAGATCCCGCAGTTCGTCGTCGGGCACTTGGCCGCTGCACAGTATAGTGTTCCAGTGCTTTTTGTTCAGATGATAGCCTGGCAGTACGGTTTCGTACTTTTCACGCAGCAGCTCCGCGAGCGTCGGATCACACTTGAGGCTCAACCGAACCGGAGCGGCGTCACCGTGAACCAGCGCAAACATCTTTCCCTCTAAGCTACCTATCTTATAAACTTCGACATCCTCGCCAAAAGGATAGTCAAGTACGACACCGGGCATGCTGGTCACTAGTTCGATAATCCCGTTCCGACTGATCACACTTTCACCTTTTGGAGGTAGTACTTTAGCTCCTCTATGCTCCCGCGGATATCTGCGAGCGCACGGTGTTCTTCCGGTTTGGCGAACTTTTTACGGTATTTGCCTTCAAACACAACCTTCCAGGCGCTAACATCAAGCATGCGATAGTGCAGCCGTTCGTTGAGCCTGGTCCACTCGTTCTCAATAAACTTTCGATCCTGATGGATCGAGTTGCCAGCCAGCAGCACCCGTTCGTCATCACCAAAATGCTCCTCAATGAAATCCAGCAGCTCGTTTTCGACGGTCCGGCCGTTTTTACCATCCAGATTTTGTCCGATCAGCGCCTCACGAACCAACGGGTACCGCTCCCAAAAGTCGCCAATCATCCGCTGTTTTATCAAGTTAGGACCAACTTTCTTTACGGCCGTATAGTGGGCGATTTCGTTAAAATCCCAGTCCGTCACGATAGCAGCGACCTCAAGAATACGGTCCTCTATCGGATCGAGGCCAGTCATTTCCAGGTCGACCCAGAGCAATCGTTTGCTGGTTTTTAATCTTGTCATACAACCCAGTATACCTAAAAGTTGTTGAACTTCTGACCCCGAGGGCATATAGTCAGATATAAGGATAAACGATACCAAAAGAACATGTCAGAAAATTACCCAACCACAGATCTAGCCCTCTCCTATGAACGCGTACCTCGTGTTGATAGTTCTTTTGTCGTGACAGACGAGAGCTATGTTGACCTGCTGTTGCCCCGCGAGAACAGTGACGAACGGTCACGATTACGGATCTTTGATATTAACGAACGCTGGATCCGTGCGGTTGATCTCTCGGAATTTTACCGGGTTCCGGAACCTGACGACGAACGGTTCTTCAATGCGCCGCACGCGGCATACGATACGTTCGAGCTTGGTGAAGAGTTCTTTATCGGTCGCCACTACAACCCGGATAACCTCCCTATCCTGAACAAGAACGTTATCTCGCGCAAACACGTCGGTCTGACGCTCAAGCTCGGTGAATGCGGCCTCATCCTGGCCGTTCGCGATACCTTCTTCTCGCACAACGGCACGGAGATCGTGCCCAACGACACCCTCGCAGTCCTTGACGGCGAGGTGATGCTAGCCACCGTATAGAAAAAGGCAACCTCGGTTGCCTTTTTCTATACGCACCGCCCGTAGGCCTTAGTCTTTTTTCTTGTCGATACGATCGAGCTTTGTCGCCTTTACGAAAATATAGACAACGAGTGCTGTTGCAACCAGCGTGATAAGTGAACTCAAGATGACTCCCCAGCCGATCGAAACCTCTGTATGGCCATCCGTTGCCGGCATGATAACCCATCTGAGACTATTGAGATCGACGCCGCGGGTCAGTAGCGCGACAAGCGGTGAAATGAACTGGTCAACGATCGACTTAACGCTCGCGCCAGCTGCGGTACCGATCGCAAGACCGACCGCCAGACCGACGACGCCTTGTTGACGGACAAAGTCCATAAATCCACCCGCATGACCTTTGGTCAGTTTGCTGGCGTGCTCTTTGGCGGCTGAGGCCTTCGCCTTCGCTGCTGCTGCCTTCGCGCGAGCTGCCGCTCGCCTTGCTTCGGCTGCTGACTGAGCAGCGGTTTTCTTTGTTGCCATTGTAGTTTTCTGTTGCCTCCGTTAGATGGGCTCATTATCAACCACAGTTTTTCTAAACGCAAGTCCTAGAGTCTGTCGGGCGCAGCAATTCCGAGCAAATCAAGTCCGTGAGCCAGCGTGTCACGGTAACGACGTACCAGTTCGAGCCGACTCGACTCACGCGGATCACCGATGATACGTGAACGTTCATAGAATCGGTTAAAGGTCTGGGCGAGCTCATAGAGATAGGTGCCTACCAGGTGTGGCATCAGCTCGCGTGTGGCATCGCTGACCACCTGGGTGTATTCACTGAGTTTACGAACGAGAGCTCGTTCACTTTCGTCGAGCACTGACCCATCTAGGTGAGCTTCGGCCTCGCTCTTGGCAAGGATAGAACACGCCCGTGCATGTGCGTATTGGAGATACGGGCCACTGTTGCCCTGCAGGCTGACAGACTCTTTCGGATCATACACGATATCACCGCCCATCCGCTGACGGAGGAAAGCGTATTTGACCGCGCCGAGACTGACGCGCTCGTCCGGAGTGCCGTTGAGTTCAGCATTTGCCTGGTTCGCTACATCGAGTACATCCACTGCACGGAGAAAATTACCTTTGCGGCTACTCATCTTGACTCCACCAGCCAGCTTGACGATACCGTGTGTCAGGTGGGTTGAACTTCTCGCAAGCTCCGGCGCAAACTGCTCGATTGCCTTCAGGACAACGGCCATATACTGCTCCTGCTCGGTAGCGGTGATGACGATTGAGCGGTCAAAGCGGTAGTCGTCATACTTGTGAAAAATCAGCCCGACGTCTTTGGCTTCATAGGTTGGTAGGCCTTCGCGGTTGATAAACACGCGGGTATGGAGACCAAAGGCTTCACCGGCGAACACGACGGCGCCATTACTCTCATCAAAAACTTCGCCGATCTGGGCGCGAACCTCACGCAGCCCCCGCTCGGCAACGGAGCTTTCAGGATAATATTTCTCAAACTGCGTACCGATCCGAGCATAGAACTCGTCAAAGTACGCATAGCTCCACTCGCGACACATCCAGTAGATGCGCGCAAACGGGCTCTCCGTGTCACCTTCGGCATGCAGCTGATAGACGCGTTTATTATAGGTAACGATGGCGTCTTTTGCGCTCGCATCGTCCTCGTAGGCATTGCTGCCTTCGACATAGCGTGCTGCCATCCACTGAGCGCGTTCATCGGCCGGGATGTCAGCAAGGGCATCAGGATTCTCACCGCCAAGCGCTTTTACGATCGCCCACATACTTTTGCCGACATGAAGGCCGACGTCTCCGCCAAAGTTTACGCGGTGGACATCGCCGCCCGCAGCCTCAACGAAGTTTGCGATGGCGTCACCCATGATACTGGTGTAGAGATGACCAGCGTGCAGGACTTTAAACGGATTTGGGTCAGAGTACTCAACAACGACGGTCTGGTGTCGATAGTGCTGCTCTGTTTCGAGCGACCATGCGCCGAGAAGCGCCGAGTCAGACAGAGTGATATTGAGGAAGCCCGGTCCAGCGACTGTGGCGTCCTGAACCTCATCCAGCTCACGAACAGCCCCGGCGAGCACTCCAGCAACCTCTTGCGGCTTCTTGCCGACCTGTTTCGCGAGCTGTAGTGCAACGTTCGTCGCAATATCACCAAACTGAGCCTCAGGGCGCGTCAAGACGGGATCAACCTCAACGCCATAGGCATTTCTGATGGTCTCTTTGAGGCAGTCGGAAACGGTTGTTAACATATTGCGTTTCATTATAACAGAGGTAGGAATGATTTCCGATAGAAGAACGAGTTATACTAAGATGCTATGAATCTCCTCGAACATCACGCAAAGGCACTGCTCACCGACTGCGGCGCGCCTGTGCCACGTTCCTGGCTCATCCGGCCCGACTCGGCGGTATCATCCGATATCGAATATCCCGTCGTTGCCAAAAGTCAGGTGCCGGTCGGCGGACGGGGAAAAGCCGGTGGTATCATCATGACGAATACGGCGGCTGAGCTAGTTGGTGCAGTCGAAAAGCTATTTACGCTTGAGATCAAAGGCTACAAACCCAAAGCCATCCTGCTCGAGGAACAACTCGGCGCCGATCGCGAACTCTATCTCAGCCTGCAGCTCAACCGTGATACTCGGCGCGTCGAGTGGCTCGCCTCACCGAACGGCGGCGTCGATATCGAAGACAACGCCGAGGCGGTCCGAACCGTTGCCTTTACTGACCCCGAGGCGTCAGAAAAACTCGCAGCCATCCTAGGCGTAGACGAGTTGGAACTCTCAATGCTACTCGACTCACTCTCGAAGTGCTTTTTTGCCAACGACCTACTACTCCTCGAAATTAACCCGCTGATGGTCATGAACAACAAACTTGTTTGTGCTGACGCCAAATGTCTCGTCGACGATAACGCCCGTTTTCGCCACCCGGAACTGCCATGGCCACCGGTCGAAGGAAACCCGCCAAAGCCGCTCGGTGGCACGATCGGTTGTATCGCGAACGGCGCAGGCATGGCGATGAGCACCATGGACACAATCGTTGCAGCTGGCGGCAAACCGGCTAACTTCCTCGATATCGGTGGCGGAACCGGTGAGAAAGAGTTCGTCGTCGCTCTTAAACAAATCATGGAGCTACCCGGCGTCACCAGTATCATCGTCAATATATTCGCCGGCATCTCACGCTGCGACGAGATCGCTCGCGGTATCATCGCCGCTCGTGAGCAGCTCCCCGCTCTGCCGCCACTATTTATCCGCCTCGAGGGCACCAACCGCGACATTGCCGTTGAACTACTGGAGAAAGTGAGCATCGCCATCGAACCAGACCTAAAGTCATGTGTTCAAAAGGCCATGAGCTTCACGTCGGCCAGCTTTGCTGCGACGGAAGATTCTGGCATAGAACAGCCGGGTACAGGAGATAACGTATGACCCTTTTTGACGCTCCGACCGTTCTCGTCCAAGGCATAACTGGCCGGCACGGCGCCTTTCACGCCAAAGGCATGCTTGAGGCTGGTACGAACATCGTTGCCGGTGTTACACCGGGCAAAGCTGGCGAAAAAATCCACGGTTTACCAGTTTATAGCTCAGTCGCCGACGCGAGGACTACCCACCCAGAGCTTGACACCAGCGTCGTCTTTGTGCCGGCTGCATTTGCCAAAAACGCCGTCACTGAAGCGATCGATGCCGGCATACGCCAGGTTATCGTCATCACCGAAGGAATACCGGTCCATGACGCGCTCAAAATACACGAATACGCCGCGGCTCACGACGTGACGCTCGTCGGGCCAAACTGCCCCGGGCTGATCGTTCCCAGCTCGCACAAACTCGGTATCATCGCAGCTCACATCACGAAGCAAGGCAGAACGGCTATCATCTCTCGAAGCGGTACGCTCACCTATGAATTGGCGGATGCCCTCACCAAAAAAGGTATCGGTCAATCAATCATTATCGGTATTGGCGGCGATCCTGTTCCCGGTATGAACTTCGTCGAGGCGCTTGAACTCGTACAGGCGCACGAAGGCACGGATCAGATCATCATGGTTGGAGAAATCGGCGGCACGAGCGAGCAGATAGCGGCCGACTACATCGCTAAGCAAGTGACAAAGCCTGTCTATGGCCTCGTCGTCGGCCACAGCGCCCCTGCCGGTCAAACTTTCGGCCACGCTGGTGCGATCATTGGCACAGACGCCGAATCAGCGAAGGCAAAAACTGACTATCTTTCGGCAGCAGGTCTTCGCATGACGAGCACGCTCGATGAGCTCATCGCCCTCATCGCCACCCCATAGACACGACCCAGGTCACCTGTTATGCTTTGCCTTACTAACGGATACCAAAAAAGGAGTCAACATGAACGCCTCACAGCTCAAGTCGCTATTTTTCAAAACACTCATCGCCTGCCTGGTTGCTACAGCCGCCGTAGCGGTAACGGCGATACTTGCTGGCGGCATGAACGATATAACCTCGCGATCACTCTTTACTATCGTTATCGTGGGCGTGCACGCACTCGCTGGCCTCGGTTTCATAAATATGGACGGCACGAAGGATAGCGCCGGATCGCTCAAGTGGTTCGCAAACGTCGTCTTTAGTATTATCGTACTCAGCTTTATCACTGCGGTGCTCGGCATATGGGATGTCCTGCCGGGTGAGCTGTTCTGGAAGCTATACCTTACATACGGAGTCATCATGGTCGCCGTGCTTCACGCTGAAGTCCTGGCGCGCATACTAAATCACCAGCCCTCTACCAACGCCGTCATCTATACGAACTATGCCGTTATGGCGATAGTCGTCGTCATGCTCCTCGTCGCCATCTATGCCTCCGAATATGACATTCTCGGCACGATGTTCTTCCGCGGCCTGGCTGCGCTTGCGGTTATCGACGGTACACTGACCTTAACTGCTATTATTCTCGATAAACTATACCTGTCGAAGCACCCTGAGTTGATCACCGAGAACTCGGTCGTAACCCCGCAAAAACGGGGCCCGAGTATCCTCGTCATCCTTGTTCTGGGGTTCCTGGGTATTCAGCTCCTTGGCATGTTGCTCGGTCTCGCTTCTCGTTTCTAGGCCAATCTTAGCCAAGCCGCGCTGCCTTAATCAGCCCAACAAACAGCGGGTGGGCCCGGGTTGGGCGGGAGCGAAACTCAGGGTGAGCCTGAGTTGCCACAAAGTAGCGGTGACCCACCGCTTCGACAAACTCAACCAGTTTTCCGTCCGGTGAAGCACCGGAGATACTGAGTCCACCTTTTTCGATGGCGCTCTTGAACGCTTGGTTAACCTCGTATCGATGGCGATGGCGCTCGATTACCTTCGTCGTGCCGTACGCCTCGGCCACGGTTGAACCGTTCATCAGTTTCGCTGGATAATCACCGAGCCTGAGCGTGCCACCAGTCGACTCTTTGCCCTGCTGCCCTTCCATGATGTAAACAACATCATGATTTGTGCCCGTATCAAACTCCGTGCTGTTCGCGCCCTTCAGACCTGCACGACGGGCAGCCGCGATGACCGCGACCTGCAAGCCGAGACAGATACCGAGATATGGTGTTCCGAGCTCGAGCGCATAGGTTGCAGCAGCCACCTTGCCCTCGATACCCCGCTCCCCAAAGCCGCCCGGTACCAATAATCCGTCAACGGCCGCAAAGTCGGTATCTTTCGCCGTTTCAGCATTGATCCATATGATATCGAGGTCGACCTCTTCCTGCCAGGTAGCTGCCTTGAGCGCCTCGAGTACCGATATATAGGTGTCTTCATTATCTAAGTATTTCGCGACTATACCGATGCGAACTGTTTTCGTTTTTGTAGAATGTTGTTTTTTTATCAACCTATTCCACTCGGAAAGATCTGGCGTCTTCACGCTGCCGGAAAATGTATCGAGTCGCGCCATCAAGCCGCTGCCGGCGATGATTTCCGGAATACGAAAAACGCTATCGACGTTCGGCATCATCAGAACCGAGTCCTCCTGTACACCGCCAAAGAGCGCTATCTTACGGGCAATTGACTCCGGCGCTGGCTGGTCAGTACGCACGATGACCGCATCCGGCACGATACCGAAACCACGCAGGTCGTTGAGCGCGTTCTGCGCTGGTTTGCTCTTGAACTCTTTGCTGGTGCCGATAAATGGCACATACACAACGTGAACGTAGAGACAGTTCGTGCGGCCGACACGCAGCGCAAACTCACGGATAGCCTCAATGAAACTAAGGCCTTCGTAGTCACCAACCGTACCGCCGATCTCGACGATATGGATGTCAGAGCCAGCTCCGGCTTCTTCGATCGCCGCCTGGATCGACTGCGTAAGATGCGGCACGAGCTGCACGGTTTTGCCACCGAACTTCCCCGCCCGTTCGTCTTCGATTAGCTGGCGAAGCAACTTGCCCGACAGCGTCGCGTTCTTTTGGGTCAGCTCGATATCCAGAAACCGCTCGTAGTGCCCGAGGTCGAGATCAGTTTCGGCACCATCCTTCGTCACAAAACATTCACCGTGCTCGGCCGGGTTGAGCAGGCCTGCATCAACGTTGAGGTATGGGTCACACTTCTGGATCGAAACCTTGAGGCCTTGGGACTTTAACACAGCGCCGATACTGGCCGCAGTGATGCCTTTTCCGACTCCAGAGAGTACGCCGCCGGTTACGAATATGTATTTTGTTTTATTCATACACTCCTCCTGTTTAACAAAGAAAAACCGCCCTGCATTTGGGGGCGGCGCTGCCATCTGTCCTTCAAAATAAAAAACACATGACTTCTCATGTACGTATATTGTAGCAGAAAATATTTTGGCGGAAGAGGCGGGATATCAGTCGCTCCGCTCCTTCTTCCGTTCGCTCGTTTTATCGAAAGTAAACTTTCATAAAACTTCACTTCACTGCACCGAACCCTCTTTTGCTTTGCAAAAGCTCGGGTTCTCAGAGTCATGCAATACTCCGCCACGCAAAAACCGGTTTCTCAACCGGTTCTCACGTGGCGGAAGAGGCGGGATTCGAACCCGCGATACGGTTGCCCGCATACACGCTTTCCAAGCGTGCTCCTTCAGCCACTCGGACACTCTTCCTCGTCACAGTTCACTTCAAAGTATACAGAAATTGTTAAGAAAAAATGTTGTAAAGTGACATATTTTGGTTGTGCTTGCAAGGCTATCACCTCTATACTAGAGTTAGACAAACTAAGAACAGTGAGAAATGGCGAAAAATAAGACCGACCCAACAACTCTGCCCGTTATTGAACTTGCCAATCTGACCAAGATATATGGCTACGATGACACGATGACCTATGCCCTCGACGGCATCGACCTTGTGATTGACGAGGGAGAGTTTGTCGCCATCATGGGTCCCTCGGGTTGTGGCAAAACGACGCTGCTAAATATCCTCGGCCTGCTCGACACGCCGAGCAACGGTGACTACGCGCTTGCCGGACGCCCGGTCGCCGAGATCAGTCATCGCACGCGTGCTCGTATCCGCGCTGAGCAGATCGGCTTTATCTTTCAGAGCTTCAACCTGCTCCCCCGTATGAACATCATCGACAATGTCGCACTGCCACTGAGCTACAAGCGCGGCTTTCGCCACAAGCAACTCGGCAAAGCGAGCAAGATGTTAAAAACCTTTGAGCTACAAGAGCGCGAGTACTATATGCCCTCCCAGCTCTCTGGTGGACAGCTCCAGCGTGTCGCTATCGCCCGCGCGCTCGTCAACCAACCGAGCATCATCTTGGCCGACGAGCCGACCGGCAACCTTGACAGCAAGAGTAGCGAGCTCATCATGAACGAACTTCGCGACATCCATAAGGCCGGCAACACCATCATCATGGTGACTCATAACCCCGATCTCACGACGTACGCAACCCGCATCCTTCATATGAAAGACGGCAAGATTGCCCGAGACACTAAAAAAGACGTGAAAAAAGGCCGCGCCAAACGCAACAAAAAACGCAGCCTCGGCTCCCATATAAAGAAAATGATTCGTGAGGAACAAAACTGATGAGCCGCGACCAATTCCGTATCGCCCTGCAAAACCTACGCGCCAACCGAGCACGTACATTTCTGACGGTTCTCGGTATCGTTATCGGTGTCGCCTCGATTACGCTGGTGCTCGCTCTCGGCGAAGGCATCCGCAACTCTGTAGGCAAACAAGTAGAGCACCTCGATGAAAATATCATCATCGTCAAACCAGGACGGAGCGATGTCACGACCCTAAGCTCTTACAACCCCTACAACACCTCTATGACAACTTCGTTGACCGAACGCGACTACGGCTCGGTCAGTGAAACGAACAACGTCAAGATGACCGCTCCACTCATGCTGCTCAGCGGTAGTATCAAAAATGTCGGCTCTAGTTCTGCCGATGCACCTATCGTCGCCACCAGCGAGTCGCTCGTTCCAATCCTCGATCTCAAAGTCCACTCTGGCCAATTTATCGACGAGATTACCGCTCGCGAAACAGTCGTACTCGGCCAAAACCTGGCAATCAAACTGTTCGGTACCGATGAGGCCATGGGGCAGTCAGTCCTCGTTAAAGGTCGGCAGCATACCGTCATCGGAGTCGTCAAAAACCTCAACACGCCCGTTAACCTCACCGGCATAGACCTTGATAACGCCGCGTACGTCAGCCTCGATGACGGCAAGAGCTTTAACCAAGGTATTGCTCAGATTCAACAGCTGCTGGTTCAGGTAGACGACACATCAAAACTTCAGCCGACCGCGAGCAACATCGATGAAACGCTCCTCAAAAACCACCAAGACGAGCGAGACTTCTCCGTGCTGGCTGGCCAGGATATTGCCGACCACTCGAACCGATTCTTTGGTGTTATCATCGCCCTAACTGCTATAGTCTCGGTAATCACGCTCATCGTCAGCGGCATCGGGGTCATGAATATCATGCTCGTCGGCGTTACTGAGCGCACCCGTGAGATCGGCATCCGTAAAGCTCTCGGCGCTACCGATCGGCACATCATGGGACAATACCTGATCGAATCCCTGCTCATCTGTATCACCGGCGGCATCGTTGGCATTCTACTCGCCTACCTCGTTGCCTTCGTCATCAGCTCACAGCTCTCGTTCCATCCGAGTCTGAGTTACGAAATCGTTGGCACCGGCTTTAGCCTCGCTCTCGTCGTTGGTATCGTGTTTGGCCTTTACCCTGCCCTGAAGGCAGCCAACAAAGACCCGATCGACGCCTTACGACAGTATCAATAAACAATAGCTGCTATTAGAGAAACACGAACTGGGTTATTCTGCGTGCTCAGTTTTTGTGACCGGTATATTCTGTAGCTCACATATCTCGACGAGCTGCTCTAGACCCCGCAGGTGTAGACCAAGCGCTTCATGCTCTACCGCAGCATGATCAGCTCTGCTCAGGTACTGCATCGCAGATGAGTAGAGCGCTCGTTGATAGCCCTGATCTGATTCCAAGCCTGCGCGCTCAGAATATTCCTGAAAATACTGCTGTATCCGCGGCAACCCAAGCTCATAGGGTTTACGTACAGGCACCTCTAGGGTGAAGGAGTTTTCACCGTGAGCAGTTAACGTATGCTCGTGACGCACGATGGCATTCCAGCCTGACAGTGACCACAAGACCCGTCCATGATCATACTCTAGTGGCAGATGATCGAGTCCGTTGGGATCAACCAGATACACATTGCCAGCGTCAACGATCAAGTTATCCGCATGGAGATCGCCGTGTATAAACCCAGCTCGATCGGGACTCAGATAACGACGAGCAGTCTCATTGTCATGCAGCCTATCGATAAGCACCTTGGGGCCGGCGACATTTCTGCCGTTGAGTGTGACCTCTTCACTGGTGAGAAAATCATAGAGGTAGGGGTGCGCCTCAGCTTGCTGGAGTTTTACGTAGAACTTGTCCTTGAAAAAAGAGTTGGTGTCTTTAGGGAGTGCTATCGACTCAAAGGAGTCAAATAGCTCTTCATCCTGACTCAGGGCATCCAGGTAGGCGTCGATGACTCCCTCCGCCTCATCAGCACCTTTCATCGCTAGCTGCTCTATCGTCGGCGCACCATCAAACCACCTGAGCAGCACAAAGGCGTGATCTTCTTCGATAGCAGAGCTGACAAAATGTTTCTTTAACCGATCAGGAGCCTTTTCATACCAATGCGCTTCGTCTCTCGTTACCTTCGCGGCATCGTACTCTATTTTTAGGCCGTACCGTTCCCTATCGGCCGTAAAGGTAAAGATCATCGACTTGGTGTTGTGTGTATCGATAACCGTGGCATCGTTGCCCGCTAGCAGCTCCTGGATCGTTCTTTTCATATCCTCACGTGAGTCAGGTCTGAGCGTGACGAAGCGATCATTGAGGCTGTTTATGTCCATAGCGACCTCCTCTGGACTAGGTTTAGAAAATTCTGGCTGAAAAGCCGGGTGGTGTTCGGACATATCAGCATATTATACAGATACTTCATACGGTGGCGCCAGTAACTTCCTTAGGTAACGTTCTGTTTGCTGCCAACCATCGACCTCTACCGAGTCAACTCCGAGCTCCAATACCGGGTAGTCGTTTCCGCCCGGCTGCAAGCTGTCTCCAAAAAAGATTATTTCTTCTCGAGCGTACCCGGTACGGCGCATGAGTTGTTTGACGCCAAACCCTTTATCGACCCCCTGCTGCAAAATATCGATCGAAGTATTGCCGTTGATAACAACTTCGTAGTCCGGCAAGGCACGGGCGATCTGTTGACGCAGGGCCTGCCTTTTGGCGCGAGTAGGATCCCATGCGCGCTTTAGCGCCGGCGACGCCTGCTGTCCGAGCGCGGAAAAGGTGATTTGAGATCGTCTGTCCTGAATGCGCTCCCCGACGGGATTCGGTTCCCACAGCCCCGCCCCGCGAACGGTTCGTTCGACAACTTCTTGTATGTTCTCACGCTCATCTACCGCAAGCAGATGGCTGTAAATGATGCTCCACTTCTCCTGCTGATCGTCATAGCGATGATACACAGACCCTGAGGTGGACATGGCGTGAAAACGGCGGAGATTACGCGACGACCCATGCGGCAATCGTTCGATAACATTGCGTTTTATTTGCTGATACGTCCCGCCCGTAATGACGCAGAAGTCATACGTATCCGTCAGCTGCCAGAGCAACTGTGCCATGGTTTCTTCGATGGGTTGTTTGGTCTCAGCCAGCGTATCGTCAAGGTCGCAGACGATCAACCGATATTTTGGGGTCTTCGTCACCGAACGTCTCTCCTGTAGTCATCCGCTAAACGGATGATGTCTTTTTCCGTAGAAGGTCTACGTGGATCGGTATGTTGCCATATTTCGGCCACCAGCGTGTAGGTGCTTTTGTCGGCCGAGCAGAGGCGGTGTCGCTCACCCTGGAGAAACTGCACGATCGTTCCGGCTGGCGCGTGCAGCTTGTTGCCCTGAGTATCAGTATCGCTCAGGTAGTACGTACCCTCAGTCAAAAAACGCCACCGCTCCGCGCGACGATGGTGGAACTGCCAGCTCAGCCGCTCCCCGGGCGAGACCAGGAGAAACTTCGGGCTCAGAGAGACATCACTATGACCTAGTTTTGCGTCCTCGAGTGAAAGACCAGGGAAAAACTCGTGGATAAACCGCTCCACGTCACTATTTGCCATACGAAAATACGCGCCCCAAGGTTTGTGCTTGTCCGCATCAACGATTTCGTAGCCAAGCTCCTCGATCATGTCCTCGAGCCACTGGACGGCCACCTCTTTGGGTGTACTCTTGACCAGACGCGGGAAAAACCGCGCCATAAGCGTATCGAGACGGCGATATACCTGTCGAAGAACCTTTCCGGATGACCGTGAGGATGCCTCGACATTTAGCAGGTCGTTCTTGGACGAGGTGCGCCTGCGCAAATACTGCCGCAACCTCCATACCAGCAGTCTGAGCGAGGTCGTTTGTCCGATAACGAGTTGTTCAAGTTTTTCGGCGCTAAATGTGGTGTCTGCGTGTTTCTTTTTTGGGGCCGGCATTAACCCATTTCCAATTTCAGTTTTTCTACAAGCTCTACTTTCATAGGATCGACTCCGTTCAGGATGCCGAGGTACGCACTCGTGAAGTCAGCAAACACGGCGCCCCACAGCATCTGCTGGAGCCGAGTGTCGCCCTTCAGGTCTATGGATCTAGCTGCCGGGCGCTTTCCGCTCAGTAACTTCTCCGACAGGTCAAAGCGTTTCTGTATTCTTTCGTGATCGAACGAAGACTTCAAGAGTATGATGGCGAATGGTTTTTCGACCGGGTGCGAACTCCAGCCGATAAACTCGTTGTGGTTGAACTCAGGGTATTCGTTGTGAAACGCAACGTTTTTGCTGTTTTCGTTAAAACTTATCTTCCACTTGTAGGCCAAGCTCTTTATGTGCGTCCCGGCGTAGCAGACAGGCGTCTTGCCTGCGCACCAGCCAGCAAGTTGCTTGGCCGGATTGTCCTGGTAGGGCACCTCTTTTAACCACTGCTGGCTCGCCTCGTGGAGCCACGTGCCGGTAGCTTTGAGCTCCTCGATAACATCCGACGACACTACTCCGTAGAGAGCGAGGAGACGGACAAGCGCGTTCAGGTTGATGAACATGCCCATTCGCGGCTGATGGCCCCATTCCATCTGCACAAACGGTAACTCTAGCTCTTTGGCTCGCTCGAGTAACTTTCCGCCTTTCGTGATGACAACCACCTGCGCCTTTGCTTCGAGCGCCTGATCCAGAGTCGATAGCGTCTCTTCCGTATTGCCGGAAAAGCTACTCACTACTACCAGCGTCTCCTGGCTTACATAGCTCGGTAGGTCGTACCCTTTTACCACTTCATAGGGCACCGGTAGATCCAGCCAGTCCTTCAACATATCAGACGCAAGCCCAGAGCCTCCCATACCTGCTACGACAACGTGCTTAACCTGCATATCCACGGAGGGTGCATTGTTGATGGTTAGATCGAGGAGTACCTGCTCCCACTCACTCGCTATGACATCCAGGGCAGTTTCTGGGTCCCGTTGGGCTAGTATTTGTGCATTATCTAAAATATCCATACACCCATGATACGTTACTTTTCGACTAACCGTTACCTGTGGTAAAGTAGGGTAAATAAGCAAGAGCATTAACTAGGGGTGGGAAATGGATCCAGCAACAAACAACGTAACTGACGATCAGGAACTTGCGAAGGTTCTCGAGACAATGAATCAGCAGGCAACTAGTTCAGCGCCGGTCATTCCGACCGACGACAACCTGCAACAACCGACCGAAGGCGCAGCGCCCCAGGACGACCAGTCTACTGTTGACAGTCAGGCGCCAACCGACACGCCTGAGTTGTCTTCTGTTTCCGACGCCGGAGTTCCCGCTGTACCTGGCGTCGAGATTCCACCAGCTCCAGTAGAGGTTCCACCGACCTCTGACATCACCCCCGGCGACCCGACGCTCGATACGACGAACGCGACGCTCGCACCTGTCAGCACACTTGATGCTCCATCCGCATCACCAGAGCTCGAGTCCATCAAAAAGGACGCTCTCGAAGAACTCCGCCCGCTCGTTGACAAGCTCAACCTGCCAGCTGATGAAAAGTTTGACACGCTCCTGCTCATCATCCGCTCGACCGATGACAAGTCTCTCGTCACCGCCGCCCACGAAGCCGCACGAGCGATCGAGGACGAGACAAAACGCGCCCAAGCCCTACTCGACGTCATCAAAGAGATTGACTACTTCTCGGGTCACGGCCAGCAGCCCGCTTAGCGACGCTCAACTAGTTCGATAAAAAAGCGTTGTCCATCACAGGTCAGCGCTTTTTCAATGAGCGCTGCCGTACCGGGCAACAACGGGCAACTAGCCTCTGGCCACGCTACCCATTTCACCTCTGACGCGCACTCCTCACTCGGGACAACTCCGCCTTCGAACACATGCACGAGTACACTCGACACCAGCTGATTTTCAACATACGAGTGGATATAGCCGTCGCCGATATGCTGCAGCGGAACCTCTGTCCTGAGTCCCGTTTTTTCCAACGCCTCTCGTTGAGCCGCCTCGGCCACAGTCTCCCCGAGATGGATCTTACCGCTCGGCAGCCCCCAACTATCGATAAACGGTTGTTTGTTTCGCTTTACGAGCGCAACCCTTCCCGCTTCATCACGGAAAATGGTAGCCGTGATGATCTTTGCCTGGGCACGCTGCTCGAACCGTTCACTACTGATCCGATCGACGTAGAGCAGACCGGTGGCACTGAGCGAATATGATCGCTCGCCTCTACTAACCAGACCGCCCCGTAGCAGTGATTTCAGATGGTAGCTAAAAAGGTTTGTGTCCGTTCGTGGTGGACGTAGCTCACTAAAGCGAGCCTGCGCCTGATAAGTCAATACTTTGAGGATATGTTTCTGAATATGATGCATTTTCACTCTTATTTATAGCAAATTATTTTGACTCAAACTAGCCTACCTAGAATACTCACGGCGCTACCTATACGCTAGAACCATAACCGAGGAGAAAATCATGGAACAGATCTCATCAAACCCAGAGAAGCAGACCACGAACCTAACCGATGTTACCGAGCGGACGAGACAGCAGCTACGAAGCCTTATCGAACAAAAGGAACCGTTCACAACCAGCCCGCCCCATCTCTATATAGAAGCGGCCGGTCGCGAAGCAGGTTATACCGACTACATAGACAATGGTTGCCGCGGCGGTTGGTCGGAGCACAAAACACGTCTACTCGACGAGGAGCCGTATGAGATCTCTGATCTCAGTAAAAAGTACGGTCGGCTAAATATAGACCTACACCGAAATGGCACCTATGTCGGTGATATCGGCCTGCGTGCTGAAGACCTCAGTTCGGTCTCGTTCTATGAGGACAGCGAGGCGATCGGGCGCGAACAAGAACTGGACCGAGCAGATCAGTTTATCCGAGAGAGTACCACTGCGCCCTATCGCCATGTACGTCGTTTTCCTGAAATCTTTCGCGAGCGTTACGATATCATCGCCGAGAGCCGGGAACCGCTGGAGCATCCGATCAGTATACGTACTCGTGACGACACCATCGTCCTCAGACATGAGGTGGAGAGTGTCGAACTCCTGCGGGACGGTGGTGAGACGCTCGCGAACCTGCACTTTGCATCGGGTGCGTATACTCCCCGTCCTGACAGCGGCTGGTTGCCGCTCGATCATATCCGATTTGTCATGAAAGAACGTGAACCGAGACAGGTACTGACGAGCCAGTTGTTTCGGGCGACGCTGCGACTGCTCGCCTTCTACGACGCGACGCCGATTCACAGGGTTAACCACCAACCACCTCCAACCAAAGAGTTAAACAATCTCCTAAACGGTTCGATAATCCCGATACGACACTACCCTGACAAGCGAGTGCCTAACCCGCACTATGATCAACCGAGCTTTATCGTCGGCACCCCGACCGACAGTGGCGTTGAAAACATCCGGCGCGTCACAGGACCTTCGCATAGCTTCGACTCGCCATTCATCGCCGCAAACCGCGTCGTCGGTGATGACTCAGCCATCTGGGTGGTCGACGAGGCCGGAGATCTAGCCCTCCCACTCACCGAGCCAACCCTGACCGCGAGCAAGCCGAGCTACTACGCGCTCCACTTCGCCGAATACTTACGCAAAAAATAAAAAATGCCCTGTCGTGAGACAGAGTACAAACTGCTTTAGTCATAATATTGACTTTTACACTAAAATACTGTATTGTATGCAAACGATACCAGAGTGGTGTCTGAACCTTTCACGGGGAGCAACTACAGGAAGTGATCTTATGCCTCTACTCGCCAGAGTATGCGTGACACTGGTAGCCGCCCTGGCTATGACTGTCGCTGGTACATCCACGGCTGCGTTCGCCGCTCGAGACAAGCCCCACACCGTCACCCACGCCGTCAAGGGCTTCTCCTGGAGCAACGGACCGTACATCGGTGTCAAGCTCAGCCGGACGAGAACCGAACGTCTCTACGACTCAGTCTTCGGAGAGTCGGTGTTCGCCGGTGTCGGCGTGCTCTGTGGCACGTTGACGAAGCTGCCCTACGGCTGGGCAATCGCAGCCTCCTGCGTCACGGTGATGACCATGCGCTATGGCCAGATCACCAACGCGCTAGAGGACGCTCACGATGACAAGAAGTGTGCCGAGTTCCGGTACGCACCGGTCGGATACAACCCGTTCGCGTCACCGGCCAAGTCCGTCAAGTGCACCTGGAAGGACTGATCATGGCACGTCTGATCCCGAAGCACCTGCCCGCCTGGGTTACGGCAACGCTCATCCTGATCGTCATCCTGATCGTGGGATACATCTACGATGTTCTGCTTGTTGCCCTGGTTGTCGGGCTGGCACTGTTCGTCGGCATTCTGCTGACGGGAGGCCGCAGTGGTCGCCGTCGCAGAACATGATGCGTCATTCGGCGCACCCCGCCCCTAGGCGATAGCTCGGCAGAGCTCGTCTGTCATTCTCGGGACTGAACCCTCTCGGGGTGCTCAGACCAAGTCGGAATACATCCGGCGCCCCCGTTTTCTTAGGCACCAACCGGTGTCCATGAAAACGGGGGTTTATTCATGTTTGAGCAGCTTTACATCATACCCATGCCACCCGGCATACCGCCAGGCGCAGAAGCCTCGGGCTCTGGAACATCAACCACCAGCGCGCCCATCGTCATCGCAGTTGCGGCGATTGAGACGGCGTTCTGGACTGCTTGGCGGGTTACCGCCGCTGGGTCAACGACACCGTCAGCCTTGAGGTCAATTACACCTTTGTCCGGAGTATTGACGTCGATTCCCTGGCCTGGCTTAGCCGCCTGAACCTGCGCAAGCAAGGCATCGGCGTTGAGGCCGGCGTTGAGCATCAGTTGGCGGAATGGCTGCGTCAATGCGTTCTTGACGATAGAGCGGCCCGCAGACAGGCTGTCAGCGCCCGAGACGTCAATCTTTTCGGCTAGGTTGACGAGCGTAACACCGCCACCAGGAACGATGCCCTCGGCGAGCGCAGCACGGGTCGCCGCTACCGCATCATCGACGCGGAATTTCTTTTCATCGATCTCTGTCTCAGTCGCACCACCGACCTTGATAACGGCCACCTTGCCACTCAGTGCGGCGGCTCGTTTTTCATAATTTTCCTTCTCATACTCGCTCGTCGCCGTTTCGGCCTGAGCCTTGATCTGCGCAGTCCGTGTCTTGACGTCAGCAGCGCTACCGACACCTTCAACGATGGTTGTCTCGTCCTTGCTTACGATAACCTTGCGGGCAGATCCCACGACGTCGAGCTCAACGTTTTCAAAACTCATACCGCGGTCTTCGGACACGACGGTCGCTCCGGTCAGAACAGCGATGTCTTCGAGGACCTCCTTGCGGCGATCACCGAAAGCTGGAGCCTTGACTGCAACAGTGTTAAACACACCTTTGAGTTTGTTCAGCACCAGGATACCGAGCGCTTCACCTTCGACGTCGTCGGCTATGAGTACGACATCTTTCTTGCCAGCCTGGGCAAGCTTCTCGAGCATCGGTAGAAACTCCTGAACGCTTGAGATTTTCTTGTCGGTAACGATGATCGCCGGTTTTTCATACACCGCCTCTTGGCGAGCGGTGTCGGTTACCATAAGCGCCGAGACATAACCGCGGTCAAAGGTGAACCCTTCGACGACCTCAGATTCCATCTCGAGTCCCTGGCCTGCTTCGACAGTGACGACACCGTCACGGCCGACCTTATCGATGACGTCAGCGATTAGTTCACCGATCGCTGAATCACCGGCAGAGATGGTCGCTACCTCGGCGACACGGCTCTTTTTGCCGGTTACTGGTTCGCTGAGACCTTCGAGCGCAGCGAGAACTTCTGCACCTGCTGCTTCGACACCTTTTTTGAGCTCCATCGGGTTGTGCCCGGCCGCGATCAGGCGGTTGGCTTCGTTTAGGATGCTATAGGTCAGTACCGTGACGGTAGTCGTTCCGTCGCCGGCCGCTTTATTCATCTTGGACGCTGCCTGCTTGATAAGCTCCGCGCCGACGCTGTAACCGAGCGTCTCGTCGTCGACGTCAGCCAGCTCAACACCTTCGGCCACCGTCACGCCGTCGTGGGTTACGGTCGGGCCACCATAACTCTTGGCAATCACGACATTGCGGCCCTTTGGCCCCATCGTTACTTTGACCGCGTTATACAGTGCTTCGGCACCACCGAGAACTCGGCGGCGTGCATCATCATCGTAAAAAACTTTCTTGGACATAACTGAGACAAACCTGCGGTTTTTCTCGCCGCGCGGGCGGTGAAGTAAATTCACCAGTCCGGCTGCTCTTTTCCCTTAACCGCAGATCCTCCTCCTTTCTTATTTCTTAAATTACAGGTTAACCGAGTGTCGCGAGGATATCTTCCTCTTTAACGACCAAGTATTCTGTCTTATCGATCTTTAGCTCAGTCGGGGCGTATTCCTTAAATATGATCTTGTCGCCTTTTTTGACGGCCTTGACCTCTGGTCCAACCGCCTGTACGACAGCATACACCGGCTTTTCCTTTGCATTATCCGGCAGGAATAGGCCGCTGGCGGTTTTTGCCTCGGCAGTTTCGCGGACCGCGACCACACGGTCAGCAAGTGGTTTGATAGGTGTGCTCATTTCCTCTCCTTTTGATTAAACAAATCTGTATGAACTATTGTAGAGAATTAGCACTCGTCATGCAAGAGTGCCAAGTACTCTATTGACTTAGCATAACTGTAATGGTATAATAGATAATAGACATTCTTTCGCCCGACCGAAGGGAAGCACCTATGTACACCTACGAACTCGACTACAAGGACAAGCAAGAGCTGTTCGATGCTCTGCAGCCGCTCATGCTGAGGCCTCGAGACCTCTGCGAAGTCAGAGTCGGCGGTGGAACGCTCTACAAGTTCGAGTACATGGCTACCGTCGGCGATCAGATCACTGGCCGTAGCACGGTCAGGAACGCTCAGGTGATCCTCGACCCCGACACCATGACACTGATCGAGCAGTAGTTGGCCACACAACCACCAGGGAGGCTCCCATCGAGCCTCCCCTTCTCTATGCCCACTCGACAGGGCTTGGTGTGAGCCGACCCCAAGCACTAACTTGACATTTTATAGTGTTTATGCTAATATCATGCATAGTACCTTCTAAAAACAAAGATATGACAGAAACACTTATCGTCACCTCCCCTGAATCAGTCTCCCAAGCAGAGATGGATCGCTATTTTCATTCCGCCTCCGAGGCGATTGTCGAGCAGATGTACGAACCGGAATTCCATGACCTTCTCGATAGAGCCGGCATCGATATAGAAACGACCGATCCAGCACTTTACTGGGAAAAGATGGCCCTGTACACCCATCAAAAGGCGACATCGAGCGAGCTAGCTCCCGCCCAGAAGGAAACACTCGCTCTCGTGGGCTACCTACCCAACTTTATCTATAACAAGGCTCTCCTGAGCCGTCATGAGCAGCTAGGTGCCCGCAGCACTCTATCGACATCTGAGATCAGAAACGCAAAACGCACCGCTTGCGCCTACAACAACCTTCTCAAAGATTTTGTAAAAAAACACCCGCAGAGCCCTGATCACCTCGAAGCTAGTTTGCTCGAGAGCACCCTCCAGACTGCTGGTAGTGAGTCACGTGATTTTTCGACCTATGCAGAAACAGCTATCGCCACGACCATCAAGGGCATCAAGCACGAAATAGGCTTTGGGGCTATTCTCGATTCTCTCGAGATACCCCACCGTGACGCCACGATCGACGAAGACCTGAAAGGCCAAGATATTGTCATCATCTTTAACGGCCAAGAGATCGGCGTTGATATCAAAGCATCCCTGAACAAGGTTGCTGAGATAAATCCCGATACCCCAGACCTTCCCTACGCTATAAAGAACAACGGTGACCTGGTGATGTTTAGCATGTTACAAGATGCAGACTTTGGAAACGGTTTCGAGCCAAGCCCATCACAGATTAGTGAACGGGCAGATAAAACTCGTGACATCATCGCCATGGCCGTCGTTGGAGCACTTGCAAAAAAATAGCTTTAGTGCTATAATATACAAGCTATCGTTTGACCAGGTCCACCCGAGGAGACATGATGGCGACAAATCTGGGTCGGTATATCATTACCGAGCCCGCGACTTCTCGAGAGTTCAGGGAACTTCTCAGAGAAGCGATAGATGACGGATCACGAGTGATCCGTATCACGATGAGTGGCGTGGACGACGAAACCACAAGCCAGGACGAGTTCAGACTCATCCAGTCCCGCTACTCTCAGCTGAGCGTCGAGTACATCGGAAAGCTCAGCGACCACGGCACCGCAACGGTCATCGCGATGACGCACACCGACTTCAGCGATGCCCCCGCCCAGCTGACGCTCACGCGTCGCGCTACCCCCTGAGACATACTGCCCACGGCAGTCCCTGTCTCGGGGGTTTTTACTTGACATACGTCATTTCTATGTATTGACATAACTTGATAAAAGTGGTAAGATTTTACGTAGCGTTCAGCTAGTACCACGACAATTCGGGAGACATCATGGCAACGGTCCAATTCGTTGACAGCCTCCCTGTGGGGCTGGAAAACGTCAAGTGGCAGATTGTCGCCCCTGCGGGCGGCATGGAAGACAAGATCGATGCGATCAAGCGAGGGGAAGAGCTTTTTCTCGACCTCGCGATCACACGAGAAGAGCGCGACAGTCAATACCAGGCACTGATTAGGGTTATCCCCAATCTGGTTGCTGGCGTTGAACCGGACAGCTCGCGAGAGCGAGTATTCCACCTCAACAAGGCAGTCGCTATCTTCCTCGATCTGGATGGTAACATGACGGAGAACAACGTAACTCTTCGAACCGTTATCACCACTGAAGTAACACAACCCGATCTTTCAGCGGGTTATGTGGTAATGTGGCCGGATACAGACTACGACATTGCCACAGCATCATAACGTCCCTTCAACCATTGGAGCAACATGAACGATGCAGCCGATCTCGGGAATGTGAAGGCCTCAGTCATTGAGGCAAGCACCATCGAGAGCAACCGAGGAGTCAAGAACCACTACGTCATCGGCTACTGCAGTGCTGATGGCGACCTGGTCGTCGAGAGCAAGCAGCTCACCTACAAGGAGCGGCAGGCCTACATGGCCGACACGCTCGGCATCGATCCTCTCACGAGCAACAACTGGGCCTTCTGCCAGTGGTCGTTCAAGATGGGTGCGTGGACCGAGGTTCTCGCCGGCGACGGCGAGATGGAGCAGAAGCTCCGCCTTCACATGGTGAACAACCCCCCGAAGCGTCCTCGCTGAACGTGATACCCCCGGAAGGGTTCCCTGCAAAGGGAATCCGACCGGGGGTCGTTCAATTTCTGGAGATATTATTTTTGCGTTAGTTCACGGACGACGTCAGCATCATTCCACGGCAGCCGTTCGCCACCTATGATACGGAACCGTTCGTGGCCCATACCGGTGATTAGGATCGTGTCGTCTTTGCGGGCAATCTTGAGTGCTTTTGCTATCGCCTCACGGCGGTCGGCGATCTCTTCGGTCTTGGCTTCGCCACCAGCGTCAGCGATACCTTCCATAACCATGCTGCGAATCTGAGCTGGATCTTCGTTATAGCTCTCTTCATCGGTCAGAATGATCCGATCAGCCAGTCGGGCCGCTATCTCACCCATGATCGGGCGCTTGCCCTTGTCTCGATCGCCAGTCGCCCCAAAAACGAGGATGACTCGATTTTTAGTGATCGATTTGGTCGCCTCGAGCAACTGTTCGATCGCATCAGGGGTATGGGCATAATCCACAACGACTTCAAAGTTTTTGCCGATCTCGACTCTCTCAAACCTGCCCGGAAGCTCTTCGAGGTTAGCGATACCATCGGCAATTGCCTCGAGACCGACATGGAACAGATAGGACGCAGCAGCGGCTGCGGTCATATTGTAGACGTTGAATTTGCCTGGCAGTGCCGTCGCGAGCTCAAGCGTCGTCTGTAGATCGATCACGACCCGGGCTTCACTGCCCTTTTTATAGAGCTTTACCTGGGAGATTCGCGCATCCGCCGTCTCGTTGGTGCCATAGGTTATCTTTTGTTCACTGGCTTCGTACTGGTTATAGAACTCGAACCATTCGTCATCACGGTTCAACACGATGAAACGTGGGTTTTTGGCGAAGAGCCGGCCTTTTGCGGACGCGTAGTCGTCCATCGTCTTGTGGTAGTCGAGATGATCCTGCGTCAGGTTGGTCATGATGGCGCACTCGATCGGAACGCCGTCGAGTTTGTGCTGCATCAGGGAATGCGAGGTGATCTCGAGGATAACGAACTCAACCTCAGCGCTCTTAGCGTCTCGAAAAAACTGCTGCATCCGCTCAGTAGACGCCACGGTGGCGTTTAGCTCGTTCAAGGTCCGCTCGCCCGCCATTTCGATGACGGCCGTCGTAAACAGCGCCGTTTTGTGACCGGCGGCCTTGAGGATTTCGTTCAGGTAATTCGCGGTCGTCGTTTTGCCGTTTGTCCCTGTTACTGCGATAACCCGCAGCTGTCGTGCCGGAAACCCATAGCGCGCCGATAGGGCATAGATCCGCCCCCGTCGGTAAAGCTCTTCTACTTGCCTGGTTGCCCCAACCGGTAATCGTTTGCGTACCTGTCTCGTGATCTGCTCTTTCATGCTTCTTATCATACTACTCCCTCACTGGGTTACAATTGAAGTCGTTATGAAGGTGTTAGGAATAGAGAGCAGTTGTGATGAGACAGCCGCCGCAGTCGTCGAGGACGGCACGCGGCTCCTGAGCAATGTCGTTCACTCTCAGATCGATATCCATGCCGAGTATGGCGGGGTCGTTCCAGAGGTGGCTGCTCGTTCACACCTCGAAGTCGTTCTCCCGGTCATCGAAAAAGCCCTGACGGATGCTGCCTGCACCTGGGATGATATCGACGCCATCGCCGTTACCTACGCCCCTGGACTGGTCGGTAGCCTTTTGGTCGGCTCTCTTGCCGCCCGCACGCTTGCCCTCCTCAAGAACAAACCCCTCTACCCCATCCACCATGTCGAGGGGCATGTCTATGCGAACTTTATCACCCAGATCGCACCAGCCCAGCGCTCGACCACCTCTGCGGCCGAAACATCTGCAGCCCGAGTTTCTGATGATGCGAGCTCAACAGAAACTCGGCGCGAAGCCGTTGAGGCAGGAGACGGCGTCGAAAAGCTGGGCCCCTCCTTTCCCCTCCTTTCCCTGATTGTCTCTGGTGGCCACTCGCAGTTAGTTCTCTTCCGTAAGCACGGCGACTACGAGCTTCTCGGTCAAACCCAGGATGACGCTGTCGGTGAAGCCTTTGACAAGGTGGCCAAGATTATCGGCCTTCCCTACCCTGGCGGCCCGTCTGTAGCCAGCGCAGCCGAACGGGGCGACCCGAAACGCTTCGCTTTTCCAAAAGCTCGCATGCAAAACCCGTACGACTTTAGTTTTTCCGGGGTCAAAACAGCCGTTCTGAGGGCCGTCCAGGCCGAAGTCGGTGTCGCTTACGACTTCCCGTCACATCAGCTGCCAGAACGCGTCTCAGACACTCTGAGGGCAGATGTTGCGGCTAGTTTCCAACATATTGCCGTGGAAACACTGGTAGACAAGGCCGAAAAAGCCTTTCACGACTATTCCCCTGCCTCAGTCGTCATCGCTGGTGGTGTCGCCGCAAACCAAGAACTGCGCCGCCAACTGAGCGAACGCCTGCCAATCGCTATCGACTACGCTCCGATGAACCTCTGTACCGATAACGCCGCCATGATCGCCTCCCTCGGTTATTTCTACGCCCAAGGTAACGAGCCGACCGATCCACGTGACCTCGAGGTCATCCCGAGTATAAGCATGTCGAAAACCGCCTGGAGCTCATAAACTACGTAGCTACTACATTGCGTAGAGCCTAAAATCATGTGATAATACTTCCATGCTCTCTGGAAAGAGATCCGCACGTACCCTGTTTTTGTTAGTTCACTGCGGCACCAACCCTATCCGATCAAGGAGTCATAAGTGAGCATGGACCAGCTACGGCAAGACATCGAGACCCTGAAGAAAGGACGGAGAAATTTCACCATCATGTCCTTGTTCGCCTGGGTGGCAGTTGCTGCCCTGATAGGATCAGTCAGCACTTTTACGGCAATCCTTCTTCTCTTGGCGGCGCTCATTTCCTGCGTCATGCCAATCGGAAGCCACTTTGCACTCAAGCAGCGAAAGGCAGAGCTCGAGAGCATCCAATAACCCACCCGCCCAAGAGTCGAGCAACCCCGCTCCTCGATGGGCGGGTGTTTGCTTGGTAGTCACCGCTGTTAGCGTGCTATACTACTAGCTAGAAACAAACACGTGCGGAAAACGGAGGAAGTTTCTGGGGCAGTCACCTGCTCACAGTATTTGATTTTGTTTTTTCACGTGAAAGAATAACCCGAAATGACGATGAAACTACCCAAAGTTTACGAACCAAACCAGTACGAACCGACTATCTATGCACTCTGGGAAGCCAGCGGTGCCTTTGCGCCAACTGGTCAGGGCGAGCCCTTCTCTGTCATCATGCCGCCACCAAACGCCAACGGCAACCTGCATATCGGCCACGCGCTCGACATGAACCTAAAGGACATCCTTGCCCGTTATCACCGCATGAAAGGTCGCGACGTTGCCTACATTCCTGGTGCCGATCATGCCGGTTTTGAAACCTGGGTCGTCTACGAAAAAGAACTTGCCAAACAGGGAAAGAGCCGATTTGACTTTTCACGTGAAAAGTTATATCAACAGGTTTGGGATTTTGTGTCAATGAAACGGGGCGACATGGAGCTCCAACTCCGAGCCCTCGGAACGAGCGCCAGCTGGGATGATCTCGTCTTTACCCTCGATGAAAAAGTCATCTCAACTGTCTATGACACGTTCAAAAAACTATGGGATGACGAGCTCATCTACAGAGGTGAGCGTATCGTCAACTACTGCACGACTCATCAAACCAGCTTTGCTGATATCGAAGTTGAACACCGCGAAGAGCACGACTCGCTCTGGAGTATCGCCTACCCGATGCTCGATAGAGTAGGGGAGATTGTAGTTGCGACCACCCGTCCCGAAACACTCCTCGGTGACACGGCGATTGCCGTTCACCCCGAAGATCCGCGCTACAAAGGCCTTATCGGCCAACGAGTACTGATTCCGGTTATCAAACGTGAGATCCCGATCGTTGCCGACGAGGCCGTCGAGCGTGAGTTTGGCACCGGCGCCGTAAAGGTGACGCCCGCTCACGACCCAACCGACTACGAGATCGGCCAACGGCATAACCTCGAGTCTATCTCTGTTATCGGTCACGACGGACTGATGACGCCAGCAGCAGGGGAGCAGTTCGCCGGCCTCGAAAGCCTCGAAGCCCGCAAGCGCCTCCTGGCCGCCCTTCAGGCCGAGGACGCCGTCCGCGACACCAAAGACCTGTCTCACGCCGTCGGCCACTGCTACAAGTGTGGCACTCGCATCCAGCCACTCCTCAAAGACCAGTGGTTCCTCAGCGTTCGGCCCCTGGCAGAGCGTGCCAAGGACGCCATCGAGGCAGGGGAGATCACCTTCGTTCCCGCCTCAAAGGGCAAGCTCGTCATCCAGTACCTCGACAAGCTGCGCGACTGGAATCTTAGCCGGCAGATCCCTTGGGGCATTCCTATCCCAGCATTTCAAAATGTCAGCGACGAAGCTGACTGGATATTTGATGAACGCGTCGACCAACCGGTCATCGAGGTTGACGGCAAGACATACCGCCGGGAAGAAGACACGTTTGATACTTGGTTCAGCTCTGGTCAATGGCCCTACATCGTCACCGACGCTCTCGAAGATGACGGCAAACTAAAACGTTTCTATCCGACCGACGTAATGGAGACGGGAAGTGATCTGCTCGACCGCTGGGTGGCACGTATGATCATGCTCGGGCTCTACCGCACCGACCAAGTGCCGTTCCGTACCGTCTACATGCACGGCATGGTGCTCGACGAACGCGGCCAAAAGATGAGCAAGAGCAAAGGCAACGTCATTAACCCGATGGAAATAGTTGCCAGCTACGGCTCCGACGCACTCCGCCTTGGGGTTATCGCCAGCCGAAGTGCCGGCCAGAACCAAGCGTTTTCGACCGCAAAAGTTGTCGCTGGACGAAACTTTTGCAACAAGCTCTGGAATATGGCTCGTTTCATCGAACCACACCTCGAGAGTACGACCGGATCAGCCGAACCGAAGTCGATTGCTGATCACTGGGTCGTCAAGCGCCTCGAGTTAGCACGGCAGGGAATAGAAGACTTGCTCGTTGACTACCGTTTTGCCGAAGCTAGCGATATCGTTTATCACACCGTTTGGGACGATGTGGCCGACTGGTACCTCGAAGCAAGCAAGCTCGAGACCAACCCGAGCCTTCTCGGCTGGGTACTTGAGACCTGCCTCAGCCTGGCACACCCGTTCGCCCCGTTCGTCACCGAAGCCATCTGGACTACCCTCGAGCGGGATACAGCGCTACTCATCAGCCGACCATGGCCGACACCAAAGGCATACGATGACATCGCAGCAGCTCAGTTCGAACAGCTCCAAGCACTTATCACTGAGGCCCGGTTTGTCGCTGGCGAGCTTCCTGGCGGCAAACAGACGCTACTTTTTGAAAATGATAGCCTTATCGGCGACAATACCGAGCTGGTCGCAAAACTTGCCAAGCTCGCAGCCGTCTCCTACACCGATCAGCCAAAGGGGCTTCGCCTCGCCGTGCCGAACAGGGAAGCCTGGCTCCAGATGACTCCTGAGGTTCTCTATGAACATCAGTCAAAACTCGAAACACGCCTCGCGGAAACCAGGCAGCGGATCGAGTCGCTCAAGGGACGGCTAGCGAATGAGAGCTATGTCGCCCAAGCACCGCCACGAGTCGTCGAGGAAACCCGCACACAGCTCACAGAACAAGAGACGCTCGCAGAGCGCCTCCGTCGTGAACTGGACGTTATTTAGATAGCCTGGAAGACGAGGCTGGCAACTACGCGCAGACGAAGGATGAACTCCTGTATCTGTTCTAATAGGGAAGCGTCGTCGCCATCATAGACGACAGACTGGAATTCACGGTGCCTGGCAGTCGTTGCGGCGTCGTTATGAACGTTTTTGACGCTAGCCTTGTCGATGTGGTGATGGAGATCACCGAGGGCTTTTGCGGTAATATCTCGGCTCGCAAGCTGCGTCGCGCCAGCAGGCTGTGACATCAGAGGTACGGCGTCTTTAGCATGGATGTGAGACAGGACGACAGAGAAGCACATCACAGGCGCAAGTACACTGATGGGAACTAGTTTGGCGAAGTTTTGTTTGTTTGTTTTCATAGTGGTGGATTTCGTAGTTTAGATCAGGTTATTTAGTCGGCTTTTTCTGCTTTTTCAGGCATAATAAGCGTTTCTCCGGCACCAAGACCATCTTTCATCACGTCTTGGTTTTTAGGAAGATCGACAACATAGTCAACGATCTCATCGGTCGGTACTTCGTTCGAGTCGTACTCGACATTGTCGCGAACCATCTCGGTTGGGTTTGTGCCATTCCCAGCAGGGACTTCTTGTGTGCCAGTGTAATTAACTTCTGGGCCTCGCGCCGCATGATTGGCTACCATCGCGACTGGAACAGCAACCGCCGCAGTAGCAATCGCTGTAACGGCTATATTTCTAACTGTTTCGCCGCGTTTTGGGAGTCGGTAACTTTCAAATCTGTTTTGGTTTTCTTTACTCATGCTCACATATTAGCATAAGCTTTACGTTTTGTCAACTATGGTGATAAGGATGGTTTTTCGTAATCATACGCGCCCGATAGAGTTGTTCGACAAGGATAAGTCGCACTAACTGGTGCGGAAAAACCAGTTGCGACAGAGACCAAACCGTATTTGCACGTTCCCGCAGGTACTCGTCGACACCATAGGCGCCTCCGATAACGAACACAATCCGTTGATTCTGCTCCAGCCAGCCTTCATAAGATGCTGCAAGGACAGGCGAGGTCAGCTCTCGGCCACGTTCATCGCAGAGCACAACAAAGTCCTCACTTTTTATAAAATCCAGTACTGCGGCGCTCTCGACGCGCCGTGCAGTCGCCTCATCGGCGCCACTCGGTTTGACCAAATGCCACTCAGTCGGTACTTCACGGTGCAGGCGAGCCGTAAACTCGTCGATAGCGGCCGCGAGTGACGCGTCATGGCGCTTGCCGACAGAGATGAGGACCTGTTTCATGCCTAGAATGCCAGTCGTACGGCTAGGGCCGCGAGCGCCTCATGGTCGGGCTCGACGTTTTTCTGATTTGCCTGGTGAAACTCCTCGACATCCGTAAACGGGATGAGGTGGATGTGCGTGTGCGGCACGTCGACGCCTATAACTTTTTCGCCGATAAAGGGTGTCCCAAGCACTTCGCGAAGCCGCCTCGCGACCTTCTTGCTCGTGGCCATGACCGCCAGGTAGTCCTCGTCAGGCAGATCCCAAGCGAACTCAACCTGTACTTTCGATATCACCAACGCGTGCCCTTCGACCGGTGAGTAGATATCGAGAAACGCCAGGGTTTTGTCGTCCTCGTAGATCTTGTGGGAGGGGATTTCACCCTGGATAATCTTGGTGAATATACTTGGTTCTTGCATAGCCTTAAGTATACTACATACCCCTGTACACGAGGGCTGTTTCATTATATAATTTGACAAATGTCTGAGAAGTTAGGGAAATCACCCGAGAATAATTCTCGTTGGGCCGGTCGTCGTCTGCTCGGAAGGGCCGCGCTCAGTCTAGCTGGTGGCGCGCTGATAGCTGCGCCGTTTGCGGTTGCCAGCAGTATCAGCAATGCTGAGGTTCGTGATGATCTCGGCCCCGTGCCAACCTCGATCAGTCTGGCGCCTGGCTATAGCGCAGTTGACTTCGGCGTGCTCGGTACTGTCTACGATGAGTCCCTCGCCAGTGCGGGCCTCGGACTGCAGATCGAGATCGATGGGCCACCGAGCGTCTTCGAGAGCATCGACACGAACAACCCCGCCAGAGTAGTGAAACCACTTACTGCGCTCTATCAGGATCCTTCGAGTGCAATCGAGGGCTACAAAACGGCCATCGAGAGAGAAATCCGTCATGAACTACTCACTACCGAGCTACGAACGGCCGCAGCCCTCGGTGCGCTCGCCTTTATCTTGACTTCGTTTGGAGGCCAGATGTCACCGCGTGAACGAAAGCGCTACCTGGCCGCAACCTTTGGCGGCATGAGCGTACTATCGATACTCGCGGGTGCTCACGCTCTCAACGAGTGGCAACAGGATAATACGCTCCCCGCCGAAAGCTACGCCGTTACTGCGCTCTCAGGAAACGAACACGGTGCGATCACTGCCAGCAACCCGCTCCTTGCCGGCATCATAGACCGGGCTGCGCCGCTGATAGAGGAACAGAAACAACGTAACGAACAGGAAACTAACCGATTCGTCGCCTATGCGGAACGGAGTATCGACCAGCAGTTAGCTTTAGGGGAATTCGTCCCGCCAGAAAGCGACGAGACCCTTGTGCTCGCTCTGTCCGATCTGCATAGCAACCGTGCGATGATCGAGGTGTATCGCTACTTTGTCGACCAGGTCAACGATATGTACGGAGAAAACACCCTAGAACTTACGCTGCTCGTCGGCGATCAGACCTATGGTAGCGCCACCGAAAAAGGCGCCATCGACGCCATAGGCCAGATCAGCAGCGAGGTGTACGGTATCAATGGCAACCACGATGGCCCCCTGATAGCAGAGCAGGCCAGCTCTCAAGGCATTCACCTGCTAAACGGCGAGACCACAGAAACAACCGATGGCCTCAGCCTGCTCGGCGCTCCTGATCCGACGCTCACCAAACTCTCGGCGCTTTTTGGCTTCAGCGAAAATACTCTAAGAGATAGTAAAATTGGCGGACAAGAAGAACTCGGCGAGCTGCTCGCAGATGAGGCCGAAGAAACCCATCCTACTTTCGTGCTGAGCCATGAAGCCTACGCGCTCAAGTCGCTCCTCGGTAAAGATGATATTTCACTGTCAACGATGGAGCGGTGGCTATCGACCGGAGAAAGTCAGGATGTCGACATTCCGGCCAGTGCGGTCCTGTACGGCCACTGGCACCGGCAGTTCGACTACCGGGTTATTCGCGATGACGATGGCAATGGTACCGTCGTGGCTGAGCTCGGTACTGCCGGTGGTGCATCCGGGGAGATGTCGCTCGGTAGCTTGTCATTTCCGTGGACAACCCCTGCCAAACAGGCCTCTGCGGTGCTCATACGTATCGACACCGACAGGCAGCTCGTTACCGGTATTCAGGAGATGGTCACCCGCACCAGTGGTGAAGTATTTCTTCAGTCAGCCGAGACTGTCGCGCAGCCACGCGATCCTGACGAAGCCAAGGACGCCGCAGGCCGGGACGGTACGCAGGCCGCCAGTGACAAGCAGTCTCACCGCTGAGATAAGTCTTATTCCCAAAAAGAAAACCGACCAACCATAACGATTGATCGATTTTCTCCTGGCGGAGAGGGGGAGATTCGAACTCCCGGTGCAGGAAAACCGCACACCGCTTTTCGAGAGCGGCACCTTAAACCACTCAGACACCTCTCCGTATATTCTTAGTTTAACAGAGAGACTGTCCTACGCCGTAACCTGCTACACTAACATTATGCCTAGACTAAATGCATCCCTGGGCGCTATGCGCGCTATCAGCGTCGCAACAGCCACACTCATCGTACGCCCTGCGCTGATTATGATAGGGATAATCGTCGTGGCGTTCTATTGTCTCACCGCCTTTTTGGCGCTCTCGTTTAGCGCGTGGTGGTGGCTAATGCTTGTCGTGCTCGTGCCGCTCACGCTAGTGATACTTGGGATCGGGTTACTGATGTTATTCTTACTACGCCGACTTACCCCTCGAGGGCTACGAGCAGCGGATCAGGCAAAAGTCGACGGCTTTGCCCAAAAACTACTAGGCGTGGTCGAACGATCACGTTATTCCTATCCGGTAATCCTGTTCCTGATCGCCAAAGACATCGTCCGAAAGAAGGAAAGTAGTTTTCTCCGCAACATGATCGGTGACTCCCGGAGCCTCACCCGAGAGTTCGGTGAGATTTGTCGTTTGTTCGAAAGATAAGACACCACCCAAGAAAAAAGACCCATCGTTGAATGAGTCTTTTTTCTTGGTACACCCGACAGGATTTGAACCTATGACCTTTGGCTCCGCAAGCCAACGCTCTATCCAGCTGAGCTACGGGTGCATGTCGCAGCCTAAGCGGTACTAACGTACTACGAAGGCCACGCCTATAGTAGAAAGTACCTTCCCGCTTTGCAGCGAGAACAGGCGCTAGTATAACACAGCCGACAGAGGTGGGCAAATCCCTTAGAAATGAATTTTTTCGAGCAGCTTATCCATGAAATCGGGTTCGATCCGCTGCATCGGCAACGCTGAACCGAGAGTATCCACGATCCGTTCGCCCAGTTCGGGCGCAAAATACAGGGAGACTGCTGGCATAAACCGCTTGGTTGGAATGAGCCTAACGGAGTAAAACGCGCCTTCTTCGACAACGCCAAATGAACGAAACTCGTGCAGCCCGTAGGTTTTCTCTTCGATGCGAAGGCTCGTTACAGATAAAGCATAGTTGATGATACGCGGTGGACGACGAGCCATGACGATCAGCGCTATAGTCATAACGATGATAAGCGCAACGAACGTCCATGATTTGATCAAAAATATCGCCACGAGCACGAGAACTGCGGCGGCGGTGAGTAGCGCCATGATCCAGAGAGCACTTTTTTCGTTATGGATGTATTCAGACGCTTCCCAGGTGATCGGCTCACTGATCGCAGCCGAGGCCGGGGCAGGCGCCGGAGCTTCTTCAACTGGCTCCGTATTCGGAACAATCGATTGATCCTCTTCGGGGTTCTGCCAGTAGTTACCTTGCTGCTCGGGCTGCATATTTCCACTATAGCACGAGCGGTATCGCGAGGAAGCAGAGCGATAATAAAAAATCCAGGCCATCAAGGTCTGGATATTTTTATCTGGCGGAGGAGGGGAGATTCGAACTCCCGCTTCAGATCTCTCCGAACTAACGATTTAGCAAACCGTCCCCTTCAGCCACTTGGGTACTCCTCCGTACAGCGGGAGCACTACTGTTTCCAGGTAGCTCCTGTATGATCCGCAATCTCGGGAACGGCTTCCGTCGATTCATTTGCGTTTCACGCAGCAGCCACTTGGGTACTCCTCCACGCGCACTCTATTGTATCAGTTCCTAACGTGGCGGAGAGGGAGAGATTCGAACTCTCGGTACCGTTTCCGGCACGACGGTTTTCAAGACCGTTCCCTTAAACCACTCGGGCACCTCTCCATAAGGAACTCATTAGTAGCGCCAAGCCATTTTACCAGAGGTCAGCGTCCTCGTCGAGTACTTGGCGAGCGATTACTGCTACGGACACTGTTTTTGCGCCGTTATCCCTGAGGAGTTGCGCCGAGGCATGCAGGGTAGCGCCTGTTGTGTAGATGTCGTCGAGTAGCAGGACATTTTCCGGAACGGACCCCGCTAACCGGAGCCCCTTACTGGCAGCCGCTAATCGTTCAGCCCTCCCTAAGAAGTGTTGGGTATCGGCGTTATCACGAGCCAATGCTTGCGCATACCTGAGGCCACGCAGCTTGGCGAGCCGCTTTGCGATCATGGCCGTATGATCAAAACCTCTGACACGACGGTGCAAGGGACTAGTTGGGACGGGGACTATAACCATAGAGTCCAGTAGGACGGGGAGTCGAGCATCGAGAAGGTCCGCCGCCTCATAACCGGCTCGCCTGGCAGAAGAAAATTTGTAGCGATCTAGGAGTGTTTTGAGAGCCCCTCGACGCACCCCTACGAGCCATGCGGCAGCAAATGGTTGTTTCGTGCGGCACGCAGAACAGAGGTTGTCACGAACGGTCGGTTTTAGGCAGGCGATACAACAGTCAAGCGGCTCCGAAATGATGTCGTACTTACAATTATCGCATAGCAATGACCCGTGATATCCACAACCACAACAGGAGTGAGGGGCAAGGATGGCTAAGAGGCTGTCTATCATTGTAGTTTTTACGTTTCCTGAGGCTATTATTGCAGATAATTGACAATTTGGGCTATACTATGTGGGACATACGTCAGTAGCCTACGAAGTGGAGGAATTTAGATGGCACGAGGACAGAAACAGAACGATGATTTGCTAATGGAAGACGAACTTGCAGCTGCATTTTTGACAGACGACGCAGCATCACAAGACGCACCAGCTAATAACACGCAAAGTGATGACAGCTGGGAAGAGGAAGAAGCGATGCCAGGTCAGCTCGCGGTTGATGTTTACGAGACCGAAGAACGGCTGATCATCAAAGCTCGCACAGCTGGCGTTAACAAGTCAGACCTAGATGTCAGCATCTCTGACGGCATCCTGACGATCTCAGGTACGCTCAGCAGCGGTGACGACTCAGCAGCAACACAGTGGCACATCCAAGAGTGTTACTGGGGTGAATTTAGCCGAACACTCGCACTACCGGTGCCAGTCAAAGAAGACGAAGTTGAGGCTATCCTCAAGGACGGCGTTCTGACTATCGGCTTTACAAAGGTCAAGACGGAACAGGCTCGCAAGATCGAGATTATGTAGTCCATTTCGTAGGTGGGACGAAGACTCTAAAAGATACCGCTCGGATATAGGGCGGTATCTTTTTATTTACAGCAGTATAATCACACTTCTGGCGACCCAGAAGTGTAGCTGCTCCGCCAGCTTGGCGGGCTCTATTAGGTTGCGTTCGTACCAGCCAACGCCTGAGTCACAAAGTTGACCGCAGCATAGGCCAGGAAAGCGACGACGATACCGACGATTGCATAGAGAATGGTGTTTTTCGCAGCTGTCACCTGTGCTTGATCGCCGCCACTGATCACGTAGCGGATACCACCGATGATGAGCATGATGACGCTGATCGCACCAACGAGGAAGAGCAGGATGTTGGTAACTCGGCCAAAGATACTGTTATCGCCACCGAAGAGATCTGCGGGCTGTTGGTTACCGCGAGCACAGTCCGCCCCAGATGAGATAGAGAGGTTACTCGTGCTACATGCTGCCGATACTGTCGCGTCGCCAACAAATGACACGATACCAACGAATAAAAATATACTAACGCCGTAGTAGAGAAGGGTTTCGAGAGTTTGTTTCATACCCCATTTATACCATTTCTCTATCTGGAGAACAAATAAAATAACCCCGTCAAACAGGGTTATTTTATGGAAGTAGCTAAAGCGAGCTCTAGGCGGTAAACGAATCCGTAACGAACTTGACCGCTGCGAATGCGAGGAAGGCAACGATGATACCGACGATAGCATAGAGGATAGTGTTCTTTGCGCTCGTTACCTGAGCCTGGTCACCACCACTGATCACGTAGCGGATACCACCGATGATGAGCATGATGACGCTGATCGCACCAACGAGGAAGAGAAGCACGTTCGTAACCTTGGTAAAGATACTCTCATCACCACCAAACAGTGTGGTGTTTTCCTGACCGTTACCAGCCGCACAGTCTGCGCCACTGCTGATAGACAGATTAGTCGTATCACAGTCCGCTGCGTAGGCAGGTGTCGCGACAAAACTAAGACCGAGTAGCAGTGCAGGCACGAGCAAAAGGCCCTGGCTGATCTTCTTGATAATTGATTTCATATGTTCTCCTTATGTAATTTCTGTATGAATATACGTTTAGTTATAGCAAAAAACAGCGCGCGGTGAAAGTCGGATCTATAGCTTGCTGACCACAAAGTTAACGATCGCGTAAGCCATGATGGCGACAACCAGCCCAACGATGGCGTAAAGGATCGTGTTTTTTGCGCCCGTAACCTGGCCTTGATCACCGTTACTCGTCACGTAACGGATACCGCCGATAATGATCATGATGACGGCGATTGCACCGATGAGAAACAGCAGGATATCGACAATAGTCTTTATGAAACCGGTTAGCGCTCCGGCGTCATTGTCCGCACCCGTACCACCACTTTTGTTAATACCTTTTTGCACCTGACACTTCGGGGCGTCAGGGGTTGCGCCACAGTCAGTTGCCGCCTGGACCTGTAGTGCGCCGGCAAAAACGAGGCTTCCGGCGAGGCCGAGCGTAACGGCAAGCAGGGCAGCTTTGGTGCGGATAGTTCGAATGATTTGATTCATATGTTTCCTCTGTGCCTTTTTATTTACAGTCTCGATACGACAAAGTTAACGATCGCGTACGACATGATAGCGACTACGAGACCGACGATCGCATAGAGGATCGTGTTCTTTGCGCCCGTTACCTGACCTTGATCACCATTACTCGTCACGTAACGGATACCGCCGATAATGATCATGATGACGGCGATTGCACCGATGAGAAACAGCAGGATGTTAATGATATCTTTGATAAACGCTGGCAACGCATCTCCAGCAGCATTATTATTACAGGCATTTCCGCCACCGATAGCCGCGATACCTTCACACGCATCTGCTTTGCCGGCCGCACTCGCAACGCTTACTGTCGCAAGCGGTGCCGCGACGATACCGACGAGCAACAGCAGGCCGAGAAGTGTGGTTTTTATATTTTTCATCCTATTCTCCTTTTATATTCTCGATAGTACAAAGTTAACGATTGCAAACGCCATGATAGCGATAACCAGACCGGCAACAGCGTAGATGATGGTGTCGCGCGCACCTTTGGTTTGACCGGCATCACCAGCCGACGTCGTGTAACGAATACCGCCGATGATGATCATGATGACCGCGATGATGCCCGTGATGACGATCAGTAGGTTTACGACAGCGCCGATGACTGTGTAGAGTGAGTTTTTGTCGGTACCTTTACATACCTCACTCCCGCCGGCGGTACATTTGGACAATACGTCCACAGGCGCAGCTACCGCAACCTGTGTCTGCGTTACCCCGACGGTTAAACTTCCGAGCAGGGCAAACGCTGCGATGAACATCCGTAACTGTTTAGTGATCTTTGTGAACATATAGTTTCCTTTCTATGCAAATAGGTTAGCGGTGACGACCTGGAATATAACAAATCCCAAGATGACGATCCCCAGCCCGACCAGACTGTAGACGATCATATCTTTACCTTTTTCGAGATCTCCGGGGTTACCCTGGGACATCGTGTATTTCATGCCACCGAGAACGATAAAGATAACCGCGACGATGGCCGCGATTCCGAAGACCAGGCTGATCAGCCCACTGAACTGGGCGTCATTTATCTCCGCCTTAGGTATATTGACCGACTGGGCGTCGATAGAAGCAGCGACAGTAGTGATAGCGTTCATAATACTCATGACTGGATGACATTCCCTTGGACAAACTGAACAAGTGCAACCGATATAAGCGCTATAACGAGACCGATGATTGCGTTGATGATAGCCATCTTTGCCTCAGATATCTTACCAGGGTCACCTTCGCTTTTGATGTATTTGAAGCCGCCCCAGATAATAAACCCGATTGAGACGTAGGCGACCACCTGCAACAATATTTCGATACCGTTCATAACGATAACCCAGATGTCGTTGAGGTTATCTATCTGTAAGTTACATGCAGGCGTTTTGTCGTTGACGCCTTTATACCATGCTGGAAAGGTAAGTACTGTGTCCTTGCAGTTGTTACTGGCAGCCATAGCGGGTGCCACCAACGGGGAAGCCAGGCTCATCGTAAACATAGTTACGACGGCGAGCAATGCGTACTGAAAATGTTTTTTTATCTTTTGCATAGTGCTTAGGTTATATCATGCTGTATTTATGCCGCGCGGTCAATACTTAGCTGAAGAGGCCGCCAGGTATCAGGAAGTTAATGATTGCGTACATAAACATGAACAGAAGTAGGGCTAGTATGGCGTTAACGATTATACTGATGGCTTGTTTTGTCTTACCGGAGTCACCGTTTGAGCTAGCGTACATGATACCGCCCCAGATGATACCGCCAACGACTGCGATACCGACACCGATGGCGAGGAAATTAATGATCTGAAGAAGCAGATTTTCGATCGGGTTACGATTACCGCTATTGTCACACTTGATGATACTGGTACCACTACGACTCTCTATGTCTTCACAGCCATTTATCGATTCGCCCCCAGTAACCGAGCTTGATCCACCTGTGTTAGTTTCAGTCTCACTTTCGTCAACACTACACTCAACCGTAGCTCGCCTATCACTTTCATCCGGGAGTCTTCGCTCTGTCCTGACGCAGTTACCGCCGTTGGTCGTTTTACAGTCGCCGGCATCGCTCTTATAGTTTTCATCCTTCTGGGAATCAACGTTCCATGAACCCTGCCATGTATCACGACATTCTCTTTGTTCCGCCCGTGAAAGAGCGGATGCTGACGTTGTCTGCATGAGCGAAAGAGTGCCCGCTAGTACGAGAGTGGCGGCGAGGATGAGTGTTTTGGTTTTATTCATATGGTTCCGTTTTAATATATGATTCTTTGTCTAAACTATCCCATAGTCTAGGGGATAATTCAATCAAAAAACCATTCCGCTATTGCTTTTTCAGCGGTTTTAGTGTATTGTGATAAACATACTCCCGATAGCAAAAAGCTCGGGCAGGCACAACAAACAGCGCAAAGGACAACCACCTCATGTCACCAGAAGCTAACAAGCCAGAAACACAAAAACCCAGCGAAATCAGTACAACCGAACATCCAGAAGGGGTACGACCTTTTACTGCGGATCTTGCAGATGTTCACGAGCACCTGGAGAGCCCCGATGACGCCAGCGCCATCGATCCTATCACGAGGAGTGTTGATTTTGACAGGATTCCGCGCGCAGAGACGGAATCTAGGCCCACCGAAGCCATCTCGGCAGATACCGAGAGTCGTTCCGGCTGGAAGAAGTGGGTTGCCGGTGTTGTAGGTGGTGCTGTACTGGCGGGTGGCGGCTTTGCTGTACACCAGGCTACTGGGGACTCCGAACGCCCCGTCGACTCAACTTCAGCCACACCAAATGCCGGTGAAGAGGCCGAAACCTCCGCTGCACCTAACGCCGAGAATGAGACTCCGGCACCGGAAACAACCGGCACTGTGGAAACCACGGGAGAGACCGTGATCTCAGGACTCAACAAAAAAGCGACTCCAGAACAGGTGCAGTATGTTATCGATAACCCTGTGAATATTTCCGAAGCAGCAACAGTCGGTGAAGCGTTTGAAGCACTGGGCGACCGACTTACGGTCCTGGTCAACAGCGGAGAGCCTGATCTCGATGCGCCACTCGGCGAAGTTGTCTTTACTCCTGAGACGGAGGCTACTTATGAAGCTATGGGGCGTTCATTCTTCGACGTCACTAGCCCTCACTACGACGCAATGCTTGAGTCGATGAGGGATAGACGACATCAGATCGGCGCGATGTTTATGGTAGAGCAAAATGCCGAAACCCGCGTAGACCTCGTAGCAACTACGAATGCAGACATGCAGCTTGAGCCTAACGCTACCGTTGATGCCGCCATCAACACTATCTGGGTAACAAACCAGCCGGATACCCGTTCTGGTGACGGCAAGTACAACAACGACTACAGCTCGACCATGACGCTACAGGTTGATGCAGCGGGTGACATCCGGGTATACAACTCAACCGGTATCGCTGATATCGGGAACATCGGCTAGATAATAAGCACTATCTTTTTGGAAAATTAGCAAAAGCCCTATATACCAGCCCCGCGCTGGTATATAGTTATAGGTATGAATTCGTGGGCGTCAAAAAAGCTCCTGAACGCTGGTCTTGTTGTTGCGTTGTTCGCCACTCTCACGGCAGTGGGTTTTTTAAATGCTCCTGTAAGCGCAGATGCTATTACCGGAACCAGCAATGATGGGCTCGCCTCACAGACAGAGCGCTGGTTGCGTCTGCGCGCCGTCACGAAGTGCTTTAACGACAACGACATCGGAAAGAACAGCTACAATGACGTCGAAAAAGGCGCCATCTTTGACAGCGGTAGTGCTGCGCTCGGTTATCTGAACCCAGACGGGA
>CBIHNH010000004.1:0-32472 GCA_966211425.1 uncultured bacterium
TGTGGCCTGCCCATAGCTCGGTCAGGAGCGCTGTTTGGGCGGCTTTAACGGTATCGAGCGCAACCTTGTCGAACGCACCGTCTTCAGCAGCAACTAGGGTAGCTGTCTGCTCCCAAACGCCCATCGGCTGGTATTGAGGCTGTTTAAGTAGCTCTGTAAGACGTGCCCCGCGGTTCAGTGTCGTCTGGGTTTCTTTGTCGAGATCAGAGCCGAACTGCGCAAAAGCAGCGAGCTCACGGTACTGCGCTAGGTTGAGGCGGAGCTGACCCGAGACCGACTTCACTGCCTTTGTCTGAGCTGATCCACCAACACGTGAGACCGACAGACCAACGGAGATAGCCGGACGGATGCCCTGGTAGAACAGGTCTGTTTCAAGAAAGATCTGACCGTCAGTAATCGAGATGACGTTCGTCGGGATGTAAGCCGAGATGTCACCAGCCTGGGTTTCGATGATAGGTAGGGCGGTCAGCGAACCAGCACCGAGATCATCACTGAGCTTCGCAGCACGCTCCAAAAGGCGTGAGTGCAGATAGAAAACATCACCTGGGTAAGCTTCGCGTCCCGGTGGACGACGGAGCAGGAGTGACATTTGCCGATAAGCCATAGCGTGCTTCGTCAGGTCGTCATAGATCATCAGGGCGTGGCCTTTGTTGTCACGGAAATACTCACCCATAGCGGTACCGGCGTACGGCGCCAAGTAGAGCAGGGAGGCAGGGTCACTCGGGCCAGTCACGACAACAATCGACTGATCCATTACACCTTCTTCTTCGAGGCGATCGATAATACGAGCAACCTTTGAGAGCTTCTGGCCGATCGCAACGTAAACGTTAACGACGCCAGTCTTTTGACGAGCCTGGTTGATCATCGTGTCGACAGCAATAGCCGTTTTACCGGTCTGGCGGTCACCGATGATCAGCTCACGCTGGCCACGACCGATCGGTACCATCGTGTCGATAGCCATGAGGCCGGTCATCAGTGGTTCATGGACGCTTTTGCGACCCATGACACCGATGGCAGGACGCTCAACGAGACCAGTTTTCTTGGTCTTGATCGGACCTTTACCGTCGAGGGGGCGGCCAAGTGGGTCAACGACACGGCCGAGCAGCTCTTCGCCGACCGGCACCGAGAGGACGCTACCAGCGAGCGTGACGCGCGCTCCGGCTTTAACCTTTGAGTCTTCGCCGAGGAGAACAGCACCGATCTCGTCTTCCATGAGGTTCAGCGCGAACGCTTCAACAACACCGTCGGCTGTCTCGATACGAACAATTTCATTAAATCCACAGTCGGTCAGGCCATAGATCCAGGCCACACCATCACCAACACGGGTAACGATGCCGGATGTACCGAGCTCACCACCAACCTGGAGATTCTCGATACTACGCTGAAGGTCGCGTGCTAGTTCTTTTACTTTGATATCTGACATTACTTATCTTTCTCCTATCAGGCGTTACGTAATCGCTTTAATTTCGTCGCAATTGATGCATCAAACCGGCGGTTCGGGGTCTCGATGATGATGCCGCCAAGCTGCTCTGGGTTAACTCGCTCGGTAATCTGAATCTCGGTTGCCGACTCAATAGACCTAACGTAGTCGATAACGGCTTGTTTCAGTGAACTATCGAGTGGATGAGCAGTCGTAACGGTCGCTTCGATGTGGCCGCTGGCGGCTAGATTCTTGGCAATATCCGCAAGTATCAGTTCGATCTGCGAGTGCAGTTTGTGCTCCACGATATATGCCGCAAGAGAGGCAACAACATCCTGGCGCTTTGCACCGGTCTGCAGTTGCTCAGCAACGTATCGGGTAAGAACGCGACGAGAAGCTTTCATACCGTTAACGTGATTCCTCGAGCGCTTTTTTGATAAGCGCACTATCGCTTTTTGCATCGAGCTTTTGCTGGATTACTTTTTCGGTAGCCGCAGCTACGAGATCTACCATCTCTGCATGCAAACTTACACGAGCGGCTGCTATATCGCTATGGATACGCGCTTCGGCCTGTTCGATCAGATGAGCGGCTTTCTTGCTGGCTTTTGCCTCGGCTTCTTCGGCAACCTTAGCGGCTTCTTTTTGCGCGAGAGCTACAACATCACCTGCCTCTTTGCGTGCTTGTTTCATGAGCTCTGCTGTTTTCTCGTTGGTCTTTTCGAGCTCGGCCGCTGCCTCTTTGGCATTATCAAGACTCTCTATCACCGCCATGCGACGCGCTTCGAGCGTCTCAACCAACTGTTTGTAGACGTACTTGTGCAGGAGCAGTAGCACGAGGACGAAGGTAATCAGCTGGAAAAAGAAACCCTGTACGTTAATACCGAGAACACCGAGTCCGCCGCTAGCTTCGGCACCGAATTGTATGAGTGGACTCATAGTTTATCGGCTCCTTAAGAGGTCGTAAAGACGATCAATAGTACGAAGGCAAGAACGGCGTCAACCAAACCAGCCATGATGAATGCTGTTGATAGAACTTTACCTTGGGCTTCAGGGTTACGGCCAACCGAACGAACGGCGCTCGCACCGATCATACCGACACCGATTGCTGGACCGATAGCACCGAAAGCGATTGTCAGACCCTTGATGAGACTTGCGTCAATATCCATTATTATTATCTCCTTAGTTTTTTAACTGGTTAATGCACTCGTGACTGGTTTAGGCTCAGGCTTTGAGTGACTATCATCGTGCTCCTCGGCATGGTCGTCGTTGGTCGCGATCGCGAGGTACACCATGCTGAGCATCATAAACAGGTAGGCTTGGATAACACCAAAGAATACTTCCATGAGATAGACCGGAAATGTCGCGGCCCAACCATAGTTACCGGCCATCTCGCCAACCACGTGGATCAGAACTTCACCGGCATATATCACGCCGAAAAGACGCATACTGAGGGTAATGATGCGAATGAACTCACCCATCACCTCGATAAGACCGATAAACAAGTTCATCGGGTTCCACGGCTTATTGGTGAAATAGTGCATCAGATGTTTCTTTATGCCGAGCTGGCGGATAGCAACCACCTGGATAGTACCGATTGTGAGCACCGCCATGGCAAGTGTTGCATTAAGGTCTGTCGTGAACGCACGCAGCAGCGGAACGTCGCCTTCATGAGTTGCGATATTGATCGTACTAACACCAGGGAAGAGCGCAAACATGTTCGAAAACAGGATAAAAGTAAACAGCGTGAGCAGGAGTGGCATGTATTTGATCGACTTTTCCCGGGAACCAAAGTTTTCCTCCCCGAGCTGAAGAACAAACTCAACAAGGCTTTCTATGGCAAACGTAAACTTTGACCCCGGACGCGCCTCGGTTCGCCGCGCCGCGAACGCAAACATGCTGAGCACGAGTACGGCCATAACCAGCCCAAACAACATGGCATTCGTAAAATGCAAGCCGAGAATATCTGCTATCGGCTCAGGCGCGAGAGGAATACCATTTCCGGCTGCGAACAAACTAAACACGACCGCAACCCTCTAGGCGTGGCATGAGTGTATAAGCGCTGCTTGGCAGTACTGAGATATGAAACTTCATCACTTTTATATAGTATATCAGTCTTGAGGCAGCTCGACAATCTGTTTTATAGTGGTAGATATGGCTCGCAAACACCCAGTTTTCATTCCCATAAAACCCGCTCAGTGCTGCGGTAAAAACCGCTACGCCTCTCGATCAGAAGCCGAACATGTCGCCGAGGAGCAGATGATCATCTACACGACACTACAGCTCACAGTATATGCGTGCACGTGCGGGTGCGGCGGTTGGCACTTGACGCGCGCACAAGCCTCATCCACTAGCTTTTTAACATAACTTGTACTATACTTTTTATAGTAACAAAGGAGATCCCGATGGCAGAAACTTCAACAAACCCCGTTATCATCTACAGCACTACCTGGTGCGGATACTGCAAGATGCTCAAAAAATACCTTACCGACAAGGGTATTAACTGGGTAGAAAAAGATATTGAAAACGACGGTGCAGCTCACTCTGAGTTGATGGAAAAGATCGGTGGAAACTTTCGTGGCGTACCTGTTTCCGATGTTGATGGCACGATCATCCTCGGCTTTGACCGACCAGCTATCGATGCCGCTCTCGCAAAACAAATGGCATAGGAAGCAAAATTCCGATATAATAAGGCTATGGAACACGAGCGGTGACTACGGTTCCATAGCCAACTGCGACAGTTCTCGCCGCTCGACGTGTTCGAGCGTTTTTCATTTTCTAAACTTTTATGAGGAGTGCCCATGGCAATAGAGCGCCCACCGCTAAGCCGGGATATAAGAAATCTGATACGCGACGGAAGTGTCTTCCGTCAGAAAGGGTCTCCGTTATCTCCGGATACACCCACTGACCAGTCTCGGCCCGAAACGACACACCCAGAGGCAGACAACACAGCACGACACGACTATAGTGCTCTCACGCTCGCGGTGGATGGATTTAAACAGCTGATCTCGCGAGATAGCCCGGAAAAAGAACACCCTTAAACCATAGCCACTCTTAACCGCGACAAGGAAGTAGTATGAGCGAAATACTCCGGCACGAACCAACACCCGAAAAACCACTAGCGACTGTTATTCCGCTGCAACGAGAGGCTGAAGAAGATGAATCCATCGACTTTACCGAACTTAGCAGCTCCGAGGTCACAGAATTTTTTATCAAAATGCTCAATCATCCGGGGTACAAAGACAAACACGGTATGGCACTAGCCGAGACTTTAGATCGAGACCTGAACGCTGAACCAGACGACCCGCAGCCTTTCCGCCAGCGGCTCAAGGAGTTGTTAGGCGAGGCGGACGCCTCGTATTACGATGACACCGTATACGACCACAAAGCCGAGCATGACGAGGTGTTCCAAGAGCTCATCAAAGCCATGCAACTGAGCAAAAACCAGAAGGGCTTAGAGCTGCATCGACGCATGGGCCTTCGGATGCTTGAGCTGCGCTCGATGATAGCCGACAGTACAGACTGCGACGAACAGTGGTTAGATGTCTGCAGACGGCTATTTTCTAGCCAATAGCGACGACTTCGCCACCGAGATTTTTCTGGAAATAACTGTCATGCGAGACGTACAGGATGGCGCCATTATAGCGCTCCAACGCATTTTCCAACTCTTCTATACTTGGCAGATCGAGGTGGTTCGTCGGTTCGTCGAGAATGAGCAGCTGTGGGTCGTTTGCGAGCATCGCTATCAGCTGAAAACGTGCCTTTTGACCGCCACTGAGGCGTTTGATCGGCACCTGGCCATCACCCTCGGTAAAGAGGTAATCATTCATGAGGCCGCGAATCTTTGTCTCGTTTATCGATAGGTTTTTATCTAAGTACATTTTCTCGATAGCGTCATGGAGCGGCAGCTCGAAGTACTCATGCGAGACTTCCTGCTCATAGATACCGATCCGAACTTTCGGATCCAACTCGAGCTCACCGGCAAAATACCGCGGAGCAGGGTCACCGAGCAAGGCTTTGATGATGGTTGTTTTACCGGCACCGTTACGCCCGCGCAGCTCTACTGCTTCACCTTCGCGAAGGTCAATGGAGACCCCAGTGAAAAGAGGTGCGTCGTAGCCGAGCGACAACGTTTTGGCACTAACGAGAACGTGTTTCGAGCGGCTTTCGTCCTGGCGCAGGTTCATCCGGATGTTTTTGGCTTTGAACTTTTCATACTGGCCAGCGACTTTGTAGTTGAGATTTTCCACCGAGTCCTTGTCAATCCAGAAGGTCGGCTTTTCCTTTGCCTGGAGCTCGGCCAGCTCGCGGCGCGAGACTTCTTCGAGACGCTTAAACTTTTGGATAGTCCCAGGGTTGCGTGACTTTTCCTTGAGCCGTTGATAGTCCAGTACTTTTACTTTGAGGTTAGCGATGCGTTTCTCGATCATCTGGAACTCGTTCATCTGTGAGCCAGTTGAAACGGCGTTTTGTTTCAGGTAGGCGTCATAGTTACCTTTGAAACTGACGCTGCTGCCATCCTTGATCTCGATGATTCGGTCAACGTACCTCAGAACATCTCGGTCATGGGTAATGATCAGCATCGCTTCTCGGGCGCCACGCATCCACTCGACGAACTGCGCCTTTGCGACGAAGTCCATGTGGTTGGTGGGCTCGTCGATCAGTGCAAGATGGGCATCGGAGTGCATCACCTTGACGACTTCGACGAGACGCTTCTGGCCACCAGAAAGGGTAGTGAACGGCCGATGGGCAACTCCACTGAGCTGAAAGTTATCGAGCTCGCGTTCCACGATCTCTTCGATCTGGTAGTACCCTTTGTCATCAAAGCGCTGCAGGGCAGTCGTGTACGCTTCAATCTTTTTCATATCCTCGCCCATCGTAAGCGGGTAAGTCTCGATGATATGACTCAGTTCAGCATATTCAGGTAGTCCGGCGAGCACGTACTGCAAAACGGTCGTTTCAGCTGCTTCGTGATGTTCCTGAGCGGTTGCTACCACCGTGGTACCGCGTCGGTAGATGATGTCTCCGGTAAAGTCCTTGTCAGTCCCGGCGAGGATGCCGAACAGGGTAGATTTGCCGACGCCATTGCGACCAACGACGCCGATCTTTTCGCTGTCGTCGATAGAAAAAACGACATCATGATACAGACTCTTCGGTCCAAATGACTTCTCGGTGATGTTGATATCGGCGATCATGCAGTCACTAGTATACAACAGAGGTGAGCAAATGCCTCGGGTAATATTGACTTTTATTTACTTTAGTGGTAATATAGATATATGGTTACCGGAGTACACTCTGGTGGCATCTACCCACACTTCCATTGCGTACACAATGAAGGGGCGGGGCCTCGGAGAGCTTGATAATGTCGAGTCTGAGCTCCATAGTCGCCCTCGAGGCCCGCCCGGACCCTATCGGTCCACCATCTAGCCACCCTGAACGGGGTGGCTTTTAACTTTTATCGAGAAAGGTTACGCGGTGAGCTGTTGATCTGCCCGGTCTGCTACAGCACCGATGAGCCGTTGGACTGAACGGCGATGAGTTTGCCTAGCTTCTTTGGTTTCAACTCCCGTGAGTGCAGTATGGAGCCGCAAAATATCGTCACCGCCGCCAGCGAGGGAGGCTATCTTTTGGTGATGCGCCCATAGTTCGCGACGAAGACCGTTGATGTATGCGAGGCGTTGCTCATCCTCACCCATCATACTCATATCAAACAGACTCTCATCCTCGTCTATTTCGCCACGGAGTTTGGCGGATAACTCACGAGCCAACATCATTTGGCCCTGTATGTACTTTTTTGCTGCCGTGCTGTTCAGACCCTCGCTCTGGATGTGGCCGATGTAGCTGCCCACTTTGATCCTGTAGGCTTCGTCGAAGTCTTCGCGTAGCTCATCTGAGATGGTGTCGTTCGCGCCAATACCAAAGTTTGCTGCGATGTTATCGAGTATGGTTTCCGACGCTTTACCGAGCTCGACCGCAGCGTTATAGGATAAAGTTCCAGAAAATACGAAGTCACGAGCTCGATCAGGAAGCCGAGCGAAACCGATGGCTTCAGCTAAAACTTTACGGCTAAACTTTCCTTTGTTGAGCCGAGCAAACTCTGACGGCGTCTTCCACCGATCATGGCGCTTCCCGTACTCATAGGTCTCTACGATAGCCATAGCCTGGCGTTCCTGAGCGGGTTTTGAGTGCAAGTTCTCGTCCAGCTGCAGGGAAATGATCTCAGATGGATCAGATACCTTGTGAAGCTTGGACATTATCGAGAACGAACGACCAAACTCATCCTCTTGCTCGAGCTGCAGTATTGCCTCGGTTCGCGTATGTCCGGCTATGACGAGGTAAAAAAAGCCGTTTTCGTCTCTCTTGTCTACATAATCCTGAAGAGCCACGTCGCTACCCCAAAGGTCGTTGACGAAGTATATGTACTCCTCCAGCTGGAACTCATCCATAACGGCAACGTCTATAGGGTTGAGCAAGCCGTTCACGCGAAGTGACGCCTTGAGATCTTTGAGATCCGGGTTCATGCCTATGCGGATCTGCGGCATGACAATCAAATCCCGTGCGGGTATAGCGCGCTGTTCGTGCTCGCCAAAAATCTTTATTTCAGGAGTTACCAGCTCCTTTTCCCCCTCACGTATCATCTCCTGCAAGTATGCAATGCTTCCGTTCATTAGGCAACGGAAAATCGTTGTATTTTTATTACTCTTACGCTTGCTACTAAGGTCGACTATCTGTTTTGATAGAGTTCATATGACTGAGCATCGCGAAGCCCGAGAACCTCACGGCAACATCGAAGTATTTGCCGAAATCCATGGTATCGATCTGCCGACGTGTCGGCAAAGCGCCTTGTGGGCAAGGGAATGGAGCTATCTGCTCGAAACGGCGGTTGGTGAGCTGGGTTCGGAAGCTGACATAGACGCTAGTTTCATCAAGACAGCGAGAGAAGAAGCGGCGCGCGACCTCGGAGAACGGCTGCCGCGCGATCATAACGGCGCGCCTAGCTTTCGCGCTGAGTTTGCCGCCACGGAAATGCTCTACAGGGGACATCCTGACGGGGACGTACTCCGCGACATACTCGAGGGTTCCGGCCCGCACCCGGTGCCGCACTTCGGCCGGCTCGACGTCATGCTCGACACGCTGCTCGCTGAACGAGCCAATAACCGCTTTCCGTATTATCTTGACGCCGCCCAGTTACCTCAAGATGAACGCAACATGCCACCCGAGCTGCCACGTGGCGGAGCGGAGCACGCTAACTTTCTGTTCGCAACATGTTACTACATGCGCGGTGGCATCAAGTCGTTTGCTGCATTTCGCGGCCTGTCAGCGCTCTACAGTGAGGATCCAACACTGTTCGATCCGAACGAGGCCAAAGACCGTGACCCAGCACTGATCGCCAAGGCGCTCGAGCAGGTCGGACTCGGCTTCAGTAAAAACGTTATCGCCGGACAGTGGGTACGCAATGCCGAACGGCTGAGTGAACTCTATGACGGTGACGTCCGTCGCGTGTTCGACGGCACAACCGACTACAGCGAACTACTTCGCCGCATCCAAAACAAGAACGGTCGCGGCTTTGCCGGTTTCCAGGAGAAAATGACCAGTATGCTGGCGTATTATCTTATGGCCGAAAAGTTGATCCCGTATTTTGACTTCCCGTTGCCGGTAGACTTTCACGTACTGCGTGTCAGCGCAGCTAACCAGATCATCACGTTCGAAAATCTACCAGAAGACAGCGACATCTACCACGAAAAGACGTTGGCCATGCTCCGGGCCATGTATCACGACTACTCCGTGACACATGGCGTCAGTCAGCTAGATGTCTGCGACGCTGTATGGTCGCTCTCCTCGGCCATTTGTGGCAGCCAACCCGGAAATATCATGCTCGAGCCAAACAAGTCCGAAGGCAGACAGGGCCGCAGCACGCTCATCTATCCTCTCGAGATAGATGTCAACGACCCGAACCAACAGAGGATGTACGAACGATCATGCGCCTTGTGCCCACTCGAGGACAGTTGCGAACTGAACTTTCCGAGCAAACGCTACTACGTGCAAGGCAAGATGATCGGAACACCTCGTATTCGCTTTCCGCGCACAACGCTGTTTTAGGGGTCTATAATAAAAGTAATGAAAGACAGCGAAAACTTCCAACAAAAAGACAGTGTCGTACTCGTCTACACTGGCGAAGGCAAAGGCAAGACCAGCGCCAGCCTCGGGCTCCTCGTGCGAGCGCTCGGTGCTGGCTGGCGGGTCGCCTACGTCCAGTTCATCAAGCTGTGGGATGTATCAGAACACCAGTTCATCCGCGATATCATGCCGATCTACGAGGAACGGTTTGATTTTTACAAAGGCGGTCTTGGGTTTTACGAGCTCGGTGAGCTCAGTAGCGATGCGAGTGACGATGACCACAAAGCCCAAGCGCGGGCAACCTACGACTTTGCCTATCAGGCCGCGGTGAGCGGGGACTACCAACTCGTAATCTGTGATGAGATAAACAACGCGGTACATGACGGGTTACTAGAAAAGGCCGATCTCGAGAAACTTCTGAGCGATCGGCACGAAAAAACTAGCCTATGCCTCACGGGACGGGATTTTCCAAAAGAACTGCTGACGGGCGTCGATATTGCGACTAACATGACCAAACTGAAACATCACTTCGACGATAACTACATCGCCAACAAAGGTATCGACTACTAGACAAAAAACTTGTATAATATACTCATAAGCGCACGGGTTCCCCTGTGTGTTTTCGCATCTTCAACCAACCGAGGAGGGGTGAGCATAGTGGCTCGCAGAAGTAGGGGACCCGGTGGCGGGTTGAAAAAAAGGGTCAGGACCACGTTCCGCAAGATCGACCCGACGACCTATCTTGTCATGCGCAACCGAAGCATCAAGCTGATACCAGCAAACTGGAGGGAGTATCTCGCCACGGTGGTGTTCACCTGGTGTGACAACCCTCCACGACACTTCACGGCTGGCGGTGCACCGCAGCGCAAGATCCCGCGACCGGGGGTGCACATTGCCTTCGGTAGCCTCCCGACGGGGATGATCGAGTTCACGCTTGATCGGGACAGCTCCACAGCCTATTGGCAGCATCGAGCGATCGATTGGGCTTTGAGCCTCTGCGACGTCAAAGGCTGGCCCGTGCCGAAGGCGAAAAGTCGGATCGGCAAGAGCGGGGAGTGCTTCGTCAATACGGGGCTCTATCTCAGCGACCGGCACACCTTCAGTCCATCACGGCTCGAAGGCGTAGAGGGTATCGACTCCCATCACCTCGAGCAGTACTTGGCACGTCGCGGCAAAGCCGAGCTCCTCGGCATCAAGACTGTCTGCGGTGAGCCGTGCCCATGTCGAAGCAATCTGCCGAAGCTCTGGCAGCTCGGGTGGGAGATGCACTACTGAACACCTGGTGATGCTCGCGAAATTCTCGCGAGCATCACCAGGATTTTTTATTTGCCGAATATATTCTTTTTTATATCAAACTGCTTGCTCGCGTGGCGGGCGACGGCGGTTTCGTAGAGTTTTTCGAGCTTTTTGACCTGACCCTCTTCGGTGAACTGGCCGGAGAGTTCACGGCTGCGCGCGCCGAAATCTTTGCGAAGCTTGGCGTCACCAAGTAGTCGTGAGACAGCTTCGGCAAACGCGCTGATATCATTTGGTACGATATAGCCATTTTCACCGTCAAAGACAACCTCGGAAAGTTCACGGTCAATCATCACGACAGGGAGGCCTGCGTGCGCTGCTTCATGAAGAACCCAAGCCTGCGTATCAGTGAGCGATGGAAAGGCGAATACGCTGCTCGTGTCGTAGATTCGACCGAGCTCTTCGCGCGGCAAGGCCCCGGTAAAGGTGATGCGGTCTGCGCACGATGAGTCGGCCGCCATCTGCTCTAACGTCGCGCGGTACTCAAAATCACCAACGAACAACAGTCGGGTATCGGGGTTAGCCATACAGACCTGCTCCATGACCGGTATCAACATCGCTAGGTTTTTCTCAGCGCCGAGCCGACCGACAAAGGTTACGAGTTTGTCGCTCTTTGCGATGCCGTACTCTTCGCGGAAGGAGGCTTGCTGGGCTTTCGTGCTCTGCGGGAGCGGCGTTACGCCATCGGGCTTGAGCGTCACCGTATAGCGGTAGTTATCACTCAGTTGCCAACTCTCGAGTTGGTTTTTCGACTTTCGGCTAAGCGCGACGACAGCGTCACATTTGCTATAGACGAGCGTCACCATGCGTTCAACGATATCGATATTCCACTCGACGCGACCACGGCGTGGGCGGTAGAGCTTCATGATCTCTCGGAGGTCTTTGCCGTCGACTTTGACCGTAAAAGGAAGTAGCGCGATCAGCGCTAAGAGACCCGGCAAGAGCAGCCCGTCACGGTAGTGTTCGACGTATTCGCGGAGATCAGTACAGTGCTGCGCAACGAGTGGCGTGCCAGTCTTGAACGCAGCATACACGCCCATCAGGCCAACCTGTCCCGGCGTAAAGAAATGGATAACATCGAGGTCTAGGTCTCTTATCTGACGATGGACGCGCGGCGGGAAGAACAGGCTCGTGTCGTAGTCATCATAGAAAGCACCCTTAACACTCGGGAAACGGATGATGTGTTCGTCCTCATCGAAAGCGATCGCGTTCTTACTCGGGCGAATCGAACGGGCAGGGCAAAAAATGTAAACTTCATGTCCGAGTTCTTCGAGGTGTTTTTTTGTTGATTCGACCACAAACACGATGCCATTAATAGACGGTCGGTATGTGTCAGTGAACAATCCGATTTTCATTGCTTATGCCCAGTATAGCAAAAAGGTCGCTTTTACCGTACACTACAGGTAACGTAAAAGCTTATGGCAAAGAAACAAAAAGTATCCCATCTCTCTTCGCTCAAACCACGTAAATGGTGGCACTGGCTACTGGTGGTTACCGGTACGCTACTCGTCATGATGTATTCGGCACCGTGGTGGAACCCCGTCGTCTTTCCACCGGTAAAAGATCCTATTATCGGTGTCAGCTTTTCCGAAAAACGCTCGAGTGAGCTGGGGCTGGACTGGAAAGCTAACTATACCGCGCTACTCGACGATATGCATATCAAGACATTTCGTCTCATGAGCTACTGGGACCTGCACGAACCCGCACGCGGGCAGTATGACTTCTCGACCCTCGACTGGCAGATCGAAGAAGCCGCAAAGCGTGGCGTGACTGTAACGCTCGCGCTCGGACAGCGCCAACCACGATGGCCAGAGTGTCACCAACCGGCGTGGACGAACGACCTGAGCGGCCAAGCATGGCGAGAGGCCCTCTACGACTATCTAGAGGTTGTTGTGAAACGCTACGAAAAGTATCCGAACATCATCTCATGGCAGCTCGAGAACGAAGCGGTCAACGAATGGTTTGGCCTGTGCGGCAAACCAGACCGCGAGCGTATCCATGCCGAATACGAGCTGGTTGACCGGCTCTCAAACAAGCCAATATGGATGAGCCTCAGCGACCAACAGGGCCTACCGTTTAGAGTGCCCGTGCCCGAAAAATGGGGCTACTCCGTTTACCGCACGGTTTGGAGCGAAAAGACCTGGCCATACAAAGGCTATCTCACCTATCCAACACCTATCTGGTATCACAAGCTGCGCGCAGCCGTGATCAAATCCTACACCGGGCGCGACGTCTACATCCACGAACTCCAACTCGAGCCTTGGGGTCCGATCGACACGAAGGAACTATCCGTCGAGGAACAAGACAAATCCATGAGCCCGTGGCAGATACAAAACAGCGTGCTGTTTGCACGCGAGATCGGCGTACGCGAGATCTACACGTGGGGCGGAGAATGGTGGTATTGGCGCATGGTTAACGGCGACCCGAGCGTCTGGAACAACGTCAAACAGACTTTCGAAGACGCTCAGCGCTAACTTGCAAGTAGCTCGTGGTAGATTTCAGAGACACGCGCGGCGCCAGCCTTGGCGTCAAACCGTTTTGCGATGCATTTATCCGACAACCGCTGGGCATTGCGATACGAACCTTCGTTGAACCGGAGCCGTTTAAGCGCTTCGACGACAGTCTGATCGGTTACCATCGTCGCTCCTTTGCGAAAAGTCTCGTCGTAGTCAGGGATATCTCGCAGCACGATGGGAAGTCCAGCGGCGGCAGCCTCAACGACGACCAGCCCAAACGTTTCCTGCTCGGATGGCAGCCAAAAGACGTCTGCAGCCTGGTAGTACTGTTTGACTTCTTCGAGCTTGATCGTGCCGGTGCAGGTAAAGTTTCGCGGCGCATTATCGAGCATCCTTTGCATGGCCCCATGTTCAGCCGCGAGCTTACCGAACGGCATACCGCCTACCCAGACAAAGTTCACGTCCGGAAGCTGCCTGGCTGCGGTGATAAACGCATCAACACGCTTGCGCGGCTGAACCTGGCCAGCTCCCATCACAACCCACGTATCTTCTGACATATTGAGCGCCTCACGCGCATCAACCTTATCCTGTAGGGTCGTATGGTACCGCTCAGTATCGATAAGGTTATAGGTAACTTCGATCGGTTTTTTCACGCCAAGTTTTTCCAGCTCGCGCCGGGTCTCGTCTGACACGGCAAACACCACGTCTGCTTTGTTATAAAACCATCTGAGATAGACACGGGCGAGCGGCAACCAGAACCGGGCACCGACGAGACTACCGACGAGCGATGCCGGTACGATATGAGCTGATACGATTTTCCGAGAACGGTCAAGGAGTAACCGCCTGAGCGCATAGAACCCAACGGTATGAAAATGTGTAATATCCGCCGGACCGGACGTATTTACCACTACATCAGCATCGGTGTATTTCCTGAGGGCGTTGGTCAGCTCGACATAGGCCGTATGAACCCCGTGCCCCTGGACGGTAAACTCACTTTCAGACACTACAGAAACGCGCACTACATCTTTCTCCATTCACGCAGGAAATACCAGGTGCTCCTGAGGTTGCCGCGACCGCGACGAAACTTGGTTGGTACAACCTCGGTCACAACCCCTGCAGCTTGTTCGGGCGCAAGCCGCTCCGTCTGTTCGATGGTTTCAAATATTTCTTGCTCGAGTTTTTTCTGCCACTCTGACTGCTGGGGCCACGCTCGGCCACGGTTTGTCGCTCGCCAGGCAAGAACCATCGCCGGGATGACAGTGAAGGCTATCCGTTCTTCCGGTACCATCTGTGCATCGACTGCTACCTCTGCCTTCAGTCCTTTGACGGAGCGAAGCAGGTGACCACCGCCATCGACAACAAAAAACTCATCGAAGGTTCCCGAGGCGTTGATGCCGTTAATTAGGCGGGTCTCGAGTTCGAGCGCCAGATTGTGAAGACGGTGTCGACGTAAGCCTTCGATCACCATGAACGTAAACATTGGCCACACCGTCAACCGGCCGTGGTATTCGACGACGCCCGGTAGCGGCTGATCAGCGTGCAGAGAACGGGAACGCAAACCTACCGGTGTCAGAAAATCATCAGAAAACAGTCGGCGAACGATAGCCGATATTATCTCGACGCGTTTTTTCTCAGGTATTTCGCTCCAAAACGAGGCGTTCAGCGTCCAGCCAGCGGAAACGTTCGGCATATCAACCAAACCTGACTCGTCGTATGCGCTGCCAAAGAACTTTTCGTTGTTGTCCCAGAAATCACGCAGCAGGGCGCGTCTCATCGCATGCGCCGCTGTCTGCCAGCGCTGGCGTCGTTGGTCGTTCTCGAGCATCTGCGTCATATCTTCGAGCGCATCGATAGCGTAAGCCTGCACTTCGGTATAGGTTATACCTCGTCGAAAGTTTGCCAAACTACCATCTTTGCGTGGATACGCCGTAGAACTGTCTTGGAACGTCTGAAACGGCAAGGACCATTCATTTTTACGGACAACTTTCAGTCGGTCGTGTTCATCGAGCTGACCTACCAGCCAGTCTGCCGCGTTAGCGATTGATTCACGAACCGTTATTTTTTCGTTGTTTCTTGTCCGAACGGAAACATCAAGAAATGATTTGTCGATACGTGAGACGTATTTGTGAACCAGCCGGATATATAGTGCCGTTGTGTCAGTCGCATAGTAAGTCACCAGGCGTTTGTCGACCGCGCCCCAACGTTTTCGGAAAAATCCGAGCACCAGCCGCTCGATGCGATTGCCGCGCCAGGTCGTAAAGTCTCGAAACTCATGATGGATCCGGCCACGCTGCTCACCGGTTACAGGGTTATCCTCGATGCCTTGCAGCGCAACGAGCGCAACGATAGTGTCACGTGTCACTTGGTGGTCAAAATCAGTCACGAACTTTGCTGTCATAGCCGCATCACGGCCAAAGAACGTGTGGTTATAAAACGCGCCGTTGCTGGTATAGATACCCATACCGTTTTTTGTTTTCAAACTCTCGTACGCATCCAACACACCGGGGATGATAGCCTCCAGCTCGTCGCGATACCGTGAGATTTCCATACTGCTTATAGCGTAGCACATCTTTCTCTTAGTACCTCTGGTACAATGAAACGAGCATGAAAAAGAAGACCGCCCAACAGCCGACATCCGGCAGAGCTATCGTCAACCGGCGAGCTCGTTATGATTACGAGCTCGGTGATGACCTTGTGGTTGGCATGAGCCTGACAGGCCGCGAAGTCCGTGCGGCGCGGCTCGGACACATCCAGTTGAAGGGCAGTTACGTCTCAACCCGAAACGGCGAGCTCTGGCTGACGAACGCCAGTTTTAGCATCGTAAACAATGAAAAGGGCACGACAAACGCCCGTACGGTCGACGATAGCCCGCGCAAACTACTCGCAAAACGGCGCGAGATCGAGCAGTTGGAGGCCGCAAAAAAGCAGGGAATGACTATCGTCCCTACGAAACTCCTAACTTCTGGTCGTTACATCAAACTCGTTATTGCCCTCGGTAAAGGTAAGAAGAACTACGACAAACGCCAGGCTATCAAAAAACGTGATCTCGAACGAGAACAACGTTAGCAACATCCCACAGACTAGGCGCAGGGCGCGCCACTGATATACTGGTGACATGAAACTATACAGCTGGAACGTAAACGGCATTCGCGCAGTCTTGAACAAAGGTACTTTTCAAAAATTTATCATCGAACACGATCCGGATATCCTCTGCCTACAAGAGACTAAAGCCAACCGCGACCAGGTTGAGATAGATCTCCCGCAGTATCACGAGCATTTTTTCAGTGCCGTCAAAAAAGGCTATAGCGGTACCGCGATTTTCTCAAAAGAACCTGCGCTTCGCTACGAAGACGGTTTTCCAGCCGATATCATCAATGAGTTTGGCGTTACAGGTGATACCTATGGCAATCCGAACGACGAAGGCCGCGTCATCGCTGCCGAGTTCGAAAAATTTTGGGTCGTGACCGTCTACACACCGAACAGCAAGGGTGACCTCAGCCGTTTGAGCCTGCGTTATGACGTTTGGGACCGAGCCTTTTTAGCCTATGTACAACAGCTAGAAAAAACTAAGCCAGTATTGTTTTGTGGTGACCTGAACGTCGCCCACCAAGAGATCGACCTAGCTCGACCAGCTCAAAACGTCGGCAAACACGGCTTCACCAACGAAGAGCGAGAACGTTTTGACGATTTCCTGGCCGCCGGCTACATCGACACATTTCGCGCGTTTTACCCTGATATGAAGGACATCTACAGCTGGTGGACGGCCTGGGGTGGTGCTCGTGCCAACAATGTCGGCTGGCGGATTGATTACTGGCTCGCTAGCAAAGGGATTGCCGAAAACGTGACCGGAGCAGCCGTCCACAACGACGTCATGGGTTCAGACCACTGTCCGGTCAGTATCGAGGTTGAGGTGTGAGCAAAGAGACTCACCCCGATATCCGACGCACGCTCCTATTCCTCCGCAGCGGAGACCAGATACTGCTCGCGTTGAAAAAACGCGGCTTTGGCATGGGAAGGTGGAACGGTGCAGGCGGAAAGCTCGAGCCTGGCGAGACGATAGAGCAGGCGCTCGTACGTGAGAGTGTCGAAGAAATCGGTGTCACGCCAACCAACTGGACGGCGGTCGGTCAACTCGATTTCGTCCAAGACGCTGAAACCGCGGATCCATGGCATATGTTTGTTTACGCATACATCGCCGATGCATGGGAGGGCGAGCCGACCGAGTCGGAAGAGATGATGCCCAAGTGGTTTCACGTCGAGGATATTCCATATCAAGACATGTGGGGTGATGACGAGTTCTGGCTTCCGTACGTACTCGATGGCAAAAAAGTCGTTGGTGAGTTTACGTTCGATATCAACGACAACCTACTAACCCACGATGTGCGTGTCGTCGAGGAATTGCCTAGTGAGTAAAAAAGTAGCTGTTTTTGACATCGACGGTACTCTCTATCGATGGCAGCTGTTCCATGAACTTGTCGAGGAACTAACGCGAGCCGATGTTTTTCCAAGTAGCACGTTTCGTGAAGTTGATACGGCATGGAATGATTGGCGGAGCGGAGAACTGCATTTTCACGGATATGAATCTTTGGTTGTTGAAACTTTGATGAAATACTTACCACTCATACCGATTACGACGTTCGAAGCTGTCTGCGACAAAGTTATCGCACAGAGCGCCCACAAACTACACTCTTATCCTAAGAAACTGCTAAAAGACCTGAGGAGTGATGGCTACACTATCGTCGCAATCTCTGGCTCTCAACAGGAGCTGCTCGACCGGTTTGCCGCGAAACATGGTATCGATATCGCGATCGGTGCTGAGTACGAACGCAAAGAGGGGCGTTTTACAGGTGAACTGTCCCGTATGACTATCGGCCGTAAAGCAGTTATCCTCCACGAGCTGGTTCGTGAGCGAGGATTTACGCTGAAGAGTAGTGTCGCGATCGGTGACAGCGAGGGTGATATCGAACTACTCTCCACCGTTGAAAAACCGATTGCGTTCAACCCATCCGAAGGCCTCTTTGCTCAGGCAAAGACCGCTGGCTGGCCGATCGTCGTAGAGCGTAAGAACATAGCCTATCGGCTGGAAAAGAAGGACGATGCACTCGTACTGGCAGAAACAATCGTCTACTAAGCCACTGTTTCCGGACATCGAATGGAATAGGCCGGAACAGCGCGCGCATGCAGGTAGACTTGCTATCATCGGCGGCAACAAACTTGGTTTTGTCGCGATTCGTGATGCGTATGAAGTCGCAAACGAGCTCGGTGCCGGCCAGATCAGGGCAATCCTACCTGATGTTCTAAAAAAGACCGTCCCGACAAGCATCAACGACGTACTGTTCTTACCGAGCAACCCGTCGGGCGGTTTCAGTCGCGAGGCCCTACCGGAGTTTCACGCGGCGTGCGCCTGGGCAGACCTCTGCCTCCTGATTGGTGAAGCCGGCAGAAACTCGGAGACCGCGATGGCTTTCGAGTCCTTGCTCGACGGAAATGGTCATCTGGTCATCACCAGGGATGCGGTCGACCTGCTTATGCCAGCTATGAACCGTATCGTGGAGCGAGAAAAAACCACGCTCGTCGTCTCGTTCGCGCAGCTACAAAAGATATTTCAAGCGGTTTATTATCCAAAGATCCTGAGCTTTTCGATGCAACTCATGCAACTCGTCGAATCACTGCACAAATTCACTATCACGTATCCAGTAACGATTGTGACGTTTCATCAGAACCAGCTCATCATCGCCCATGACGGCAACATCATCACGCAGGAGTTCGACCAACCGATGGCGATATGGCGGGGTATCACGGCGAGTAGAGCGGCAAGCTATCTTTTGTGGAACCCAAAGCAACCACTAGAGGCTATTGCTACTAGCATGCACATAGCCTAGGCTTGCCAAATCAGAACTGTAGCGTATAGACTACGGATATGACCGGCTGGGAAATAAGGAAAGAATGCGGTCCATGCCGCGGTGATATAAATGGAACTGAGTGCCATCGGGTTATAGAAAATAACGACCCCCGACTTAGCCCTGAACAACTTTGCCTACTAGGTTTATCTGAGGTGCTTGACCAAAATAGGCTTAACGGGGTGGATATCTATATGAGTCATGCCTGGGCATGCGTAGAGCAAGCATTGTCTAGTGATTCGCCGCTGTATGCCCGTAACAATCAAAAAGTGCTCAACGAAGCATTTACAACCGCCAACAATGTTCTCAGAAATCACAATAAACACAATCTGAATGAAATCCTTGAAGCGATTTCTTTCAAAAACTATGAACGACTTTTTAGGGCACTCGCGCTAAGGAAGCCGATATCTTCTGAGTTAATTCATGAAACTCGTCAGAATGTTGGTGCCCTGATTGCCACTATCGACGAGCAGCCAGAATATCCGAAAGAATATAACGACAATATTCGAGGTTTCATGGCCGAACAAACGGTTCAGTGGTTATCGTTGGACGACGCCCTCCAAGGCGAAAACCCTGAACTGATAATCTATCCGACTTCACCTCGTGAAGGACACAGCAATTTGAAAGCATTTAACCACGACGGATACCAAATACCGGAACACGGCAGGGTTCGTATCGAGACAAAACGCAGCCACAGCTCCAAAAGAACACGCCGGACTTATGATAAATCCATCGCTTACGTGGTTCTTCAAGATATCCTGGACGAGACGCGTTCACGATGTGGCGGAAAAGTTGGTTCACCGCGTGACAATTTCTTAATCGGCGCCATTCGCGATACTCTGAATTATCGAGAAAGTAAATCGAAGCATAAGGTCCTGAGAGTTGCAGGCGGCATACTCCAGCAAACCATTGACCAACAAAATACACTTGTAGCGTAGCTTAGATTCGGCTACCATGAGCGTAATGAGGGAGCAAAGTCAGACCCTGAACCCAGCGCGTCACTGGCGTTTCACGGCCAAAAACTATGACACGCTCCTCCCGCCAGAACCGCTTGCCGAACACCTCGAACCCCAAGTCGCTATCGCTGGCATGCGCCACTGTATGACCCTCCGTAAAGCCGAGGGTCATTTACATTCCGCATGGCATCATGTCGAGTATGCCATGAATCAACTAGTTACAGAGCTTGATGAGAGCCTAAGGCAAAAATACATTGATGACGCCTCGTATCTCATCGCCACGATTACGAACGCAAACGGCGAGGCATCTCGTCAAATCAGCCCCAACCTCTACGCACAGGCAATGACGCTCAATATCTTCCTGCCGATCTTTACGAAACGGGCGCTCAACGTTATACCGAATGCGAAAGACTGTAACAATATCTACGTCTCGTTTGGACATCTGTTTGATACGCTGGGCAGAATGAGAGGCACTGACTCGAGCTATCGTCCTGCCCGGTTTGCTGAAATGAACGGCTTTGCCCTGAGTGCGCGCTCACTACAACCCGCTATGCTGCTTCATCCGGCATCCCCGAGAGAAGAAGCATCTGCCCAGCAAGTCTATAATCACGATGGTTATTTTATTCGCAAAGGTCAAAAGCTACGGATCCAGTCAAAGCTCGAAATAACCGACAAAGACTACCTACCACCGACCAACGTTATGTATATGGAGCCACTTGCACTTCATGCACTAAAAAGGGCCGGTTGTATAGACGTGGACGATGATCTACATTTCGGTGACGCTACTTTGATGTTATCCGAGCTCATTACCCGGGAAACTGTTTATGGCGACTGCGATGAATCCGAAAAACAAGCACTGGACTTTGCAACACGCTCTATCGTAGGTCGATGTAAGTTTTCATTCCCAGAACAGTTAAGCGCGTAAAAAATAAGATGTAATGGTGGGCGAGGAGGGACTTGAACCCTCAATCCCGAATGAGAACCAGATTTTGAGTCTAGCGCGTATACCAATTCCGCCACTCGCCCATCAATAGATCTTATTTTAAAAATACCATCCAACCATAAGCACGGAGCCTTTGAGTAGAACGGGTTCAATTGTACAATAAGATATACAGGAAAACCACTGATACGATGCAACCAAACGACGATGACAACAAACGTAACGTAAACGTACCGGCACGCAGCGCCGGTACGAACTTTCGGGCGCCGGAACGCGAAGCGGCTGCACGCCTGATGCGACAGCAGATTGACAGCATTTACGACGAGGCAGTGCAACAACAATCGACGCCAGCGAGCAACCCGTACAAGCAGACCCACGACGCGACTGTCGATCATCAAGCTTCGAATCATAGTGACGACAGCTGGAAACAGTACCACAGTGCCTGGCAATCATACTACCAGCAGTACTATGAGCGTTATTACATGGCCCAAATCAACCGTCGCCAAAATGCGCTCAAGCCATCAACAGGTCCAGCCGAGAGCACCCATGTAGCTGCCGGTATTCCACGAGGACAACAAGAACTTTCACAGGATCAAGCAGTCGGTGAACTCCGCTCAAAACTTCTCTCAGACGTCCGAGACCGCACTCATCGTGTACGCAAAAGCCGTCACTTCATGCCGATAGTCGCCGCGCTGACCGTAGCGCTCGTCTTCGGTATCTTGCAGTACAACCGGCTGATCGTAGCTCAGGTGAAAGCCTACGTCAGCCCTGGCTCAATAAATCCTCAAAATATCATCCTCGACCCAACGGCTAGTACAAAAGTTGGACCAGAACCAAAGATCGTCATACCAAAGATAAATGTTGACGCGCCAGTAGTCTACGACGTTCAGTCTCTCGAGGAGAATGTTATCCAAACAAAGCTCAAAGATGGAGTCGTGCACTATCCGATACCGGGCGCCAACAGCATGCCGGGACAAACCGGCAACACAGTGGTTCTCGGCCACTCGAGTAATGATGTCTTTGATGATGGGGATTACAAGTTCGTTTTCGTCCAGCTCGACAAACTGAACAAAGGCGACACGTTTTACCTGCACTACAACGGGACGCGCTACACCTACAGTGTCACGGAAAAGAAGATAATAGACCCCACCCAGGTAAGTGAGCTCGTGATCAACAATGGCAAGCCGCTCGCGACTCTCGTGACCTGTACGCCGCCTGGAACAGCCCTCAAGCGTCTCGTCGTCATCGGTGAGCAGATTAGCCCAGACCCATCCAAGGCCACCGCGGTAACGCAGCAGGCACCAGCTGTTGACCCTGGCAGTATCGCTGGCAACTCACCGACACTATTCGAACGTCTATTTGGCGGCAATTAGCCGAAGAACGAACCTATCTCTCGGTCGTCATAGCCGAGCGCTGTAGCAGAACTGCGCCGGTCTGAGACTTCGTCAAGCTATAGAGAAAACGGCCACTTTCATCGAGTGTGACGGGAACACCGGGAATCGATGGGGCAATCACGTGCTGATTCGCGCCGTCAAACTCAGTTATCCGAAGATCATTATCTGCAGATGATACGAGATAAAAGTCATCCAACCATTGCAGCGGCTTGGTTGCGTCAGCGCTCGTGCCAGGCAGGTTCACGTCGAACTTTTCCTTCGTCTCGAGGTCATAACTCGTGAACTGCGAGCCGGTACCTGCTACGACGAAGCGGCCACTGTTACCAAATCTGAGCCACGACAGAGCGCTCGCGCTCTTTACCGAGGCGTAAACTTTTCGTTTAGATAATTCTGGATCCTTATAGACAGTGATTGCGGTGCCGCGACCGATAGCTAGGTAATAATCATTGAAATACTCGTTTATGTCCACGTATACCGGAGCTGTTGAGTCATAGGTCGCAACTCTGACAGCCTCATCGTCTACAACAACCCCAACGCCAACAACGTTATCGACAGGTAGTTTTACGTAGGCAATTGTTTTTGTCTTGAATAGCCGGAAACTTTCGACATCTTTGACGATAGGCTGAGAGATCGTTCCGGCGTTGCTATCGAGGCGTCGAATTACGTTGTTCTCGAGTGCATAAAAGACGGAACCGCTTGTTCCGGAGAAATGAATATCTTGAACAACCACACCAAGTTTTGACGTGATGTTAACAGTATTTTCGATATCAGTTCGATCGAGCCGGATGTACTCTACGACATCACCAACTGTATGTTTGATGAGAACATAGCGAGCACCGAAATCCCATTCAACGAGCGAGAAGGCGTGTGGCTGAGACGCCTTTTGGGTATAGCTCGATACTGGGAGTATGAGCTGGCTCAGAACCGGTTGCCCGTCACCACGAATATCTGCCAGCGTAAACTCGGGTTTGTCGGATGACGGCTGGATTATAAACCACTTCTTGTCAGGCGAGGGGATGGCGCCAGTGAGCGTGGGGAGCTCGGTCACAGATGTGGTTCTTATATCTTTTGGCACAAGCCGTGGGTAGTTCAACCAGCGCAGTTCACTCGCCTTAACGCTAAATGTCTTACTCCATGTGTCATAGCCGCTCCGACGCATCGTAACAGTATGCTTACCAGCATCAACGCTCCGTTTTCCAGGTGTGACAAAAGGCAAGGTCTCGTTATCTAGAACGATCGCAGCGCCCTCAGGAAAGCTACGGAACTGGAGCAAGGCACCCTGTTCAAGATCTCCACTCTTGGGGTCAAACCGGTACCCAAGCACCAAAAAGATACAGAGTACCGAGATCAGAACCACGGCCATAGTCATGATTCCATACGTAAAATAGAGCATAAGTTTACGTTTGCGTGGTGATTTACCGTGTTGTTGCATGATATAAAGATTTTATGGGTATTTTATAGAGTATGCCATTTTGGCTTATCTAGTTCTGTACTAGTATAGCAAACACCGCAAAAAGCACTTGCACATTTCTCTGTAACTGACTACGATAGTGTTAATGGTTCAGGGAACATAAACGTATAAAAAGCGAGCAATCATCAGGGTATGAGGGGTAAATCTACAATCGTAATAAATGGCAAGGTGTATGACGCGATCACCGGGCTTCCTGTTGCCGCCCCAAATCCAACCGCGCACCCAGCACGGAGTACCGAGGCAATCACTCGGCCTGCAGTCGTCAAGCCTTCCACAGTAGCTCAAGCGACGAAGGCGCACCGCGCGGTTCACGCAAAGGCAGCCCATCGTACGACGCAAAAAAGTGTAACGCTTCGTCGCGATGTCCTCAAGAAACCAGCAGCAAAAACCGCTGTCAGTGCTGCAAGGCGCAAGCCTGTCGTCGGTCATGTGCAGCGTAGCGAACAGATCCGCCGTTTTGCACCCCATCCGCAGCCGCTCGTAAAGGCTCCTGCGCCCGCAAATCCAACGACGAAATTTAACCAAACAAATCACACGGCCGGTTTCTAAACCTGCCGCGATCATTGCCCAAAAACATGCCATGGTTCAACCAAAGCCAGCGCCTCAGCAAAAGCCGGTACTTAGCTCGCGGAGTCTCAAGGAGCAGTTGATTGCCGAGCGGCTCGCTCAGGTGGAGACAGCCCCGACAAAAGCAAAACGCACACCGCGATTCAAAGGTGGCTTTCTCAAACGGCAACCACGCACCACAAGCCTGCTCGCTGCTTCGTTCGCAGTAATGATCCTCGGAGGGTACTTTACCTATCTCAATATGCCGGGTCTCTCGGTACGAGTTGCTGCCGCGCAGGCAGGTGTCTCAGCGTCGTACCCGGACTATCACCCAGACGGATATCGTTTTGATGGACCAGTCGCCTACGCGCCCGGTCAAGTGGCTATAAACTTCCAGGCTAATGGCGGCACGGCAAATTACACCGTAACGGAACAAAAGAGCAGCTGGGACTCACAAGCGGTTTATGACAATATCGTCGCTCAGGTCGCTGATGACAGTTATGTCACTAACTCTCAGCAGGGATTAACTATCTACACGTTCAAAGGCAACGCCGCTTGGGTCAACAAAGGCATCCTCTATACCATCAAAGGCGATGCACCACTCGACAACGAACAACTGCTCCGTATCGCCTCAAGTCTGTAGCATCACTCTGTTACAATAGTTCCATATGACAAAAGTAGTAACTCGTTTTGCCCCCAGTCCAACCGGCTTTCTGCATGTCGGCGGTGTTCGCACGGCACTTTTTGCATGGCTCCTCGCACGCCAAGCTGACGGCACCTTTATCCTTCGCATCGAAGATACCGATAAAAACCGTGAAGTCGAGGGTTCGATCGAGCATATCATCGACTGTCTCCGTACGATTGGCATCAACCACGATCTCGGGCCAGGCAGCGATGACCCTCGAGGCCCTTTCAAGCAGTCCGACCGGCTCGATATCTATCACCGATGGGCTAAAAAACTAGTCGAGGAGGGTCGTGCCTATGCCGACCCCTATAGCTCCGAAGAACTAAATCATTTCCGCGAACAGGCCCAGGCAGACAAACAGCCATTCCTGTACCGCAACCACCGGCCAGAACAGCCACCCGTCTGGGATGGACAAGCGCCACTCCGCTTCAAAAGTGACCCAAAAGCCTATGAGTGGCACGATGAAGTTATGGGTGACCTGAAGACCGGACCTGAAGTCATCGACGACTTTATATTGATAAAAAGTGACGGCTACCCGACCTACAATTTTGCACACATCGTTGACGACGCGGAGATGGGCGTAACGCATGTCATCCGTGGCCAAGAGTTCCTGAGCTCAATGCCGAACTATCTCAACCTCTACGAAGCCCTCGGCCTAAAGCGACCGCTATTCGCCACCATGCCGCACATCATGAACGAACAGGGCAACAAAAAGCTCAGCAAGCGTGACGGCGTCAAAGACGTGCTCGACTATATCCGCGACGGCTATCTGCCAGAGACAATGATTAGCTTTATCGCCACGCTCGGCTGGAACGACGGCACTGAACAAGAGGTGTTCACTAGAGACGAGCTGATCGAAAAGTTTTCGCTGGGCCGCGTCGGCCGTTCTGGTGCGCGCTTTGATGAAAAGCGGCTACTCTGGATGAACGGTCAGTTTATCCGCGACCTCTCGATCGACGACCTCTACGAACGCGTTCAGGACTTTTGGCCTACCGCAGCCGAAGCAGCTGATGTGGCCTACAAAAAACAGGTTCTTGCGCTCGTCCAAGACCGCCTCAAAACATTTGCCGATCTACCGACTGCATCATCGTATTTCTTCGCAGAACCGACCCAAGACCTCTCGCTTATCACCGATAACAAGCAGCTCAAGAAACTATCTAGTGACGAGATGGAGGCGTTGCTGTCGAGTGCTCACGATGCGCTGAGTAACACCGAGTGGGATCCAGAATCAATCCAAACATCGCTGAACCAGCTGCTCGAGACAACCGGTCAAAAACCTGGGATTCTGTTCAGCCTGATCCGTATCGCCACCACATGGGCACCGTTCAGCCCTCAGCTCAACGACACGCTAGCGCTCCTCGGCCGAGACAGCGTGCTGACACGTCTACGCCGCGCGACCGACTCTCTCTAAAAGCGCTTACGCTCGTGTTTTTTGTCTGTTATACTTACCCCATATATGGGCATCAAAAAACTACACAGCGCATGGTGGAAGCGCTGGGAATGGACCCGGCTTCACCAACTACTTCATGATAACCACGGGGTTCGATATTTTGTCGCAGCAGTCGCAATCATACTCGCGACCGGTTTAGGTGTTATTGGGTGGATATGGCAGCAACCAGAGCCGCAAATGCCCGAAACATTTGCCGTCAAGACTGCGAAACCACCAGCCGAAAAGTTCTACTCACCACTTACTGGCCTCGAGGTTGTCGATAAGGCGGCCACCGGCCGACAGGTGACGGCTGTCATGATCGAAAACAGCCCTGACGCTCGACCTCAGTCAGGACTCAAAGACGCCGGTATCGTCTATGAGGCTATCGCCGAGGGTGGAATCACTCGCTTTATCGCGCTCTACCAGGAATCACGACCAAGCCTCATCGGGCCAGTCCGAAGCGTTCGACCGTATTTCGTCGAATGGGCATCCGCGTACGACCCGGCGGTTGCACATATCGGCGGAAGTGCACGCGCACTTCAGATGATCCGGTCAGGTAACTACGGTGTCGATATCGACCAGTTCTTTAACGCCGGGGCATACTGGCGGGCCACTGATCGGTATGCGCCGCACAACGTTTATACGAATTTCGATAATCTCGACGCACTTACATCATCGAAAGGTAAGACCAGTAGCGCATTCACGGCTATACCACGCAAAGACGGCCAACCCAGCAAGGCGCCGACCGCCACCGTCATACATTTGCCGATTTCCTCAGTTAACTACAACATAGACTATAACTATGACAGTGCGAGTAACAGCTACGTACGGAGTCTCGGAGGCGAACCGCACCTTGATCGTGAAGCCGGACAAATCCAGCCAAAAGTTGTCATCGCAATCAGCGTCAACATGTCCCGCGAGATGGAAGACGGCTACCGTGAACAGATAACAACGACAGGCACCGGCAATGCCTATATCTTCCAGGACGGAGTTATCGCCGAGGCAACATGGCGTCGTGTAGACGACAAATCACAAATCGAGTTTCTCGATGCCTCGGGTAAGCCGATCAGCCTCAACCGTGGCCAAACCTGGATAACCGCACTACCGTCGTCAAGGACCCCATCATGGCAATAACACGTATTGCAGACGTCTTTCCAGCGCATAAGCGCCGGGTAATCACCATTGGCCTTATTATCCAGACGGGGATAATTTTCCTCCTCATACCGCTGCTTTTTTACGCCAAAATAGATTTGCTGACGATGGTTCTCTTCATACTAGTGCCGATACTCACTCTCCAGACCGTTGCTCTCATACTCATCCTTCGGCAAGCACTGGAGCCTTTCGATATTCTGGCTCGCACTATCGCGCAGGTCTCAAACCAGCCGCACGACACCACACCGTCGAACCTCAATGGCACCTATCATGAACGCACCGGCCTCAAGATGATGGTTGATACGATTTATAGCCTTGCGCTGCGCGGCATTGGCGCCGATACCCCGAAAACGCCAACCAACTCAGTACTTTATAGCGCGCTTCTCGATAGGCTGCCAGGCGGCATTATCGCCCTCGATGAAAAGCGTAACGTCATCTATGCTAACCAAGTCGCACCCGTTAGTATCGACAGTAGCGGCAAATCACATATTCAGCTGCTCTTTGATGGTTCAGACACCTTAGAAAAATGGCTAAACGATAACGAGACGTCGCAGGTGAGTGCCGCGGCCACATGGAACAGGGTTCAGAGTGCCTTGCCGGGCGACCCAAACCGTCGCGTATTCGACATTGCCGCGACCTACCAAAAGAACGGTGCCGAAGGTATCGACACACTGCTCCTGCTAGTTGATCAAACGACCCGGTATTCGGTCAATGAAGAAGATATGGACTTTATTGCGCTGGCCGCACACGAGCTTCGAGGGCCGATAACGGTCATCCGTGGCTATCTCGATGTCCTCAGACCTGAGCTCGATAGCGCCATGAACGATGATCAAAGACAAATGTTCGATCGACTCGATGTTTCAGCCAACCGTCTCAGCAGTTACGTAGGAAATATTCTCAATGCCTCGAAGTTCGATCGTCGCCACCTCAAGCTCCACCTTCGTGAGGATAATCTAAACGATATCTATACATTGATCGCCGACGATCTAGCTCTCCGCGCAAGCACACAGGGCAGGGTACTGAACGTTAGCCTATCGGGTGATCTGCCAACCATCGCCGCCGATCGAAACAGTCTCTCAGAAGTTATGGCGAACCTCGTCGATAATGCCATCAAATACTCGCGCGAGGGCGGTCAGGTACTGGTCTCGTCCGGAGTCGATGGACAGCATATATTTTTCAGAGTCCAGGACTACGGTATTGGCATCCCAAGCTCAGTCGTCGGTAGCCTCTTTAGCAAATTCTACCGCTCGCACCGATCGCGTCAAACCGTTTCCGGAACCGGCCTTGGTCTCTATATATCAAAAGCAATCGTCGAATCACATGGAGGCCGCATCGGGTTGTCGTCGACCGAAGGTGAGGGAAGTATCTTTTACTTTAGTTTGCCGCTGTACTCGGCGGTAGCTGAAAAACTATTAGCCTCAGGAAGCATAAATGACGGTATTATAGAAACAAGTAACGGATGGATAAAAAATCACGCGATGTACAGAGGATAACCAATCATATGTCAGCCATACAAAACATACTCATCATCGAAGACGACCGTTTTATCGGTGAAATGTACCAACGTAGCCTCCGTCAGGCAGGCTTTGTCGTTGACTGGGTCGTGACAGGCAGGGAGGGTCAGATGGCTGCCCTTGCTAAGTCATACGATCTCATACTACTCGACATTATGCTGCCAGAGGTTCAGGGCGGAGACGTTCTCGGACTGTTACGAGACTCGGAGGACAAGATACCAAAGAGTCGGATTATCATCCTGACGAACTTTGACCAAGACGAAGAAAGTCGCATAGCGATGCAGGAAAAAGTTGATGGCTACCTTATCAAAGCCGATATTACACCGCGCAAGCTGATCGACATCATCCTACATATGGAAAAAATCGAATAGCACGCTCTGGTCATCAACCTTTATACTAGAGGTATGCAACCACGTCGTCTCGTACTCATCAGCAGCTACCTACTATCTCTTCTGGCGGTTGGCCTCGCTGTTGTCGTGTGGCTACCTTCGGCGAGTAGCATCACGACATACAGCCTCTTTCCGCTACTCGGCCTCATCGCCTTTGGTTTGATGTGGGCCCACTATGTCAGCGATGCGCTTCGTCGTTGGTATCGGGTACCAAAAGATGCGTTGCAATCATATTTTCAGCTCACGAGCGCGATAGTTCTCGTCTGTATATTGCTACATCCCGGCCTACTACAGCTGCAACTATACATCGATGGACTCGGGCCGCCTCCCTTTAGCTTTTTCACTATATATCCTTCGCTTTTGGAGCGTGTCGCGATCATAGCCGGAGTTATCGCGTTAATCTGCTTTCTAGCATTTGAGTTTCGCCGCCTCTATATCGACCGTCCGTGGTGGCGTTTCGTACAGTGGGCAAATATCGGTGCCATGCTACTCATACTCTGGCATGGTTTTATTCTCGGCGGCGAGCTCAGCAGCGACTGGTTTCGGATCGTATGGATTGGGTATGCAATAACATTTGTTCTCAGTGCCGTGTATAGTCACTATGATAAGCAAAGGAGTCAGCATGAACCAACAAAATGAACATAAAGGTCTCATCATCGGTGTCGTTGTCGTCGTGATCTTAGCCATCGCAGGCTGGAGCGTCTATGCCCTACAGAACGCCAACGACCGAACGCCAGAGACCAGTAACGTAGAGTCAAACACCAGCGCACCGGCTGATTCGACCGACGAAACCACAACAACACAAGGCGAAAGCGCCACTATCACCTTTACAGACGACGGCTTTACGCCTCGCGACATCACTGTCCAGCGCGGCACGACCGTCACGATAAAAAACGAATCGTCGGAGAGCGTCCAGTTTTCGTCTGATGACCACCCGTCTCATCGCGACAACAGTGAGATGAACCTGGGAACATTGTCACCCGGTGAATCAACCACCTATACCGCAAACACGCCGGGGGTCTGGGGCTACCATGACCACCTAAACGACAGCCTGACCGGCACGATCACCGTAAGAGAATAAGGACACTACTATGGCAAACTTTTCATTTGACGTCGTCTCGGACTACGACAAAGCAGAAATCAACAACGTATATATGCAAGCCGAGCGTGAACTGGCCAATCGTTACGATTTCAAAAACACACCAGCAAAGCTCGAGTGGCTCGGCGACAAAACAGGGTTCGTTGCCACCGGCAACAGCGACATGCAGCTGGAGGCAATCATAGATATAGTGCGCCGAGGACTAATCAACCGGGGAGTTAGCACCAAAGTTCTTGATCTTAGCAAAGACCCAACCACCAGCAACCTCAAAATGACCAAGGAAATCCCGTTCATCGCTGGGCTCGATGGCGATAAGGCAAAACAGATCACTAAAACCATTCGTGATGCCTTCCCGAAGGTAAAACCGCAGATCCAAGGCGAAGCAGTCCGGGTCACCAGCAGCAGCAAAGACGACCTCCAAAAAGTCATGCAGTTGCTCGGTGATGCAGAATTTGGTTTTCCAGTTTCGTTTACTAACTATCGGTAGCTTCGACCAGCTAACACACCAGGTGAGCTTGTTGCATTATAGGCAAAAGTAGTATGATAGTTAGACGACGATATAACGTAGTGATAGGAAACATATGAAAAAGTTCTCTATACCAATAGTTCTATTCGCGGCGGCTCTCGTAGTCGGCCTTCCGCTAACATCTTTTGCGCTGCTCGGGGAAATCACGCATAGCGTACGCACTACAACCGAGCATGTCCGCGGAACGGTCGAGTCTGCGCGTGATGCGGCGATGCCTGAAGAAGTGCAGGTAAAGCGCCAGGAAATCCAAGCCCGCATCGATGCGAAACGTAGCGCCATTACCGACAAACTCTCCGGTCAGCGAGCTGAAACCTGCGAAAAGAAAGAAACTACCATAAACCAAGTTCTCGATAATCGTTCTACTGCCGCGGAGCGTCACTTTAACACCTTCAAGAGCATCCGGGATCGACTCGACGCTTTCGTTGCCGAAAAACAGCTAAACATCGACAATGCCGAGGCGTTACGAAACATCCTCAACGACTCAGAGGGGAGTGCGCTCGCTGCTATAGAAACCGCGAAAGTGACTGATTTTAGCTGTGAGAGTACCGACGCCCATTCGCCAGGCAAGATCGTCACCGAACAAGTCGCCGCTCAAAAAGAAGCCCTCAAAACCTACCGAACTGACTTGAAAAATTACGCCGTTGCCGTCAAGAGCGCTGCGGTCAACAACCAGACCGTCGAAAACGCGGCAGAGGAGGGGTCACGTGAGCAATAAATCACTTCGCCAGCGCGGCTTCGCACTCTTTGGTATCGTCATGGTCGTCGCGACCATCACCCTCGTCGGCCTCGTCGCTTTCCAGTTCCTCGAAGCCCAGGACAACACCCAGGTAGCAACCTCCGAACGACCAAAGACGGTCAAAGTTACTGACATCGAAACGACCGATGACATCGATGCCGTCACCGAGCAGCTCGACACGACAGAGCTTGACGCGCTAGACGCTGAGCTCAGCGCCCAGTTTGACTTCTAAACGCCTAGACACCTCGCCTCTGTTTTGGTAGAGTAGGGAGGTTAAATTTGGCCTCATATTAGAAATGTGAGCCACAAATTTTTCGGAAACGGTCGAAAATATGTAAACACATTTTCCGACACGGTTCTCTCAAAATTTGGCCTCATCGTCTAACGGTTAGGACACCAGGTTCTCATCCTGGCAATCGGAGTTCGATTCTCCGTGAGGTCACCAAAG
>CBIHNH010000005.1:0-30047 GCA_966211425.1 uncultured bacterium
TCACCGCAATTGATATGGTCGACGAACGGCTAAACTATGTCATCAATAAGTCATTGAACTTCCGCGCGTCTGAGCGGTTTTCGTCTATAGAGAGGTTTATTTCAGCGCTAAATTCATAAGTTCGAAGTACGTCCAACAAGGGGCACCATTATTGACAAATAATTGTATTTATGCTAATATACTTTAATCTACCCATGTACTAGAACTCTGAAGGGAGCAACCATGGCGTGGAAGCACGGCAGCGCGAGCGAGCGATTATGTTAGGCTGACCCCTAACTACTCCCCGTACGTACAGACCGGGTCAGGTGTTCTGAAGAAGCGTGCGGGGTCAGCCCTGCACACAACTTCTGAGGAGCCACCATGACCAGCAACATCGAGAAGATCAGCAACATCGCGAGCATGCTCGTGGGCAAGCACGTCACCGTGCACAACAAGCCTCAGCTCGGCCACAAGGACAGCGTCCTCCTGGTCGAGTCGGGCATCTGCACCGACGTGATCGCCTACTTCAACGCCTGCGGTACCACGACCATGAACTTCGTGGTCGACGAGCTCAAGACCGAGATCCGCTACCCGCGCGGCGGACACGTGGAAGTGATCCGCGAGGGCTGGAACACGGATTTCCAGTTCCCGCTCGACAAGCTCACCCGTGCTACGTGCAACTCGTACCACGGCCGAGCGATTGTCATGTTCGACGCACCGTCCAGCGAGTACCTCGCCGGATCGACGTGGATGAACTTCAAGCCTCGCGGCTGATCCTCAACCGACCAGCACCGGACTCAACTCCGGTGCTGGTCGGGGCACTACCTGAATTATCAATAATGTATTGATGGTTAAGCAAGTGTATTAGTTCGAAGTACGTTCACTAAGGGGTACCAAGATGCTTATGCTTAAAAACTCCTTTCGGAGTTTTTTGTTATGATAAGCAAATGAAAGTATTAATAGCCGTCGCCGATTATGCGTACGCTGCGTATCTTAAGGTCGCCTCATATTTGACCAAGCAACCACAACACCGGGGGAGTAACATACAGAATAATCAAACTGTTCTATTGATTCCAGGCGTTTATGAAAATTGGTACTTTTTTAGACGACTGCAAGTAGGTTTAGAGAGGTTAGGGCATAGGGTCGTTAATACAGAAAAATTATTCAATAGTACTTCGGTGTTGGTCGATGGTGGCAAACTTGCAAAATATTTAGAGACGAATAATATCAAATCAGCCATTTTAGTAGGCCATAGCAGTGGAGGTCTGATTGCATTGAGAACGTTACAATTATCAGACCGGGTAGAGAAAGTCATAACGATTGCGGCCCCTTTTCATGGGGTTACGAACGGAAAACTACTCCGTACGAAATTAGTTAAAGAACTCCTTCCCGAGTCGGAAGTTTTCATAGAGTTGAGAAAAATTTCTCAAGACAAGAGACGAAAGGTTGTATCGTTCTATCCAAGCTACGACAACCAGGTGTGGAGTAAGAAGGGATCAATACTGAATGGTGCGAAGAATACGATGCTCAAAAGCAGAGGTCATCATCTCATCTTACGATCAAGAGAGCTAACATCGGCTGTTATTTCTGAGCTACAGTAAGTTCAAAGTGCGTCCAATAAGGGGCACCACGAATTTTTAAGAATTTAATCTATGATGTCTACGAAGATGTCTTCTCCGCCTTCGCCTGTTTTAACGTCATATTTATATAATGTTCTTGCAATATCTAGTTTGGCACGATCAGGATTTCCGTCACCTATTAAAGATAAGTCTGCAGGAGTAAACTGCCACTCGGAATCAAAAGGTGCGCCCTGAAGCTCAACTTTCATGTAACCGTTTTGAGATTCGTATACGGCTAAGATAGTACCATCGGCTCTTATTACTGGCTCACCTACAAGGCTATACTCATCAGACTTCGGATAATTAGAATCTTCGTGATTCCAAGAACGTTCGTACATAATTATATAATATAATAATTGTGTGATTAAAGCAATTATCTATTAATAGTAAGTTCGAAGTACGTCCAACAACGAGCATTAAGCATTGACAAATTAGTACAGATATTTATAGTAGCTCTAATTTATTATGAAAGCATCGAACGTCGAATACTTATTTCATGGGTCACCTATCCCGGATTTGTCTGAACTTATACCAAAACAAGCTAGAAGCGGCGCGAATCTGGATGGCGAACCTGCAGTATTTGCAACTCACGATCTTGACTATGCTACCTTCATGGCTCTGATAGGGTCGAATCGATGGGGTGGATGGGATGGGGGCAGGTATCCAGGAAAGGGCTTTTACATCTATGAAGAGTTTTTAGAGTATCTCACGACTGACTACTATGACATAGACGGAGTCGTGTATTTTCTTGATAAAGCATGCTTCGAGAAACTAAGAGGATCAGAGTATATATCTACAAGTCCGGTTGTGCCGTTAGGATCGATTGCCGTATCGTATGCGGATTTACCTGCTAACATCACGATATTAGATGAGCCTCATCCAAGTAGAAAAAGAAAAAATTAGCTAGATTCTAATAGAAATGATTTCGTTCCGTTCGAAGTACGTCCGCTAAGAGGCGTCAAAATACTTAAGCTTGGACTTTTTATATTTTAAGAGCACTATAAATTTATGACTGACAGAGTATATCCTACCGAAAAAAACCTTGGTAAAAACTGCGAGTTTTGGCAGGGTGTAAACATTGACCCCTCTAAACAAATGGGTGCTATGGCTGTAGGCTGCTTTTTTCCTAAAGCCGAGATGGAAGGACGCCTAAGTTGTGAAGGAATAATTGATGATGTATGCCTGCGATTGAAGGATGGCAGACCGGCCAAAAGTTTGACCGAGGAACAGATCATAGAATTACGTCATCGAATCCCCCACAGAAATAATCGAGACTTGCCACCGGGTGATGTTAAGTAGACGTTTGCCGATAAGTTCGAAGTACGTCCAGACCGGGGTGCCACGCTCATGCATAAGACCTCCTCGGGAGATTTTGCTATGATATAGGATATGAAGACGACGTATCAAACGACTGTTATCGGACATGGAAGGCATGCGTCGATCGAAATACCTGACAAGAACCTAAAAGAGCTTGGCGCAAATAAACGAGCCCCGCTAAAGGTAACCGTCAATAACTATACGTACCAAAGTACGGCCACGGGTGTAGACGGCAAATGCATGGTCGTATTTCCATCAAAAGATCGTGCGGCTTCGGGGGCGGCCGCGGGCGACCGCATCACGGTAACTTTAGAGCTTGATAGCGGGTATCGAAATGTGGAGATTCCAAAAGAGCTGCGTGCGTCCTTAGAGACGAATGGACTCAGTGAAATATTTCGAGATCTGACATATTCAACGCGCAAAGAATACGCTCGACAAGTCGGTGAAGCTAAGGCAGAAGAAACCAAAAAACGAAGAGTCGAAAAAATTGTAGCGCAGCTGAGAGCGAAATAAAAACAAACAGACTACACTGGCATTTTTTGTGGCGTATAATGAGACGAAGAAACACACACCTCGTATATCATAAACTAGCTATCTAGGAGTTCTCGCTATTACTCAAAATGCCAAGAAGACTTCCGATATGAGTCGTCCGTCATTGCGAAACGAACACACAAAGACGCTTACGGAACTTGATCGTTACAAGCTCCTGGTTGAGAATGTTCAGGACTATGCGATATTTTTCATGGACGCGGATGGGTATATCCAGACGTGGAACAAAGGTGCTGAGAAAAATAAAGGCTATACTCGGAGCGAGATCGTCGGCCAGCATTTCTCAATATTTTATATGCCCGAAGATATCGCGGAAAAAAAGCCGGAGCGCGAGCTAACTATCGCTAAAAAACTTGGGCGCGTCGAGGACGAGGACTGGCGCGTACGCAAAGACGGTACCATGTTCTGGGCAAATGTCGTTATCACCTCCCTCTATGACGAGTCGGGCAAACTGCAGGGTTTCGCAAAAGTCACCCGTAACCTGACTGAAAGAAAAGAGCACGAGGATAACCTTAGAGCCGCTAACGCACTCCTGCGAGAACAGCAAAAAGAGTTGCAACGCCTCAATGATTCGAAAGATGAATTCATCTCACTCGCTTCGCACCAACTCCGTACTCCAGCGACCGCCGTCAAGCAACTACTTGGCCTGCTGCTCGAAGGTTTCGAAGGTGAACTTCCAGATAATATTCAGAGGATTATCGAGAAAAGCTACGAGAGCAACGAGCGTCAGATCGCGATCGTAAACAGCTTGCTCCGCGTTGCCCAGGTTGATGCCGGAAAAGTCGTGCTCCATAAGACGGTTCACGATATCAACAGCGTCATAAACGGCCTGTTGCTACAGCACTCAGGCGTTATAGCCGAACGCGATCAGATAGTGACATGGGATCTTCCTAAAAAGCCATTGCCCGGCTATATCGACGAACAGTACTTCCGAATGGCGCTGGAAAATATTCTCGATAACGCATCAAAATACACTGATCAAGGAGGTACGATACACGTAAGAACCGAAAGCCGTGACGACCTCGTTCATGTTGAAATCAGCGATACGGGCGTAGGTATCCCCGAGGCCAATATGGGGAGGTTGTTTGAGAAGTTTCATCGTATCCCCAACGATCTTTCACACAAGATATCCGGCAGCGGGCTCGGTTTGTACTGGGTAGAAAAGATCATCGATCTTCATAACGGAACGATCGGAGTTGATTCAAAGTTAGGCGAGGGAACGACATTTCACATATACGTGCCAGCCGGAGCCGGCGATGCGTAAGATACTGCTCGTCGAGGATGAGCCTATTCTCCGAGAGACGTACCAGATCATCCTCTCGACCCAACCCTATAGGTGCGATGTAGCGGACAATGGAAAAGTAGCCTTGGAAAAGTGCGAAACCCAGGACTATGACCTCATCTTGCTCGATCTGATGATGCCAACTATGAATGGCGTGGAGTTCTTAGAAAACTTCAAAAAACTTGAAGAGATGAAAACAAAGATCATTATCCTCAGCAATCTTTCATCCGGCAAAGAGCTGGAACGGACGCGCGAACTGGGCGTGATGAGAAGCTTGCTCAAATCAGACCTGTCGCCGTCGCAACTGATCGCAACGATTCGTTACGAACTTGACGCAGCCCGATAGGTAACCGTATAGGCGGGTACTGCGTTGTTATCTTTTTCACATATTATTGTGCCGTTTGGGGCTATTCTGTGAACAAGTTAAGGCAAAGGAGATGTACGCGATGGCAACTTTAGCGCAAAAATATAAGCGAGAAGATACGTTTTGGCGACGATGGGCAGCTGTATTTATCCTGTTTGCATTTTTCTTTTTGAGCTGGGGAGGACAGTATGTAAACCAGATGCAGGAAGCCAAGCAGCAAAGTGAACAACACGGGCAAGTGTTTCAGATGAGCGAGTTTATGCCGCAGTTCTGGTCTGCTACGTTTGAGAACTGGCAGTCAGAGTGGCTGCAGTTGGCTGTTCAGGCAATACTTATTGCTGCGCTGGCAGACTATCTATTTCGCAAAGGCAACACCGACCACTATGAGACACAGCTGATGATTGAAGACCTCAAAAAAGAAGTCAAAGCACTACAAAAGAAACGCTAGAGCCGGCACGACGATGAGTTGCCGGTTGCGTAGCCCTGCCGAAACGCCCCGATACGCTGCTCACTCGATCCGTGAGTCCAGGTTTCGGGGTTTATCTGGCCTTCGGTTTTTTGCTGAATACGATCATCACCGATGGCACCGGCTAACTCCAGTGCTTCGTTTACTTCGCTTTCGTTCTCAAAGATAGACGTGATCGAATGCGCCCAGCTGCCCGCATAACAATCTGCCTGCAGCTCGAGCGAAACGGAATCAGTCTGTTGAGTCATTGAGCCTTCGAGGTTCTGAACATGATGGCCAACCTCGTGAGCGATAACGTACGCCTGCGCAACATCACCCCTGTTGGCGCCCAGACTGCGATGGATCTCGTCAAAGAACGTCTCATCGAGGTATATTGTCTGGTCGCTCGGGCAATAGTGTGGGCCAACCTGCGAGGTTGCGATACCGCAGCCAGACTGGGTTATGTCGCGAAAGAGAACAAAGTTTGGCGGTGTGTATCGTTCTCCCTGGGCGGCGAATTGATTCCCCCAATATTCGTTGGTTGAGCCTAAGACCTTTTCCGCAAAGCCTTTGTAGTTAGTGCTGTCTTCGAAAGTGGCTTGCTGCGAAGTCGAGGTTTGGTTGATGGCCTCACCTAGGATTGTTTCGAGAACTTGCGGAGCGGACTGTCCAGATAGTAGTAAAAAGGCTGCGGTAATAACGAGGCCGGTGATGCCGCCGCCAAGCGTCAAGGCTGCGCCGCTGCCGCGTCTGTCTTCGATACTGCCACTGCTACCGATCTTGTCCCATAGCGCCATATAGCTATACCTTCTCTCTTAGCTATAATTTTAAGCTATCGAGGAGGAGATGACAAAACCGCCCCTGTTTGTTACAATTGTTTGGCTAGCCATGGCGGATGTAGCTCAGTTGGTTAGAGCGCTGGGTTGTGGTCCCGGAGGCCGTGGGTTCAAGACCCATCATTCGCCCCATATAAAATATCTCAGGTCATTTGATCTGGGATATTTTATATGGACTCTTATTCGCGTATTCTGAGCACAACCTTGCCGTGAACCACTCCTGACTCTCGTGCTTCGAAGGCGGCGCGCACGTCTTCGAGCGGGAAGACTGTATCAACTTGTGGGGTGACAGCGCCAGTTTCGATCAAACGGTTGAGCTCTTCAAGTATCTCGGTTGTGACGTGTGTGGTTTGCTTTATCGCCATGATTCCATGCTGGGCCGCAAGCGCTTCATCAGGCTCGGCCACCATAGAAACGGCAACCCCGCCTTCGCTGAGCACCTGAAATGTCCTGTTGAAATCATCGCCGCCCACCGTATCGAAAACTGCGTCATAGTTCTGCAGAGTCTGAGTGAAATCTTCTACCTGGTAATCGATAACCTCGTCTGCACCGAGACTCTTAACGAACTCGATACCTTCCCCGGTTGCGGTGGTAGCGACGTACGCACCGATATGTTTCGCGGCCTGGATTGCGATCGAGCCGATACCGCCGGCACCACCATTGATAAAAAGTTTTTGGTCAGGTTGGAGCTCGACGTGCATCATCAGCGCCTGGAGAGCGCTAGCACCGACAAGTGGCAGTGAGGCTGCTTCGATAAACTCAAGACCCTCTGGTACTCGGGTGACCTGTGTGGAAGCAGCCGCGGCGTACTCAGCGAATGCACCACTACTTTTTGAGACAACGTTTGCTTGGCCGTATACTCGATCACCGCTAGAGAGCGATGTGACGTCGGCACCTATCTTCTGGACGATGCCAGCAATGTCGCCACCAAGAGTAATCGGTAGCTCGAGGGGGATTGAGTCCTTCGCGGCACCGCTACGGATGGTCGTGTCAAACGGGTTTATGCTCGCAGCGTGTACCTCGATGAGCACCTGCTTGTCGGTTATCTCTGGTATTTCAACTTCATTGATCTCGATAACTGAAACATCTCCATAGGTATTTATCTGTGCAGCTTTCATGGAACCTCCTGGTTATGTCGGTATGTAACCTCTAGTATATCAACCCCGTAAGCGGGAATTGATGGCGTAATAGTATTTTCCGGTATACTGGATGTACGAGCGTATGAGATACAACTACAAAAAAGGGGTAGAGAAACAGAAAAGTCGAAAGTGGGTAGCACTACCCATTTTGGGTTTGTTCGGTGGGCTTTATATGCTCGCGAACGCACTCGCACCGACGGTCCCTCAGATTTTCGTATCTGCTGATGCTACGGCAAAAAAACTGGTCGTCTCTCGGCCAGGGCTTCAGGAGAACCGGTTGTATCTGCCTAAGATAAACGTCGATGTCGCCGTTGTGCCTGTCGACGACGACGAGGCAGCTGCACTGGAAAAAGGAGCGATAAACCGCTCTCCAAGCAGCGGTAACCCGAAAGAGGGTGGTAACTTCGTCCTTGCGGCTCACCGGTTCAATATGGGGCTGACCCCCAACAATACCCGAGCAAAGTCACCGTTTTACTATCTAAATAAGATATCCGAAGGGGATGATATATACCTTGACTATGAAGGGGTGAGATATGCCTATAAGGTCATCGAAACAAGGAGCGTTAAACCAGATGCAGTTGAGATCGAAGAACGAACTGATGACGATAGGTTAACCCTCTATACATGTGAGCTTGCTGGCCCAGAGGCAGGGCGCGACGTCGTTATCGCCGAGCCTCAGGGCGTGATTGTGTGGACGAGTGGCGTCCCGAAGCTTAAAGCTCTCTAAAGGTTTCGATATCGGCACCGATTGTGTTGAGGCGGGCGGCTAGCTGTTCGTAGCCGCGGTCCATTTGATAGACCTTGCGAAGTATCGACGTGCCCGGCGTCGCGAGCATAGCCAGTAGAACGACGACGGTCGGGCGAAGCGCAGGTGGCGCGACGACATCGGCCGGTTTCCATTTCGTTGGTCCGGTGATATAAACACGGTGCGGGTCGAGCATCTCGACAGTAGCGTTGAGTTTTGTGAGTTCCAAAAAGTAGATGGCGCGGTTTTCATAGCTCCAGTCGTGGACCAGAGTTCGACCACGCGCAACGGTCGTGATCAGGCCAAGGAAAGGCAGGTTGTCCATGTTGATGCCAGGAAATGGCAGTGCGTGGAGTTTGTCTTTTGGCGCATGGAGTTTTGAGCGCTTTATCGTTAGGTCGACGAGACGGGTCCGTTTGTTGTTCGCCGTGTACTCGCCGCTGATATCATACGCCAGCCCCATCTCGGAAAGCGTCGCGAGCTCGAGCTCTAGAAACTCGATCGGCGCGCGCGTTATCGTCAGCTCAGAGTCGGTGACGATGGCGGCAGCGATAAAACTCATTGCTTCGATTGGATCTTCGGATGGGTAGTATTCGACATTTTTTTTGATTGACTTTAAGCCGGTTATTTTCAGCGTTGTCGTGCCGATGCCTTCGATCTTTACGCCTAGCTTTTCGAGAAAGAAACATACGTCCTGGACCATGTAGTTTGGACTGGCGTTGCGGATGATGGTTGTGCCCTCGTGAAGAGCTGCTGCCATGATGACATTTTCTGTAACCGTGTCGCCACGCTCCGTCAGGACGATAGCTTTGTCGGAGGTTCTCTTTTTCACTGTCGCCTGGTAGTAATTTGTTTTGGCATCGACATCGAGACCGAAAGCGCGCAGACCAGCGAGATGAGGCTCGACGGTTCGGGTTCCGAGGCTACACCCGCCTGCATACGGGAGACGGAATGAGTTGTACTGGTGAAGGAGTGGGCCGAGGAACATGATGACAGTCCTGGTTTTTTTGGCGGCTTCGATATCCATCGCATCGAGCTTCAGTTTGGCTGGCGGGGTAATCACGAGGTCGTTGGTGCCCTCTATCCATTTGGTTTTTACGCCGATACTGTTGAGGACTTCGATGATGCGGTTGACTTCTTCGATGCGGGCGACACGGCGAAGTGTGGTCGTGCCTTTGTTGAGTAGCGCAGCACAGAGCAGGGCAACGGCGGCATTTTTGCTCGTTTTTACTTCGATACTGCCGGAAAGTTTTTTTCCACCGTTTATACGGAGATTTGAGCCAAGCGTGTTGAGCGAGACGATCTCACTCGAGAGCACTTCTCCGATACGGGCGAGCATCTCGAGCGACACGTTTTGGCCGCCTTTTTCGATGCGGTTGACGGCGCTTTGGCTCGTACCGAGTGCCTGCGCCAATTGAGTCTGAGTGAGGCCGCGCTGTACACGCGTCTCCTGAACGATGGTGCCAATACGGCGCTTGTAGTTCTGCATAGCTACGATTATATCATGGATGATATATATTGCTAGCTTTTATTATGAAAACTTACCAAGAAAACGCACTTCGGGCATTAGTGTGATATTGAGCTTGGCCTGAGTAGTGTCGATTATTTCGCGTGCGGCTACATAAACATCCTGTGCTTTAGCGCCCTCAAGGGTCTCGAGCTTTAGGACATGTTTCGGGTGGAGGCGAACATGATCCCAGGTATGACCGCGCGTATAACCCGCCGCCAGTAGAACGTGAGCCGCTGAGGCGCGCAGTGAGCTGCCGCCGTGTACTCGACTCTGCTCTTGGATGCGTTCGAGCGTTTTGCCGGTTTCGTCAAATGAGGCTAGCTCTACCGCTTGGTCATGAGTGACGAGCGGATTCTTGAAAAATGATCCAGCCGTGCGTTCGGCGTATATATCGTTCGGATCGTAGAGGGAGCCAGCGCGGGCGCGTGTTTCGATGATGGCCGTGCGCGTACCTTCGAGAGTGTCAATATCACAGCCGAGTTCAGCAGCAACCTGCAGTGCGGATTCATATCTGAGCGTATGGAGGCGGGTAGGCGAGAGTTCGAAGGCTACCTGTAGGATGATCAGATGAGGCGAAGTCTGTAGTGAACTTTCACGATAGGCGAAGTCGATAACCCCTCGCCCGAGCCGTTCGGTGCTACCGGTATGTCGGTTGTAGACCTCTACCCATAGGAGCGTGTCGGATACCTGTTGACCATAGGCTGCGATGTTGCCAAAGATCGCACCACCGACGCTGCTCGGTATCTCGCTCATCAGCTCGAGCCCCCATAGCCCTTCCTTGATCGCGTATTGGACGAAGTCATCCCACCAGACGCCGGCATCGACGATCAGTTGTTTACCGTCCTGAAAGGTGTCTCCGCCGCGCCACAAAATCGTCTTGCCCGGTAACCCTTCGTCACTAACCAGACAGTTTGAGCCGTAGCCAAGTATCCATAACGGCTCATCAGCCGTGGTTTCGGCGAGTATATCGATAACCTGATCTCTCGTCTTCGGTTGATAGAGTTCCTCGGCAACGCCACCACACTTGAGTGAGGTGAAGTGGGCAAGTGATACCGAGCGCTCTGGTTTCATACGCTCAGTATATCAGTGATGGAAATGAATCGCAGGATTTATCAACAGATGAGACATCTGGTATACTGACTGATGTTGCATTTTACATTTGAACGAGAGGATTCGTTCAAATGAGAGGAGAAACAACGATGACGCACAGCTTTTATCGCTTGCGGTAAAACGAAGCGTCAAAAGTGCGTTTCGACGACGAGCACCCGTAGCTCAGTGGATTAGAGCACTGGTCTTCGGAACCAGGTGTCGCAAGTTCGAATCTTGCCGGGTGTACCAAGAAAAAAGAGTTAGCTCGACTAGCTCTTTTTTCTTGGTCTATTCCCGCCAGTTCGAGTTTGTGACGTTTTGCGTAAGCACAACAAGTCGCATAGTTCGTTCGTTAGTCTCATGCCCGAGCGTAGCGCGGCGCATAGATTAACGTACGCCTCTCTGCCGGGTTTATTTTCGGGTTCGCTCCACCGAATCATCTTAGTTTCGACCACGCCTAGAAACTAGTCAAAAACAGCAAGCCCGTGACCGAAAACATCAGAGCCGTTATGCGCAATCCGAGTGAGTTTCGTTCATTCAACAGCAGGGCCGCGAGAACCATCACGAGCGCAACTTTTCCGCTCGTAGCGATGATAGTATGGCTCAGTGTGCCGATGCTGAGCGCATAGATATAGAGCATACCGGCGATGCTCGTGAGCGCACCGATTGCCATTGCCTTGCGAACACTTTTGAGGCTGACATGAGAGAGTTCCTTGCGACCATACATCATGAGCAGCACCATAGAGCCCAAGAACTGCATCAGCCAACCAAAGAAGATATAATCCCAGACGCCAACTGCGGTAACCGCTTGTTTCTCGGCAAACATACCGAACGAATATGCGACCACCATGCTGAGAACGAGCAGCAACTTTATAGTTATCGGAACGTGCACATGGTGGGTCTTGTCTGGCTGGATGCGAAATGCGATAAGAATGCTCACCGCTATCAGTAGACAGCCGATAAGGAAGTTTGAGGAAAGTGGCTCCTGGAGTAGCACGAAGCCGAGCGTGGCCGTTCCGGCATGGTTGAGCATCGCTATGAGCATTCCATTGCTCGCACCGAACTTGTGAACGATCTTGTACTGGAGTAGCCAGCTAGCCGGTATGAGAGATCCGATAGCGATCAGATACGGCCAAATCGATGGCGGCGGCAACTGGGGTGTACCTGGACCAAACGTCAAGGAAACGGTCGCGCCCACGGCGGCAATCACTCCGTAGGTCACAACGCCAACCATGAAAAAGAGCTTCTGGTCAGCCAGAGCTAGCTTACGAGCAAGAATTGTCGGCAGGGCACTAAAAAAGACCTGCACAATAACGACTGTCTGCCATGTTATCATCCTGCCTATTGTAGCAGTCGATTAACCATAAGTATCAAACTGCTTACCGGGCGCGCCAATAGGTTTGGGAGCAACGGTTTGTTAAACTGGATAGTATGGAAAAACTCACTGACAGCGATATCGCGGAGCGTCTTGCTAGCCTGAATGGCTGGAGTCTGAATGAGCAACGCATCGAGAAAGTTTTTGAGTTTGCGGACTTTACTGCGGCTATGGATTTTATGAATCGTCTGGCGCCAACCGCCGAAGAACTCGGCCATCATCCTGATTGGTCAAACTCATATAACACGGTAAAGATCTCACTAACGACGCACGACGTCGGTGGGCTAAGTGAGACTGATTTTTTGTTCGCATCGGCTGCTGACGATGTAGCGTCGCAAACAGCTGAATGATAATAAGGTTTGACTAAAGGAGTAGCGTTATGAAGTGTCCAAATGATGATTCAGTACTAGTTATGAGCGATCGTTCAGGTATCGAGATAGATTATTGTCCGCAGTGTCGCGGCGTATGGCTCGATCGTGGCGAGCTCGATAAGATAATTGAACGGTCGGTAGGTCCTTCTGAGCCTAACCCGCCTCAGCGGGCGGCGCAGAGCGACTCTCGTCCTCGTGATGACCATCGTCCAGATTATCGTCATGATCCATATAAAAAGCGCAAAAAAGAAAGTTTCCTCGGCGACCTTTTCGACTTTTAGGTATATGAAGCAAAATGAAAAATACCTTGAGGGGTAAATCAAGGTATTTTTCTGTGCATACGTGCCACATCTTTAGTGTGAGGGTAGGGGATACTATAGCGTGGCACGATGTCGCTGAGTGTTTGGGGTAAAACATTCGGCTACCTATGATAATACCGAGGTAGTGCTTCCCGAACAGTGATAAATATCACAATAAATCAAAAAAGTAGGGTGGTTTACCTCACCAGGACCACATCGTATACTGGATAGACATCATATGAATACCCTCAGTGTTATCGGCGAACAGTTTCGTGCGGCGCTCGCGTCTGCACGGTCTTATCGACTTGAGATTGAAAAGCGAAGCTCCACTGCCGAGAAGGTGCATGTCGTCGGTGCAGGTGCGACCTTAACATCTGCGTATGAACAGCTTCGTAATGCGGCAGAAAACACCGAAGAGCACCTACTGTTACAAAATGCCATCCGTCGGTTTTATCGGCAGTTGCTGCTTGCTCGGGATCATCGTGAACTGGCGAAGTGTGGCGACGAGCTTGCCGTGGAGCTGACGCTCGCGGGTTATCTTCAGAACGATACTATCAGTGCCGCCACCGTCGCCACTGTGAACGAGCTTTCGATCGCCAACGGGCAGCTCTACTCTGCCTTAAGAAAAAAGAAAAATATCAACACCGAGACTGCTCTTCGGTGGACCCTAGACGTACTTTCGGTGAGTGTCGAGCGTGAGTTGAGTGACCACAGTGATGACGACGCGTTTTTGCAGTTCTGTTACGAGTATTTCCGCGCTACGATTGATCCGGGCAAGTTATTTCGTGAGGTTCCGAAAGACTACGAAATAGCTCTCTTTATGGCGGTTCACCGAGCGCTGCTAAAATCAGACACGGCAGTCATCAGGGCGGATCTCATGCGCCGCTACCGAGTTTCCCCGACTAATACAAAGCGATTTGCCGAATTATCTGAGCATATCGATACGGTTCACGCATCGCATCTTTCGGACAAGCTCTTTCGTATAGTCGATCGTCAGGCGGCGCCCGAACGCATTATCCGGCGCATGCTGCACGAGGGGGTAGATCTCGCTAAACTCTTGGACAATAAAACTCACTTTTTAGGAGCCTACGAAACCCAGGTCGAGCGCGAATACTCGCAGGTACAGAATCGGATCAAACGCGCCATCGTACGAAGTATTATCTTTCTCTTTATCACAAAAGTCATCATAGGACTGGCTATCGAGGTTCCGTATGACTATGCCGTGCACGGTCAGATCATATGGCTGCCACTCATCGTCAACCTATTGTTCCCGCCGCTTTACATGGCACTACTCAACCTCACTCTCGGTATACCCGGCGCCGCAAATACCCGTGCTTTAATCGATCGCATTGGCTCCGTGCTCTACGCGGGCGACAAACGACTGAACCTCCAGGCGAACCAACCCGGCATACGTACCCAGCGGCGAGCATTTTCTGTGGCCTATGCGGTGTTTGGTTTTGTGCTAATCGGCTTGATCTCATGGGGTCTCTTCATGATCGGCTTCTCGGCACTTCATCTGCTGATATTCTTTATCTTCCTCTCGACGGCAAGTTTCCTCGGCTTCCGACTCAGCCATATGGTTCGTGAGCTTGAAGTGCTCAAGTCTCAGCAGGCTGGCTTAACATTCGTGCGGGACCTTTTTTACCTGCCGTTCGTTGTTATTGGTCGTTGGTTGAGCGAAAAGTACTCTCGGGTAAACATTGTTACGCTCGTGCTGGACATGGTAATCGAGCTGCCACTCAAAACGATCCTGCGCCTTGTTCGCCAATGGGCGGCATTTATCGCCGCGAAAAAAGACGAACTCTAGGTTGCACCCCCCTTGCCAATACAGGGGTATTTTGGTATAGTTTTTCGAGTTACGGGCCAGTAGCTCAGCTGCCTGTCCGAGGCGCTTGCCGCCGAGTAGAATAGTAAAGCACCAGGTGCCCTAACCTATCTCGACGTTAGCCCTCGTCAAATATCGAGCATGCACTTTTCATATACATCACGGGCCAGTAGCTCAGCTGGTTAGAGCACCTGCCTCTTAAGCAGGGTGTCGAGAGTTCAAGTCTCTCCTGGCCCTCCAAATAAAGAACACCCTCTTTTCGCTACCGGGGGTGTTTTTTATTTGGAGGATTTTACTTGACTCGTGACTTCATTTTGTATACCCTAGGGGGGTATAGGAGGAATGAAAATGTCAAAACATGGAACACACGATCATCACATGGATCACAGCCATCATCATGCCGGGCATGAGCAGATGAATCTAAATAAAATGGCAGCTAGTGCGACGCTTCACTGTCTCACGGGCTGCGCTATCGGCGAGGTCGCGGGACTCGTCATTGGTACGGCACTCGGCTGGGGAAACGTACCGACGATAGTACTCGCAATAGTCCTTGCATTTATCTTCGGGTTTACACTCTCTACGTTGCCGCTGAAAAAAGCAGGCCTAGGCTTCTTCGCGGCACTATCGATAGTATTTGCTGCCGACACGCTGTCTATCGCCACGATGGAGGTTGTCGACAACACGGTCATGGCGGTCATCCCTGGCGCCATGAATGCAGGCCTCGTTGAGCCACTGTTTTGGATCAGTATGCCGATCGCGCTCGCCGTCGCCTACGTTGCTGCGTATCCGGTAAACCGCTACCTACTGACAAAGGGCAAAGGTCATGCACTGGTTATGAAATACCACGGACACAATCACTAAGGAGGTGTTATGACGAATACCCATACCCACGGATATTACGAGAACAAAGACCAGGTCCTGAAACGGCTAAAGCGCGCCGAAGGACAGGTTCGTGGGGTCGCCCGTATGGTTGATGAAGATACGTACTGTATCGATGTGTTGACTCAGGTGAACGCGGTGCGAGCGGCTCTCGACAAGGTCGCTATCGAGCTGCTGCGCGATCACGCTAGGCACTGCTTGACCGATAAAAACCTTACTCCAAAAGGCACCAGAGAAAAAGCAGACGAGCTCGTCGACGCAGTCGGTCGCATGTTATCAAGATAAATCGGAGGAAAAACCATGGAAACGAAACCATTGCTATACGGACTTATCGGATTCTTTTTAGGCGGATTGATCGTATCGATCGCTGCCACGACGTTCGATAAACCCGTATGCGTCAGTAATCCACCGCAGACGTCTACCGAACAAAACGTAGAACGGCACTAAGCCTTTTTTGAGTCGTTCGCTGTAGGTTCTTTCGGCAGGGTAACGGTAAATGTCGAGCCCTCGCCGAGCTTGCTAGTCACTTTTATACGACCCCCGTGCAATGTCACGATTCGCTTTGCCCAGTAGAGGCCGAGACCTGTCCCGCCAACAGAGATGGATAACGGATTGTTGAGGCGAGAGAATTTGCCAAATAGCTTCGTATGATCGCCGCGTGCGATACCAACACCTTGATCTATGACGGCGATGGATACCGTATCGTCCTGCTGTGATACCTCGAAATCTATACGAGTGTTTTCGGGTGAATATTTGCTTGCGTTATCGAGGATATTTTCGATAACCATTTTCATCCGTGACCGATCAATCGGTGCGCTGATGCCGGGTTGGTGATAGTTCAGATGTACCTTTTGCTTGCGATCCTGGATCAGCGCATCGTGTTCGTTTATGACTTCCTGGACGAGCGGTACGAGGTTTACCTCGGTCTTGACGAGGTTTACCTTTCCGGCGTCAACTCTTGCTACTTCCAGGAGGTCGTCGACGATATCGATCTGTCGGTCGTTGCTGGCGTTGGCGCGTTCTAACATATTGCGAAGTTCGGGGGATATTTTGCCGACATATCCATCCAGGACCATAGACAGATATTGTTTTACGACGGTAGCGGGTGTCCTGAGTTGGTGCGAGGCGAGTGATATGAACTCGTCTTTTGCGGCGTTGAGCGCGAGCAGTTTCTCTCGCTGTTTAGCTAGGGTTACGGTTCTGGTGGTGAGTCTGCGCTCTCGCCGTTCGGCAAGTTTTGAGTCATGTATATCTGCGCTCGAACCAAACCATTTGACAGCATTGCCGGAGATATCGTGCATGATCGTTGCACGGCTGATATGCCAACGGTACACGCCGTCATGACGACGCAGTCGATGTTCGATACTGAGCGGATCGCCAGTCCGAAGCGTATGCATCCAGGCTGCTTCTGTTGCAGGCATGTCTTCGGGGTGAACGATTTTCCGCCAGGCTTCACCACGCAGGCTTTCACTGTCGAAGCCACTGTATTCATACCACTTAGGGTTGAGATAATCGATGGTGCCCAGAGCGGTGACGGTAAAGATCTTGTGAGGCATCACCTCGGCCATGAAGCGTAGTTGGTCGTCGCTACTCACAAGGGTGCGCACGGGCGGCTGTTCGACGTCCGGAGCTTTTATGCTACCGGTATTTACCTTATCCTTCTTCATCCGCGTCCTCTGTGCGAATTAGTGGCTAGCCTCAGGTCTGTGAGAGATGAGATAGCCCGGATTTGTGAACGTAACCTCTCTTCGGCGATATCTATTTGTATTTTAGTATAGCACCCCTGGGGAAAGTCATCGATAGGTATTTTTACTGCAAGGTAAAAAGTTCGCGCCTGATATGTTCGGTCGGTGCCCCGAGCCGGTAGAGCTCAGCTGCTATGCTGTCGACAAACCGCTTCGATCCACAGACGTAGTAACGGCCGGCTGGATCGACGATCGATTGGAGGATATCGGGGGTGATTCGTTCGCCTCTCTGGCTGTCGAACAGGTTGGCGCTAGTCTGCTCCAGTAGCTCTTTGTAGCAGAAGTCATCCTCGCCGCGCGCGCTATAAAGTAGGCTGAGTTTGGTGCTGCCGGCTTCCATTAACTGTTCACGAATCATGCTCAGAAACGGAACGATGCCGACCCGACCAGCAATGAGCGTGGTCGGCGGCTGGTCGTTTTCGACAACAAACCGTCCAAATGGTTGCGAGATAGCGATCTCCATGCCGATCCGGGCTGTGTCATGAAACCAATTCGTCACGATACCACCGGGCTCACGTTGCACCAGAAACTCGATCATCTCATCGTGCGGCGCAGAGGCGAACGAGTATTGCCGCAGCAGGGGCGCACCGTCGATGGTTACTCTCATGACGACGTACTGTCCTGCCTGGTACGTATAGCCGGCCGGTCGTGGGACACGAACCGACAACACGCTCGGCGTAAGCGGCATGATCGTGGCGATCGGTAACGGATGCCAGGCGTAGGGGTCGATAATCATTATCCCTAGTATATCTGCTAGACTAGGGAGGATGAAATCACTAAATGGCGCAGAACTCGCCGAGTACATAATCGGACGGCAGGCGAAGCAGGTCAGGGGCCTCCGCCAGGCATGGCATGTCAACCCAAAACTCGCCATCATACAGACCGTCGATAGCCCGGTGATTGATACCTATGTCCGGCTCAAGCAGCGTTACGGTGAGGATGTGTTGATCGATGTTGAAAAGCATCGGGTTACGGAAGACGAGGCATTAGTCTTGATCGATCAGCTCAACACAGATCCAGCCGTACATGGCATCATCGTTCAGCTTCCGCTCTCGGACGGGTCACGAACTGAGGAGCTACTCGAAGCCGTCGCACCTGCAAAAGATGTCGACGCGCTCGGTAGTCGGGCGACACTTGATCCGGCGACGCCGATGGCGATCAGCTGGCTGCTTGCTGGCTATAACGTTGAACTGAAGGGCAAAAAGATTGTCATCGTCGGAGCTGGCCGTTTGGTTGGCGCACCGCTGGCACGGATGTGGCAGAACTCAGGCTATGACGTAACGGTTGTTGGCGAACCGACCGCTGATCTCGCGACCATCATCCACTCAGCTGACGTCGTCGTTAGCGCGACGGGTGTTCCTGGCTTGATAACTAGTGACATGCTTCGTCCCGATACCGTCGTGGTAGACGCCGGCACCAGCAGTGAAGGGGGCAAGATTGTTGGCGATGTTGCACCCGATGTTCGCGAGCGTCACGATCTGACGATTACCCCCGAAAAGGGCGGCGTTGGACCGCTAACTATCTGCGCACTGTTCGATAACGTGATCCGCGCGGCGCGTGCTACGACGCAAGACCAAGTGACGTCTTGACGCGCTCAACGACCTGGCGAGGTGTCAGGTCGGCTTTGACGATATAGCTTTCGATACCGAGAGAACGGATATCTTTCGGTGCTTCTTCTTCTCCGAGATTGGTCAGGATCATAACTGGGATAGTCTTGCCCCAGTCGGTTTTTCGCATCTGTTTCAGAGCCTCGTCGCCATTCATGAGTGGCATTTGCAGGTCGAGTAGGACGATATCTGGGCTAAACTCTTGGACAAGTGCGATGCCATCGCGACCGTTGTTCGCGATTTGCACCTCAAAACCATCAGCCTCGAATTTCATTCGGTACATCTGCGAAATAACGCTGTCGTCTTCGATGATAGCGATCTTAGTCATGGTTAAATAGTAGCACATCTGCAGTGGCTATTGACAATTTATTAAAAACAAGTTATAATAAAAGCATAATCAATATTTTCGCAGAAAAGGTACAATTAGTTTAGCTATGAAAGATCTCGCGCCAACCATCCATCGCCAACGACTCATCATCGAAGGATATCCTGCTGCCGCAATTTCCGAGCAGCAAATCAAAGAATACCTGTCTGAGCTTGCAACGGTGACCGATATGGTCAGGCTGACTGACCCGGTTACTCACCAGAGTCCACTATACGGCTGGGCAGGCTGGGTACACTGGGAAACGTCAGGTGCTCACTTTTATGCCTGGGATCAGCCGCTGCTATTCTTTAGTGTCGATATCTATACCTGTAAGGCTTTTGACGTCGATACGACAGTTGCCTTTACAAAGAAATTCTTTAACGCCTCAGAGGTCGTGTACAAGGAAGCCTAACCATGAGTATCGCTCATGAAATAAACGGTGAATATCTTCAGGAAGCACCATATCGGTATGACTTAGATATGGCGCAGATGCAGGAACTGACCGAACGCTTGCTCGCCGAACGCGAGCCACGAAGCGACGATCGCATCGTCTGCTATCGTCTCGAGCAGGGCTCGCCCTACGAAAACGTTGCTCGAACCATCGAGTGCGAAGTGTTCGAAAAGTTCTTTGGCAACAATGCTGAGGAAATGGCGGACGAGTATGGCCCATATGAACCACAAAGCATCTTCTTTTTGTCGGTTGACCAATTTTCGAAGCAACCTGCCGGAGTGCTGCGGGTTATCGAGAACGGACCGGCTGGCCTCAAGACACTAACCGATCTCGAAACTAGCGAAGACCCTGCGGTCCCGCATCTTTCACCCAACGATGTCCAGGTGCATCACGAGATAGAATCCCTGGATACGTGTTGGGATGTTGGGACGGTAGCGGTGCGCAAAGAGTATCGCGCTAGTCGCGCCGAAGCCCAAGAGACCAGTGTTCAGCTATATAGGGCACTTTATACGGCGGCACTGGAGAGTGGGGTTGACCATTTCGTCTCGATCATCGATGCTCGCCCGTACGACAAGATGACCAACTACCTAGGTATACCATTCGTACCGATGGCAGGTTCTGAACCGTTTTCGTATCTTGGCTCTGAAAAAAGTTATGCGGCCTACGGTGATGTTAGAAAGTTCTATGAAAAAATGAACCGCAAACGCAAGACAGTGCGTGGGTTTATGGCGCGCAAAGCACTCGGTCCTTTGGTTAAAGGTACGGCCGACCAAGCAATCAATCTATAAAAACGCTTACGCTTACGCTAAGATGATAAGGTGGACCTATTCCTCCTGATTATCATGTGTGCCGTTAACCTCGTGCTTGGCGCAATTATTTTCGTGCGCGACTCCCGAAAAGCCTATGCACGGCTTTTTTTGTTGATGAGCTTAGTGATCACGCTCTGGATCACGTCCAACTACTTTACGAACCATTATGTGGGTAACGATAGTCTCGTTCATATTGCGAATAAAATCGCCTTTGTGACCGGCTATGCGATCGTTGTAAGCGGGCTACTTTTTACGTATTTTTTCCCGATAAAACGCCAACCCAAAAACGCTGAACAGCTGTTTCTAGCGGCGCTCGTTACAGTAACCATGCTGCTGTCATTGACGTCGTACGTAACGGGTGGCGCGACCATAGACCATAGCACGGGCGCTATTTCGTATTCTTCGGGATCACTCGTTCTGTTTTATCTGATATCGTTCCTGGTGATAGTTGGCTTTATTGCTAAAAACTTGATGCGTATTCCACACATGGGCGCCTCGTTAAAGTCCAAGCAACAAGCTCGACTCGTCTTAGTTGGCTTTGTCGTCAGCGCGCTGGTAGGGTTGAGTCTGAACCTAGTTCTGCCTCTGATGCTGAGCGGGTGGCAGATTACGCGATTTGGCCCACTGGCAACTGTTTTTCTGGTGGCGATCATCGCGTATGCAATCGTAAAACATGGATTGTTCGATATACGCCTTGCAGCCGTCCGTACACTAGCCTACGTGCTGTCGCTGTTTACGCTGGCGGCTGTTTATGGGTTGGTTGCATTTACGGTATCGCAGATTGTTTTCGAATATCAAACGACCATCGAACAAAATGTAATCAACATAGTGCTGGCGCTGATACTCGCCTTTATCTTTCAGCCTGTTAAGCGTTTCTTTGACAAAGTCACCAACCGAGTTTTCTTTAAGGACAGGTATGAGACGAACGAGTTCATCGCTCGGCTTAGCGAGGCTCTGACAACCACGACCGATCTGCGTAATCTTCTGCAACGGGCAGCGACCGAGATCGGCACAACCCTCAAAGCGGAACAGGCGTTCTTTTATGTGAAGTACTCCGAGAACAAACATTTATCGGCAGGAACAAAAGGACACACGACGTTGACCCTAGATGAATTCGATACGATCCAGGACATAGTTATCGCCGAAGAGGCAGAGATCGTGATAGCCGACTTGTATCCACAGGATAGCCCGCTTCGTCGTATCTTGGCGGCTCGATCGATTGCTATTCTGATGCCGATTCATCGCGGCAAGTCAGTCTTGGGTTACCTCGCGCTCGGCAACCAGCTCAGTAGCGGCTATACCGAGCGAGATATTCGCGTGCTTGAAACGATCGCGGATGAGCTGCTGATCGCAATCCAAAACTCCCTGTCTGCTCAGGAAGTTCGTGAGATCAACACAAATCTCCAGCAGCGCATCAACGAAGCGACGAGTGAGCTGCGCGTCGGTAACAAAAAACTGCATGAACTCGACAAGTCAAAAGACGAGTTCATCTCGATGGCATCGCACCAGCTCCGGACACCACTAACCGCAGTAAAGGGATATCTCAGCATGGTCCTCGAGGGTGACCTCGGTGACATCACGCCTGAGCAGCGACAAGTTTTGGAACAGGCGTTTGAGAGTTCGCAGCGCATGGTGTTTTTGATCGGTGATTTCCTGAATGTTTCACGCATCCAAACGGGCAAGTTTATGCTCGAGCCGACGACGATCAATATTGCCGACCTGATTCCGGAAGAGATCGAGCAGCTTGCGGATACCGCTGAAAAGCGAGGGATCAAGCTCATGTACGAAAAGCCCGACTCGATGCCAACCATCGAGGCTGATGAGAACAAACTCCGCCAAGTTATGATGAACTTCATCGACAACGCTATTTATTATTCTCCGGCCGGCGGTAAAGTAACGGTTCGGGTGATCAAAGAACCGGGTGCAATCGTGTTCAAAGTTATCGATACCGGTATCGGCGTCCCAGCGGCGGAACGGCCAAAACTCTTTACGAAGTTTTTCCGCGCCACCAACGCTCGTTTGCAGCGACCGGACGGCACAGGCATCGGCCTCTATATGGCGAAAAAAGTTGTCGTGGCCCACGGCGGAGCCATCATATTTGAGACGGTCGACGGCAAGGGTAGTACGTTCGGTTTCAGGCTACCACTAAAAGACAAGCTGAAATAGTTCAACAAGAAGCCAAGTGATACCGGTGATACCGGCTGCGGCGATAGCACCGATCTTTGCAAAGCGTTTCTTTGGCTGCCACCATTCACCGAGCTTTGAGCGCTCGACAGCTTCGTAGCGGTGCACGACGGGTTCGCTCGAAACGACTCGATGCTTTGCGTCTTCGCCCTGGTAGCGTTTGGTGCGTTTCTTTGGCTTCTTACTCATGGTATCAGTATAGAACAAAACCTCCTGGGGTAGTAGCCAGGAGGTTTTATGTAGGAGAGGTACCCGCGGTTTTAGCGTCCGAGGAATTTGTTGATCAGTCGGCGACGGGTGCCGAGGTAGCTGTAGGCGCCATAACCGAGTGAGCCTGAGCCGAGCAGGCCGGCGATAGCGGTCGCAGGGCCGGTCGAGGCTATCACTTCTGGCTCGTCTTCTTTACAGTCATCAAAGTCACGGCTGTGCAGATCGGTATCGAACTCACTCTGTTTGATGGTGATCGTGTTGCCCGTTGCGAGGTCACAAACCCGGAGGGTCTCTACCGGTGGTAGTGGTTTTTCCTGACAGTCCGCTGGATTAGTCGAGTGTTTTGAAGCGTCGAAAGATGATTTGTCGATGGTTACCATTCGTTTTGTTGCGAGGTCGCAGACCTGGATCTCTTCATCGGCTACGAAAACGGAAACTTTGCAGGCCGGTGCGGTTACTTCCTTGACGTTGTCGTTCACTTTGACATGAACGGCGACGGTAGCGGTATAGGTGCCGGGTGCTTTGTAGTCGTAGGTATAAGCCGATTCGTTTACGGTGACGCCTATGCCGTCACCAAAGCCGAACTCGTACTTTTCGACGTTTGCACCACCGCTAGCGGTAGCTTTTGCGGTGAACTTGTAAGTGGTGCGGCTGATCTGCTCGGCGGTGAGCTTAACGCACTCGAACTCTGGTTCTGGCTGCGGTTTTTCTTTTGGCGTGGCGCTGACCGGGTTGCCGCAGGCCTTGATGATGGCAAAGGAGAACTCGCCGTTAATCATCTTGACGAAGGCAGTCTGACCTTCGGTCACAAACTTGCTGGTTGGGTATTTTCCGGCGTTGTTCGTGTTTGGAATAGGCGTGCCGCCAAAGTTTCGGCCAGCGGTCATCGCGTTCGTGGCGACGACTTTGCCATCGACTGTGACTCGTCCGTCACGCCAGACGATACCGTTCACGAACTTGCCGTCTAGCTCGCTTTGTTTGATGCCGAATGCGTTAAAGACACGGGGTACGTCACCCTGAGAGGCTTTTTCGCGCATCGTTTTCATGTTGAAGGCGCCACAGCGGATGATTGCTACGTTGTCACAGTCAGGGTCGTTGTCGACGACAGCAGAGACGTTGCCGCTGAGTCCGAATGCGAGGGCCGCGCTGAGTGCCACACCGAGACTTACGAGTTGCATTTTGAGTAGTTTATTCATAGGTTTCCTCCTGACGGTCACACGGTATTACTTAGCTAATAGTATACCACATACCGGATGAGGGTTTTTGTCAATAACGCTCGCGCTTAGGCTTGGTTGCGAAGGAGCTTGCGACGACCCTGGAGGAAGTACGTTGCGCCGTAGGCGATGAGTGCCGCTACGAGGATCATGTATGGGCTATCTTTTGCGCCAGTTGCAGGGAGCATGGCAGGGAGGACAGTTGAGGTAGCGAGTACGTGTCCGCCACCTTGGCCGCCGCCAGTGGATTCACCAAGGACGCGACCGGGAGTTGGGCAGGCAAAGGTAACTTCGGCATTTGCCGTGCCGGTAAAGTCGTATTCTGACTCCTGCTCATCGAGAAGAGAACGGCTACTCTCACGGAGTATGTCGATAGGCGAATACCTGGCACTAAAGCTTGCCATGTTCTGCACTTTACAGACCGTACTAATATTAGCAGCAGTTATCGTAGTGAAGGCTTTGAGCGTAGCGCTCTCACCTGGGGCAAGATTATCAATATAACCATCATTTTCAAGAGTGGCGCCTATATCGGTGACCTGTACGTTGAATCGTTCAAAGAATAGATCACCATTGTTTGTGACGGTGATTTCCCAGGTGATGATGTCACCTACACCTATGGTTCCATCACCGTTTGTGTCAGTAGGTGTCAAGGCTGTTTTTGTGATAGATACGCAGTCCTCGTCTGTGAATGTATACGACCATGAGGTTGTCGTGTCTGCGGCAAATACGTAGCCTTCCTCCGTTTCGGCGGTTACAGTAACTGTGGCCGATGGTGCGTTCAGCCAATCCTCGGTAGTAGCCTCACCGTTTACCCGGAAGATGACCCCTTCTGTTTGTGGTAGATAGATGACATCTCGTTCTTCTCCGCAGAGATCGTAAAAGTTTGGTTCACCGAGTGTTATCTCTTCGGGCTCTGTGCAGTTTTCAGGCAATACATCACCGTCAGTCCAGTTCTGCGAATAGGTGTTTCCGCTGTAGACGAAGGTTGGGATGATGTCCTCACCATTTTGGTGGTCACCGTGAGTTCCGCCAAAGTTGTCGTCGAGGTGACCGTTAAACGCTCCTGCAGCGGACACGGTGATTCGAACAAATGGTTTTGTTTCGCTACCAGTTGCGTGGCAGAGAGTAACGCTTTCACTGTCAGGGCACGCTTCATTTGTAAATGTATTTGCGAATACATTGTTGTCGTTGGTTAGGGTGTACCCGTCAGCAACTTCTGCTGTGATACTAACGGTTCCTGCGCCCTGATAGTTTGTTCCGGGTAGCAGCACGGTGTCGGTGCCGGTCAGTTTGTATGTGACACCTTCGGCCGCCGTTACAGTAAACATGTCGTCCGACACGCCACACCGCTCGTCAAATGTCACTGCGGCGGTTGTTTCCTGGTCGTCGACAGGGCACGCTTCATTTGTAAATGTTTTTTCGAAACTGGTTTGTCCGGTCAGCGTGTATTCATCGCTTGCCGGATGAGCGGTAATCGTGATTGGCCCAAGGGGTGCAGCGTAGGTGTCTGCGGTCTTGGTTTCATCACCTATCTTATAGATGACACCTGTTTTGGCGGGTATCGTGTACGTATCGTTGTCGGTGCCGCACTTGTCGTCGAACGTGACAGCAGCGGGGGTTACCTCTGTGGTAGTGGAGGTACAGGGGCCATGAGAAAGATTAAATTGACCGCTCCAGCCTACATATATAGAAGCGGTGGCAGAGGTTACGGTGCTGGTCAGGTTGCTCATCGTGGTGTAGTGAGCGGCACCCCCAGGGGTTAGTTCGCCTAGTGTAACGGTCTCTGAGCTATCGTTTGCCCACTGTACAGCAATCGAGGCAGGTGCATCTTCCTCATCATCGATCTGGTTAATAATAAAATGCCACTCCGTAGAGTCGCATTCGTGTTCTATTAATGCCTTCGCTGTGATTGATTGAGTGTCCGTGGCGTATACGGGCACGACTTGCAAAATACCGGTTGAAAGCACTGAAAGCATCAGTGCGAGGCATATCTTAAGCGTTTGTGAAAATCTGCGTAGCACCATAAGCTATAGCTCCTCGGATAGTCCGTCTTAGATGATAAGTTGCCTACGTTTGAGGGTTGGTGTGAGGGTGTTTAAGAGTTTGTATCGATGTCGGTTTCGATGTTGTATTTATGATAATACTCCTCATTTTTATATATTGTCAAATACTGCATGTGCTTTGAGGTATAACCGCGTACAACAAAAACCTCGTCTTCTAAGAGGTGAAGACGAGGTTCGAGTTGTTTATATGCTTTTTAGTTTTTTATACTTCGATTTGGTTGCGAGCTAGGATACGGCGACCCTGGATAAAGTAGGCTGCGCCGTAAGCCATGAGTGCTGCGATGATGATCATGAACGGACTCGCTGTTGATCCACCGGTTGCTGGCAGTGTTGCAGGAAGTACAGTCGATGTAGAGAGAACCTTGCCGGTTGTTGGTGTCTTGTCGTCGTTGTCGCCGAGAACGTTCCCTGGGTTGGTAGGAGTTTCATCGTCTTCGTGGCTAAACGTATAGATAGCACATCCGACCGTTACAGAGTTGACTGTAGAGCTGGTAGCTGCTGGGTTTGTGTAAAGAATACGCAGCGCAGATGTCATTACTCCCGGGTTTTTGGCGACGATGTTTGCGAGGGTATCAAAGGTTGCGTATCCCATACCTGAGGCAGTTGCGCCGAAGTCTGACTTGCTCCACCATTTGCCAGCGTAAGAACCTTCTTTTTCGTAAACAAGCACGCCCTTGTCGGTCACGATGTGGATACCGACATACTGCTCAGGGCTGGCGGTGAAATCTATCTGGTCGCCTATGTCAGCCAGTGGGCCAACAAAGCTTCGCTCGATGTAAGTCTCGTCCCAGCTAGTGTCAGGGTTAGTGCCGCTAACGTTCAGTTTGATACCGCCATCGACATAGGCTGCGTCCATTGGAAGCGTCCAACCGTTCTGGTCGAGGTTTGTCGAGTGGATAGTAGGTAGTGCTTCTTCGCAGATAGTCACTGTTGGCGGTGGAGTAGTAGTCCATTCTACCGCAGGACAGTTGTTTGCGTTGGCGCTGACTACGGCCGTGATAATGGTTCCATCCGCAAAGCCATACGTAACTGTCCGGCCGTTATTTACTTCTGCTTCCGTAACGTAGAGCCAGTGCCAATCCGGTGTCATATAGCTAGGAACCGGCTTGTTGTTTACGGAAACTAGTCCTCCGTGCGACTGCATGTCGAACGTCGATACACCATTTGTGTCGGTGTGTTGTGTGCCCCATGTGATTTCCCACATCTTATAATCAGTGAAGTAGTTAGCTGAACAAGGGTTTACTGCGCAAGCTGTATTCCAGTCTTGGTATGTGTAGGTTGCTGTTTTGCCGTCGGCAGATACAGTCCAGCCATCGCTTTCGCTAAATACTAGACTGCCAGTTGTCTCATACGTTACAGTTCTTGAGTTATTGCTCCAGTCGCTATCGTCTTCTACTGTGTAAGTTGCAGTGTCGGTAGACGGCACTGTGTCGTTGTTAGGTCCGCAAACATCTTTAATTCCTGATGGGAGGGGCGTGACTTCATTGTCGCCGCTATCTGCAGAGTCGCACATTGAGATCGCAGGTTCGATCTTGTCGCCATTGTCCCAGGCGATCGCAACGGACTTTTCGTGCTTGTCATTGAAATACGAGCCTAGGCCGTTGAAGCCCTTCAATGAGCTAGTGCTGACGCTGATCGGGTTATCGCCTGTTTGAAGCTGCTCGTTAACACCGGGCGTACCAACGTATTTACATACGTATACTTTTTTGAACTCGCCATCTGGGTTGGTTGCGCTATATGCGTAAGCCGGCGCAACTTGCAGGATACCGCTCGAGAGCACTGAAAGCATCAGTGCGAGTGTTACCTTAAAGGTTTGTGAGAGTTTTCGTAGAACCATTTGGACTAGCTCCTAGCCCCACCCGGTTAGAAATATAGATATCAGACAATATTTTTGTACGTTTTCCTAACAATACTCTTATTTTCCATTTTGTCAAATATATTATATAAACATAATAACTTTCACCCCTGTTGATATAAAGAACCGTTACAATGGGTGTATATGAAAAAAGGTAGTACAGGTGACGGTGTTATGTTCCATGCTGGTTTTCCGAATGCCGGCGAGGATCGTAGCGGCTTGAACATGAGCCTTGACGATCTCGTTATTCGGCATCGTCTCAGTACGTTCCTCTGGCGGCTGGAGGAGGATATGTCGGAGCTTGGTTGGCGGGCGGGTAGTATCGTCGTCGTCGATAGGGCACTACAGCCGCGGCAAAATGATCTGGTCGTGGCGATCGTCGAGGAGTCGTTCGTCGTGCGCAAGCTTCATCAGGGACGACTCTACGACGCCGCCGGGAGGCTAGAGGATAGCGAAACGGTTAGTGTCTGGGGTGTCATCACGCACGCGCTGCAGGAGTATAGGGCCGGATGAGCTGCTATGCACTGATCGACTGCAACAACTTCTTCGCTAGCTGCGAGCGGCTGTTCCGTCCGGATATCGCCGACAAGCCTGTCGCGGTGCTCAGTAACAACGATGGCTGCATCATTGCCCGGAGCAACGAGGTGAAAGCGCTCGGTATTCCTATGGGCGTGCCGCTTTTCAAGGTGCGCGATATCGTGAGCGACAACAAGGTCACGCTGTTCTCGGCGAACTTTGAGCTCTACGGCGATATCTCGCAGCGCATCGTCCGGCTGCTCCGTGAGGAAACGCCGCTCATCGAGGTTTATTCGATCGATGAGAACTTTATCGACCTCAGTGAGCTGCCGATCGACGACCAAAAAGCGTGGGCGCAGCGGGTGCGCGAGCGGATCCTGCGCGAGATCGGTATCCCAACTTCTGTCGGTGTCGCGCCGACAAAGACCCTTGCCAAGGTCGCTAGTACGTTCGCTAAGACGCACGGCGATGGCACGTGGGTGATCGAGTCGGATGAGGAGCGCGAAGCGATGCTCGAGCAGCTTCCGATAGAAGATATCTGGGGGATAGGTCGACGACTTGCCCCGCAGCTGCATGACCGGGGTATCTCAAAAGCCCTGCAGCTGACCCAGGCGAGCGATGCCTGGTTGCGAACCCAGTTCAATATCACTGGCATCAAGATGGTCGATGAGCTGCGGGGCATACCGCGCATCCCGTTCGGCGACAAACACGAGCAGCGCAAAACCATCATGCGTTCGCGGATGTTCGGGCATCGAGTGCGGGATTATTTTCAGCTCGAGAGCGCGGTGGCGACATTTACCGCTCAAGCTGTCGCACGGTTGAGAGCGCAGGATTCGGTATGCGGTGGTATCGTGGTGTTTTTGCAGGTTGCCGAGCAGGAAGGTGAGCGCAAGCGCTACGTTTCTCGCTACGTCCGTCTCACGGAAGCCTCTGCTCATACGGGCGAACTGATCGCAGCGGCTCTCGAGGGGCTCGATGTGCTACACGATGACGATGCGAGCTATAGAAAAGCAGGGGTCAACCTGGTCGATATCCGCGACGCGCGCGCCTGGCAGCTGTCGTTGCTAGAGCAGCGTGAAGGCGTTCGAGAGAAGGGCGTCGTTCTGATGGACAATGTCGATGAACTCAATCGCCGCTTTGGAAAGGGAACCGTCTGGCACGCTTCGGAAGCCAAGCAAAGCGCCCAGTGGCAGAGCAAGCGTGAGCGACAAAGCCCTCGCTATACGACGAGCTATACTGAGCTCCCTAAACTCTATAGGTAGCGTTTTGAGCGTTATTTATTGAACGAAACACTACCTATAGCGTATTGTAAATAGTACAGCAAATAATCCGAATATAATCATTGACACGGTTTGTCAAGGGGCGTATACCAGTAAACAACATAGTAGACCGCAACGGGTGTGGTC
>CBIHNH010000006.1:0-29527 GCA_966211425.1 uncultured bacterium
TGTACTGCGCCTCGGGCATGCCGATTCGTTCGACCGCCTGAAAGGTTGCAACTGCCAGGCTTAACGCACCGTTACCAGCGAGCCCGATATCCTCTGATGCAAAGATAACCATTCGGCGTGCAATAAACTTCGGGTCTTCACCAGCCTGAAGCATGCGCGCTAGGTAGTAGAGCGAAGCTCTTTGGTCACTGCCTCGTAAGCTTTTGATAAACGCCGAAATGACGTCATAGTGCATATCACCCTTTTTGTCGTAGCCCGGGATGCGTTTTTGAGCAGCCGTTTTGACAGTTTCGACTGTGACCCTTTTGGCGAGTCCGAGGGATACCTCGAGGTTCCCGAGCGCTAGGCGAGCGTCACCACCCGAAAGTTCTGCGAGGTAGTCGAGCGCATCGGTTGCAACACGCTTTTCGGCTTTTTCATGCACGAGTGCTCGCTGGAGAATTGCCAAGATATCCGTTTTTGCGAGCGGCTCCAGCACGAGCACACGGGCACGACTCAGGAGCGGTGTGATGATCTCAAAGCTTGGGTTTTCGGTCGTGGCACCGATCAAGGTGATGAGGCCTGATTCGACGTGGGGCAAGAAAGCATCCTGCTGGGCTTTGTTAAAACGATGGATCTCATCGACAAAGAGCAACGTACGTTGCTTGAGATTCCAGTTGGCTTTGGCGCGCTCTACGACTTTGAGCACATCCTTTTTACCGGCTGTGACCGCACTGAGCTCTACGAAATCCGCCTCAAGTTCCGCGGCGATGATACGTGCGAGCGTTGTCTTGCCGCTCCCGGGAGGACCCCATAGAATGAGGCTCGTTAGCTGTTTTTGCTCGATGATTTTTCGAATGAGACCATCACCACCTACGATATGTAGCTGTCCAGCGACGTCATCGAGGGTCGTGGGGCGCATTCGTTCGGCGAGCGGTGTAGAATCCATAGTTATAGTATACTGCTTGCATAGATGTCAAACACTCATGTCATGCTTATTTATGGAGGAAAGTCATCGGAGCATGACGTTTCTCTCGCGAGTGCTCGCAATGTATTTGCTGCGCTAGACAATACCCGCTATGACATTACGACCTGTCTCGTCGACCGAGAGGGGCGCTGGTGGCTGGTCGACACGGTCGGCGACTTCCACGCCGGGTCTCCGCAGCTGTTGCCGGTTCTCGGGCAAGCGAAGTTTATAACCTTGCCGGATCACAAGATTATCCAGCCAGATGTTCTGCTTCCTATGTTGCACGGCAAGAACGGCGAGGACGGTACGGTTCAGGGGTTGGCAGAACTTCTTGGAATACCTTATGTTGGGCCAAGTGTCCTCGCGGCGGCTGTCACGATGGACAAGGATATGACGAAACGCCTGTTGGAGCATGAGGGGATTCCGGTTGTGCCATGGCGGAGTTGGCGAGTGCATGACAAGCAGCCGGACTATGAGGTGGTGTCAGCCGCACTTGGCAGTGATATATTCGTCAAACCAGCCAGCGCCGGGTCTTCTGTCGGCGTTAGTCATATCACTTCCGAGCAAGACTGGGAGGCAGTACTGAGTCTTGCGGCGAAAAACTCAGAAATAGTTTTGCTCGAGAGTACAATCAAAGGTCGCGAGATCGAAGTAGCCATACTCGGCAACACGAATCCACGTGCAAGTACTCCCGGAGAAGTCGTGCCGGGACAAGACTTTTATAGCTTCGATGATAAATATGACCCCGAGAGTACTGCGGAGGTGAAAATCCCTGCCGATTTATCAGCAGATATCAGGGCGAAGCTAGAGGACTATGCGCTGCGAGCCTATGCCGTTACGGAATGTCGGGGTCTGGCACGAGTCGATTTTTTCGTTACTGATAGCGGAGAAATTTACCTCAACGAGATCAACAGCATTCCTGGATTTACGAATATCAGCATGTATCCAAAACTTTGGCGCCATGAGGGCATCGGTTATCCGCAGTTGATCGAACGATTGATCACGCTCGCCCTCCAGGGTGATGCTATACTAAAGAGTAGTTAAACAAGGAGTTTTATGGGAGAATTTGTCTTTTTTCTGATCGCGGCTGTTATCGTTTTTGTCTGAGCGGGGATCAAGGTTATCAACCAGTATGAGCGAGGCGTCGTTTTGACACTTGGTCGCTTTACAGGTATCCGTGAACCAGGGCTTCGTGTCGTTATCCCTATCTTTCAACGACTCATCAAAGTAGATGTTCGCTCAACTCCGATCGACGTCCCAAAGCAAGAGATCATCACGAAAGATAATGTGACTATCGGGGTAGATGCTGTTGTCTACCTGCGCGTGATCGACGCGGGCAAAGCGGTCCTTGAGACGACTAACTATATCTATGCAACTAGCCAGTTTGCACAGGCGGCGCTCCGCGATGTTACGGGTAACGCCGACATGGATGAGTTGCTTAGTAAGCGAGAGGAAATGAGCCAAAAAATAAAAGAGATCGTAGACTCAGAGACAGACAAGTGGGGAATCGATGTCGAAAACGTCAAGATCCAGAACATTGAGCTACCACAGGATATGAAACGTGCGATGGCGAAACAGGCAGAGGCCGAACGCGAACGACGTGCAGTTATCATTACCGCAGAAGGTGAAAAGGCGGCAGCACAGTCCGTTGCCGACGCGGCTGCGATGCTCAGTAAGATTCCCGGCGGCATAAACATCCGTACGCTTCAGACGCTCGAGAAGATTTCTGTTGAACCAAGCCAAAAAACGCTTGTCGTGCTGCCAAGCGAACTGACTAATCTCAAGGACATCTTTACCAAGTAGGCTTGTTGTTTCGCCCCTGTTTCGGTACAATGAATCCTGTTGTACCGAAGGTACGGCTCTTTAGCTCAGTTGGTAGAGCAGAGGCCTGAAGAGCCTTGTGTCCCCAGTTCAAGTCTGGGAGGAGCCACCAAAGAAAAATCCTGATCCGTGCGATCGGGATTTTTCTTTGGCATGAATGTACTATGAGAAACTTAAGACGACAGTTCGCGAAAAGATAGCTTGGAATACATGTTGCAGATCCTACCACGCGGTAGTACACTGTGTTTAAAGTAAGCGGGAGCTCTAAGGGGGAACTATGGCGCTTCGGATTCATCAACGGTTCGTGAACACGATCTCTTCACGTCTACAGTGGCTGCCTAAACGTGCTATCCTGCCGCTCTCAGCGGTAATAGTTGTCATCCCGGCCATCACGGCACTGGCGTTTTCTTATGGCCCCATGGTTTCAGTTCAACCTGAATCCGGTACACTCTCTGGGGGCGCGATAACTGTTGCTGACGCTAATGCTTCCAGCGGCCAGGCTGTACGGTTTGGTAATAGTAGCGACTGCGCGGCCGGCACTCCTGCCGCAGGCGGTTGGACGTTGCCGGATCTTTGTGGCTGGCCAACAGCTTCCAGTACGGGTCCTCGGTACGAATGCGCTACGACACTTACTGGCAGGATTCAGACAACCAGCGACGGACAGGTATTTGATAATGTATGTATAAATGGCGGGCTGGATATCAATCACAATAACGTAGTAGTCAGAGATGTGGCGATTATGGGCTCAGGCTTATACCCATTAGACATTGGCCCTGATTCACCGACCTGTCCGACCAACTTGACGATTGAATACACTGAAGTAGATATGAGCAACATAAACAGTAATGCACTACCTATATACCAGAGGTGTGGGGGTGACCCTTCGTTTGATCACATCAAAGTTCATAACTGTGCTCGTGGCATGCAGCTAATCGGTGGAGGCGTAAGTGTAACCGATTCATATATCTATTGTCACCGTACTTGGGAGGGTGATCATCGTACAGCGATCTCTTCACATGGTGGTACCGGTTTTACGGTTACACACAATACATTTATGTGTGTCGGGGACAACTGTTCCTCGTCCGTCAATATGTACAGCGACTATGCTCCTATGACAGACTATTTATTTCAGGATAACCTGGTGGCGGGCGGTACTATCTGTGTCCGTGGAGGCGAAACTCATGTATACGCCACTCAAACAAGTAGTATTCGTGTAATCAACAACCGATTCTCGACACACTATAATCCGTTATGTGGGGTTTACCAGCCTTTCGCGCAGTTCGATGAGAACGCTCCAGGTAACGTACAGTCCGGCAACGTTTACCACGAATCCGGAGATCCGATACCGAGTGGTTGATGATGTAATTAATCTCTATCGTGCAGAGAATACAAGATCAATTAAGATGGCAAACCGCATAGGGCACTCATAATCCAGCCTTGCTCTTTGATACACCTGAGGCATACAATCAAACTACCAACGTAGTAAGGAGGATCTATGGAAGTCGAAATAAATTATTGGGCGGTAGTTCTCGCAGCGTTATCGACGATGGTGGTGGGCTCGATCTGGTATACGCCGAAAGCTTTCGGTACTCTGTGGGCAAAATTGGCTCGCGTGAACCTGAACCGGAAGACATCGACCAAAGAGATGGTGTGGTTGTTCGGGTCAACAGTCATTGCTTCGTTGGTGACGGCTCATGTGTTGGCGTATACCGCATTCTTGTCAAATCAATTCTTTCAAAATGCATTCCTTCAGGATACCCTGATGACTGCATTTGGACTCTGGCTAGGGCTGACAGCGGCTCGCATCTATGTGCATGATGCGTTCGAGAGCAGACGCAAGAAATTAACGTTTCTGAACGTTTCACACGAATTCGTTACTCTGATGATCATGGCTTTGATTATCGGACTTATGGGCGTTTAGCCACACAGCATTTACAGTAGTCGTACTCCTTGCAGTTACAGGGAAGATTCGGTACAATAGTCAACGAATCAACGACATGCGGGTATAGCTCAGTTGTTAGAGCGCTTCCTTGCCAAGGAAGAGGCCAGGAGTTAGAGTCTCCTTACCCGCACCACGAAAAGAGCCGGTCCTCGCGATCGGCTTTTCTCGTGGTTTATGATAATCCTAACTCCTGGCCTCTTCAGAAATCAATAATAACCAGGAGTATTCTTAGCTCTCGCTCTCGTCTGCTGACTTATGCATGATACGCGTCGTAGTTCTTCGTGACACAAAATAAATTCTATGCTTTTCTGAGGGCTAGAAAATAAGATTAGACAGGCATGGTGAAGCAAGCTATGCTATAACAATCAAATCAGAAGGAGACAGATATGGTCACAGGTTATTGTGTTAAATGTAAGGAAAAAGGCGTTGAGCTGTCAGCACCAGAAGTAGTTCAAACTAAAACTGGCGGTTTCATGGCTAAAGGCAAGCATGAAAAATGCGGAACAACTGTTTGTGCAATGATGTCAAAGGACAATGCAGAAAAAGCAGTAGAAGACGGCGCAACCAAAGCCTACTAGGTTTTCCAATCGCAGAGTAACCCGTACTAAGACATTATTGTCAAAGTATCTATATAAAACACCGAGTAAAATCGGTGTTTTTGGTATAAATCCAAATGAGGCTTTGAATGGTTATGGTCGTGTAAATTGGGGTGCGATATCATAGGGTTCGAGGATATATGAAAGATAAAATATCCATTTCTGCGTGCAAATTAGCATAAAACAACACATATTTATTGTAAAACAATAAATTGTGTGCTAAAACTAGACCATACCACTAACAATGAAAGGTATTTTTAGATGGAACGCGGATCGACATTTTTCCTACGAGTAGCCATTGTCATGATCGGGCTTATAGTACTAGGTCTTTGTGTTTTTGCATTGCCTCAGACGATCGGTTCGTTTGATATCGGGGGGTATGACCCTATCCTGCTCGGTATGTATATACCAGCGATACCGTTTTTCATCGCGCTTCATCAGGGATGGAAGCTGCTCGGCAATATCGATAAGAACGAGGCATTTTCAGTGTCGTCAGTGGGGGCGTTTCGAACTATAAAATACTGCGCACTCACTATCAGCGGACTCTATGCCGCGGGTATGCCATATGTCTTTTATGTTGCCGACAAAGATGACGCACCCGGTGTCGTAGCAATAGGTATCGTCATCATCGGTGCGTCGTTTGTGATCGCAACTGCTGCGGCTGTATTTCAGAAGTTAGTCCAGAATGCTGTCGATATAAAGTCGGAGAATGACCTCACGGTCTAAGGCAGTATTATGGCAATAATAATCAACATCGATGTGATGCTCGCCCGACGCAAGATGAGTGTGACCGAGCTTTCTGAGCGGGTTGGCATAACGATGGCAAACCTGTCTATTCTCAAAAACGGCAAGGCGAAAGCCATCCGTCTATCAACGCTGGAGGCGATCTGCAAGGCACTTGATTGTCAGCCGGGTGATATTTTGGAATATAAGAAATCTAAAGGAGGTTTGTGATGGAAAAGATAGCAACGAAGGTATTTATCGTAGCTTCACTCGTATTTGGCGTAACAGGGATTCTAATGGTTTTATTTGGTGGACCCGATGACAGCGCGCCGCTCAATCAGCTGCTCATGAGGATACTTATGGCCTCGGTGTTCATCATCCTACCATCATTTGCTGTCAGTGTAGCTGGCAGGTATTTGAACGGCAAGAATTGACCCGTGCGCTGAACCGTAGGTAGTCCGTAACCTATCGCATCGTCTCGGTATTCCTCCAGTGGTTTGTTATACTACTCTAGTATCGTGGTTTTGGCGCGTTGGCGGAGCGGTTACGTGGAGGTCTGCAAAACCTTTTAGACGGGTTCGACTCCCGTACGTGCCTCCACGATAGGGGCGAGTGGCGGAATCGGTATACGCGGTGGACTTAAAATCCGCTGGTCTAAACAACCTTGAGGGTTCAAGTCCCTCCTCGCCCACCAGAAGGCAGCTCCAAGAGAGCTGTTTTTGTTTTTATTTCGTTCCCACCTCTATATAAGATCATTGTAAAAAGTACTTGACAACGATAAACACAGGCGATACGATGGCGACAAGGCAGAGTAGAGACAAACATTCAAAAAAGGTAATATAAAGAGATGAGTGACATACTCCGTTTGGTGCGTGGAGCACCAAAAATCCAGATATTTTCTTTGTTGGCTATAGCCGGTTCGCTGTTTGCGGCCGGTCATTTTAATACGGCACCAGTAAGCGCTGCGGCGTGTGGCAGCGAGCCTGCTAGTACGACTGGCAAATCTACGCAAACGATTACCGTTCCTGCGACGGGCACGTACACTATTTGGAGTCGAATGAAAGCTCCATCCACCACTCCGGTCGAATACCAAGTATATCTCGACGGTGAATGTTTTACTGTCGGGCAAACAGCCCTGACGGCTGGAGCATTGACATGGGTTGACTATGAGAACGGCTCAACCGTGGATAAGGCAACAATTGACCTTGCGGTGGGTACACACACGCTAGTCCTCACTGCCGGCACCGAAGATCTTGAGTTAGACCGCGTCATGCTGTTGAGTGATAGCTGTACGCCGACGGGGACGGGCGATAACTGCCTAAATGACACAGCACAGCCAACGACGTCAATCACCAGCCCGACGGATGGTGCGGCAGTGAGCGCTACTACGGCTATTCAAGCCAGTGCAACTGACAATGATGCTATCGATTACGTTGAGTTCTATCGAGCTGGCACAACGCTACTCGGTACCGACAACGTTGCACCCTATAGCTATAACTGGGACACGACCACAGCATCTGATGGGGCACATTCACTAACCGTTCGCGCCTATGACCTATCAGGGAATATCCAAACCAGTAGCGCCGTAAGTGTGACGGTCAATAACGCACCGCCAGTAAACGCCGACATCGCAAGCTTTAGTGCTGCACCGACCACGATTACCGATGGGCAGAGTTCGACGCTGAGCTGGACGGTAAACGCAGGAACCGGCTGTATGATCGATAACAGTGTTGGAGGCGTGGGTTTGAGCGGAAGCCAGGTAGTTTCACCAACAGCGACCACGACTTACACGTTGTCCTGCAGCGGTCAAAACGGAGGCGCCGGTGATACCGCACAAACAACCGTCACGGTAAACCCGGCGCCGGTCAACGCGGATATCGCAACCTTTACTGCTGCACCCAGCACTATCACGACAGGCCAGAGCTCAACGCTCGTCTGGACCGTCAATGCCGGCCAAACCTGTACAATCGACCAAGGGGTTGGAGCTGTGGCGGCGACTGGAAACCAGTCAGTTTCACCGACGGTAACCACTGCCTACACGCTCACCTGTCAAGGTTTGAACGGCGGCGCAAGTGATAGCGTCCAAGCTACAGTAACGTTCGATGTTTCGCCGGTCAACGCGAATATAGCAAGCTTTACGGCCTCACCAACCACTATCACAGAAGGCCAGAGCTCCATGCTGAGCTGGAGTGTCGGCGCGGGCACAAACTGTTCGATTGACCAGTCGGTCGGCGCAGTGAGCGCGGCTGGAAACCAGTCAGTTTCACCGACGGTAACCACTACCTACACGATGACGTGCGACGGGCTCAATGGTGGTACCGTTGATAGCGCTACAGCATCAGTCACGGTCAGTCCAGCCCCAGTTAACGCAAATATCTCCAGCTTTACCGCGACTCCAAGCACTATAATCGAAGGCCAATCCTCAACGCTTGACTGGACGGTGTCGACCGGACAGAACTGTTCGATAAACCAAGCGGTTGGGGCGGTAGCGCTTAGTGGATCACAGTCAGTTTCACCGACGGTAACCACTACCTATACAATGACATGCCAAGGGCTTAACGGTGGCGCGAGTGATACGGAAAGCGCGGCTGTCACCGTGAACCCTTCACCGATAAACGCTGATATTACTAGCTTTACGGCCTCGCCGGCTAGTATCACTGGTGCGCCAGCTCAGAGCAGTATACTTGCCTGGAGCGTAGCGGCTGGTACCGCCTGTACGATTAACCAAGGCATCGGTAGCGTTACTCTGAGTAGTACGCGAGCAGTGAGCCCAACGAGCACACTCATCTATACGCTGACATGTAGTGGTCAATATGGCGGCACGAGCGATATGGCAACAGTAACCGTGACTGTCACTGAAGCACCAGATACTGATGCCGACGGTGTCAAAGACTACATCGAGGCGGCCGGACCGAACATCGGTGACGCGAACTACGACGGAACAACTGATTCACTACAGAGCCATGTAGTGACCTTAATGAACGCAAAAACGGGCGACTACAATACTATCGTTGCCGCAGGTGATTGTGATGTTATCGGCAGCACTGCCTCGCTGAGCGGTGCGACTACTCACATCCTCGGTGCATGGTCGTTTGCGCTCACGTGCGATAACCCAGGACAAAGTTCACAGATAGAGATCCTTCTCGACAAACAGTACGATACTGCTGGCTGGAGGGTGGCCAAGGTAAATACCGGTCTCACTACATCTCGGGACATCACTACTCAAGTAACGATTGCAAACAAAGTACTCGGCGCTCAAACATTTACAAGCCTTAGTTACACAGTTGCTGACGGCGGGGCTCTCGATGAGGATGGAGCTGTTAACGGGATCATCGTTGACCCGGTTGCCGTACTCGGTGCGGAAGACGAAGTTGCAACCGGATCACTTTCTAACACCGGCGAAAGTATGTATGTTTACGCAGGTGTCGCTGCCGCGATGGTGGTCGTGGCAACTACGGCTATTGTCTGGAAATCACTCCCGCGCCGAGCATACGAAGATTCTCGTCTGTAAATACTTATTACACTGGTTTGCGTAGCTCATCGGCGGCAAACCCAGGCGAGGGAGTACGCTTTAATCGCAACACCTTAACGGATGATGCGGCTGTATTGGAATAAAGATAACCGGGCACGTAGAGCGACTACGTCGCCAAATAAGTATTAATTTAAAGGGGTAGCCTCCTGCCCAATCGCGATGACTAAAAACTATCTGTTGCGGCTGTTTTTTGGACGCTAAACAGGTATACTGAAGAGAGCAAACACTAAGGAGTACATATAGCAATGGATATTATTTTATGGGTAGTGCTCGGCCTCGTAGTCATCGTCGGTATCTTCCTATGGGCAACCTATAACGGCCTCGTCAAGCTCAACGTTCGTGTCCAAGAGGCGTGGAGTGACATCACGGTTCAACTCAAGCGTCGTGCTGATCTAATCCCGAACCTGATCGAGTCCGTAAAAGGCTACGCTGCTCATGAAAAAGAGGTTTTCCAGGCCGTTACCGAAGCACGTGCGAACGTCCTGAACGCAACTGAAAAGGGCCCTGCAGAGGCTGCAAAAGCAGAGAACCAGTTCGAAGGAGCCCTCAAAAGTCTCTTCGCCGTTTCAGAGGCGTATCCTGAGCTTCGCGCGAGCGAAAACTTCCAGCAGCTTCAAGCTGAACTGGTTGACACGGAAGACAAGATTCAGGCATCACGTCGCTTTTATAACGGTGGCGTCCGTGACCTCAACACAAAGATCCAGCAGTTCCCGAGTAACCTCGTAGCAGGTATGTTTGGCTTTACGAACAAAGAGTTCTTCGAAGTCGAAGACATGGCATCAGTTGAGAAGCCTGTCGAAGTAAAGTTCTAGTTCGGAGTAGCTAGGGTAGTTTATGTATAGTGCAATCGCCGCTAACAAGCGCAATACCTTTTTCATCATCCTGCTTTTCATCGTAATTATCGCAGGCCTTGGCTGGGTATTTAGCGCGATCTACGGTAGTACGGGCATCTTTTGGGGAACGCTCATCGGAGCGGGTATTTATGCGTTGATTCAGTATTTTCTGGCTGCGAAACTTGCACTCAGCATGAATGGGGCGAAAGAGATTCAAAAGAGCGACAACCCCCGTCTCTACCGCATGATCGAAAATCTATCGATCACAAACGGTATGCCGATGCCAAAGGTGTATATCGTCGACGATCCTGCGCCAAATGCCTTTGCGACTGGCCGTGACCCACGACATGCCCATGTGGCTGCGACATCTGGCATTCTCGATCTGATGGATGATCGTGAGCTCGAGGCGGTCATGGCGCATGAGATGGGTCATGTCCAGAACTACGACATCCGAGTCATGATGATCGTGTTTGGCCTGGTGAGCGCCATCGGCTTGATCGCTGATGTGTTGGTGCGTATGTTTTGGTTTGGTAACAGCGAAAACCGCAACCCAATCTTTCTTGTTATCGGTATCGTTGCGGCACTCATATCACCTATCGTAGCGCTGCTTATCCAGGCGGCTGTGTCGCGGCAACGTGAGTATCTGGCCGATGCGACCGGCGCCATGACGACTCGCGACCCAGAGGCGCTCGCAAGCGCGCTCGAGAAACTTGGCTCTGTCGGCACGGCTGTTCGACGCCAAAATACTTCAACCGCTCATCTTTTCTTTGCGAACCCTCTCAAGCGATCAGCGTTAATGAGCGCATTTAGTACGCACCCGCCAATCGCTGAGCGTGCCGCACGCCTACGCAACATGGGCAGCAAGTTTTAGGTAGTCAAAGCATGGCGCGACAAAAACGAACCCAGTCACGTTCTACTAAAAAAAACACCTTGTCTCGTAAGGAAAACAGTCGAGTGGCATCAACTACAAAAGCCAAATCTAAAACGTCGGTATCGAAGACCGCTCACCTAAAGTTACCGGGTTTACTTGCCCATACGCGGGCCTCATGGGATTTTGCCTGGAATGATAAGCAACTCTTCGCTCGAATCTTGGCCTTTGGTTGGGTAGCAATACTGCTCGTTATAGGAGTTAGTCAATATGCTCAGTACCAGTCGGCTCAAGACATGGCGTCGCTGTTCAGCGGTGAGGCGGCCGATGGGTTGACTCGAGGCGCGCTCGAGATCGGCGTACTTTTGTTATCGGTTCTTGGCGGCGGGCAGAACGTGAACCTCACTGAGACACAGCAGATCGTTTCCGGTTTCATCTATCTTTTTGTGGCCTTAACGACGATCTGGCTGATGCGACGTCGGCTTGCGGATAGTGATGTGCGGTTTCGGGATGGGCTCTACGGCGCCGGGGCACCGATTATTGCCGTGGGTGTTATCTGTATTGTCGGTCTACTGCAGCTATTGCCACTTGCGATTGCAACAAACGTCGTATCGATGCTGGGCGGTGCACTCCAGGGACTTTTGTTCGAAATAGGTGCTACCGCCGGACTCATATTGATCGGCGTCATTACGCTGTACTGGCTGGTCACTACTGTATTTGCAGCCATGGTGGCGACAATCCCGGGTATGTATCCTTTTGAAGCATGGCGTTCAGCTCGTCAGCTCGTTTCAGGCAGACGCACTGCGCTACTGCTGAGATTTATCTGGCTAGGTCTCGTCTGTCTCGTTGGGTTTGCGGCCGTTGCTATTATGGTGATATTCCTCGGTCGGTTGCTTGGTGGCGCAGGGGTACTGTTGTCCTCGCTAATGATTCAGCTCACGGCGTTGATAGTTTATATATATGCGGTGGTCTATGGCTATCTTTTGTACCGAAAGGTAGTTGATGGCCGAAGTTAGTCGGGCTCGTTATAGTGAGCTGCTCAAGCTGCTCGAAACATATTCGTACGAGTACTATGTTCTCGATGATCCGAGCGTTGATGATGCGGTTTATGACGGTCTCATGCAGGAGGTAAAAGCGTTCGAGCTCGCTCATCCTGAGCAGGTTAATCCAGCCAGTCCTACGCAGCGAGTCGGCAGTAAACCACTCGAAAAGTTCCAAAAAGTTGCCCATAGAAAACCAATGATTTCACTCAACGATGTGTTTTCGCGAGAGGAGGTCGAAGCTTGGATCCGCCGTATGGACAAACTGCTGCCGGGTACTCAGCACGAGTTTTTCTGCGACATAAAGAAAGACGGGCTCGCATGTGCGTTGATCTATCAAGATGGTGAACTGGCCCAGGCTCTGACACGTGGTGATAGTCGGGTTGGTGAGGACGTAACAATGAATGTCCGTACAATCAGAAATGTACCACTCCGTCTCGTTGAGACTCCCGGAAATAAGCAGTTCCGTGTTGGCCGCACCGAGATTCGTGGGGAGATAGTTATGTATAAAAGCGAGTTCGATACTCTGAACAAAACCAGGAAAAAAGCTGGACTTGCGACATTTAAAAACCCGCGTAATCTTGCTGCCGGTACGATTCGCCAGCTCGATCCGAAGCTGGTTGCCGAACGCCCCCTGAGCTTTATCGGTTACGACTTGCTACGCGACGACGCTAGCGAGGTGCCGACGAATCTATTTGCTTACGAGGCTATGCGAGACTTGGGGATATATGTCTCACCTGAGGCGGAAGTTTTTACCTCACTGGACGATGTCATGCGCTACGTGGATATCTGGGACAAGCAACGACATAATCTTCCGTACAATACTGACGGCCTCGTTATAAAGGTAAATGATCGACGGCAGTACGAAAAACTCGGTGTCGTTGGTAAAAACCCGAGAGCGGCGGTGGCCTACAAGTACGCTGCCGAGCAAGCTACAACGGTCGTTCGAGATATTGTGATCAGTATCGGACGGACTGGCGCGGCAACGCCTGTTGCCGTGTTTGACCCAGTTGATGTGGCCGGTACTACGGTTCAGCATGCCAGTCTACATAACGCAGATGAAATCGCACGGCTGGATGTACGAATCGGTGATACGGTCGTGATCTATAAGGCGGGAGATATCATTCCACAGGTGGAGTCGGTCATCACAGAACTTCGTCCCAAAAATGCTAAGCTATTTGATTATCCTGTCGAGCTGGCTCGCCAATACCCCGATCTTGAGTTCGTGAGACCGGAAGGTGAAGCCGTATACCGGGTCAAGGGTGCATCTGGTCCGCTGCTTCTCAAACGAGCTCTCGAACATTTCGCCAGTAAGGGCGCACTCGATATCGATACGCTCGGCGAGAAAAATGTCGTTGCCCTGGTTGATGCGGGTTACGTAAAAGACCTAGCCGATATCTATTCACTGACACGAGATGATCTGCTCAAACTCGATCGGTTCGCGTCAGTGTCGGCGCAAAAACTTATCGAGGCGATCGATGTCGCCCGCCGTCCGCGTCTCGAACGGTTAGTTTTCGGGCTCGGAATTCGTCACGTTGGTTCGCAGACGGCTATCGACCTGGTGCGTCATTTTGAATCACTCGAGAAGCTTGCGACCGCGACTATCGATGAACTGCGATCAGTCGATGGTGTCGGTGAGGTCGTAGCTGAAAGCGTGGCGGCGTGGTTCGCCGATGACGATAACCTTGCTATGATCGAAAAGCTCAGGACTCTCGGCGTCAGGCCACAGTATGAACGAAGTTCAGGCAAGCTTGACGGCATGAACTTTGTCGTCACCGGCTCCCTCGAGTCGATGGGACGCGATGAAGCGGCGGATCGCATTCGATCGCTCGGTGGAACGTTCCAGCCTTCGGTTGGCAAAGATACGACATACCTCGTGGCTGGTGGCAAGGTTGGTGCGAGTAAGCTACAAAAAGCTGAAAAATACGGTACCAAAGTTATCGACGAGCAAACATTTCTCGACCTACTCTGAGAATACATAGGAACAAATAAAAATTGCCCCCGAGAGGGCAATTTTTATTATCCGCTAGTCCCTAAGAGATTACTCTCGTGGACGTGCTTCGTTGACGGTGATGGTGCGACCATCGAGCTCTGAGTTGTTGAGTTTATCAACAGCTGCTTGGCCTTCGGCGTCATTTTCGAACTCGACGAAACCAAATCCGCGGCTGCGTCCGGTTTCACGGTCGGTGATAACCTTGGCGCTCGCGACGGTGCCGCTCTGCTCGAAGTGAGCTTTGAGGCTGTCGTCATTCGTAGCCCAAGCCAGGCTACCTACAAACAATTTTTTCACGTATACTATCCTTCGTTTCATTTCTTTCAGTTCGACCGGCGAAGGGATACGTATCATTGAGAACGTGTTCCTGCGCAAAACACTGACCTCAGTAGTTAAACACATAACTCCAAGAAAAGCGAGGGTGATTGCAAAAAAACTTATGCTATGGCATTATAGGCATGTTAGCTGGTGCGCATCGAGGCTCTTTGCGCATAGGTAAAATAAACACGGAAAACCAACACAAACTGCCTCGGGTGGGCGCGCAGCAGCTCACACACGATTACCGCCCTAGAACAGGGGCGGTTTTTGTGTTACTCTAGGTATCGCTCGGGGCATTGGCGCAGTTGGCTAGCGCGCTTCCATGGCATGGAAGAGGTCATCGGTTCGAATCCGATATGCTCCACCACGAAAACAGCCGGTTCTCAGGAACCGGCTTTTCTCGTATACTGAAGCGTAAGTATGATGAAAAAAATAATTCTCTCCCTGCTCGAGCGCCGCGTTAAAAAATATCTCAAGAAACATAAACCATTACTAGTGATCATCGCAGGAAGCGTCGGAAAGACGAGTACGAAACATGCTATCGCGACTGTTTTGAGTGAAAGATATCGGGTTAGAGCCCACGAAGGTAACTACAACACGCTTTTTAGTGTTCCGACGGCGCTCCTTGGGGTTGCCTATCCCGAGGATCCTCACTCTATCTCTGAGTGGCGTTCAGTCCTGAAGGCTATGGATCTGCGGATCAGGCAGGACAAAGACGTTGATGTTATCGTTCAGGAACTCGGCACCGATTCGCCAGGCGATATCAAAGAGTTTTCACGCTATTTAACGGCAGATATTGCCGTCGTGACCGCCGTCAGCGAAGAACATATGGAGTTTTTCGGAACACTCGATGCGGTGGCACAGGAAGAGCTCGCGGTTGCATCTTTCGCCAGGCACACTATCGTTAACCGCGATGATATAGCCGAAGGTTACGCCAAGTTTGCCGACACACACTCAATCGACACCTATGGATTGGATGAAAAGGCCGAATACCAGCTCGTTGTAGAGCCAGCCAGCCCGCTCGATGGACGTATCGGCAAGCTCAAGACACCTGAGTGGGGTGAGATTCCGCTTACGGTACAGCTGATCGGTGACCATAGTCTCAAAAGCGCCGTAGCGGCAGCCTGTGTGGGTGCCAAGCTCGGCCTGACATCGCAACAGGTTGCGATCGGCGTGAGCAAGATCAAGCCGGTGCCAGGGCGAATGCAAGTTCTTCGCGGCCTCAGTAACTCCATGATTATTGATGATACGTATAACGCGAGCCCGCTCGCCGTTGCTGCGGCTCTGAAGACGTTATATGAGATCGAGACGCCACAACGAATAGCGATCCTTGGCTCGATGAACGAGCTTGGCACGACTTCACCGCAGGCTCATGAAAAGATAGGGTTACTCTGTGATCCCACGAAGCTTGACTGGGTTGTGACTATTGGTCAAGAGGCTCAAAAGTACCTTGCCCCAGCGGCCGTAAAAAACGGATGCCAGGTGAAAACTTTCCTCAGCCCGTACGAAGCCGGTGGTTTCGTAAACAGCGTACTCAAGCCCGAAGCGGTTGTGTTGGCGAAGGGTTCGCAAAACGGCGTTTTTGCTGAAGAGGCAGTAAAGGTATTTCTCCACCAAGCAGAAGAGGAGAGCCAACTCGTTCGTCAGAGCCCGTTTTGGCTTAAAAAGAAAAGTGAGCAGTTCGATCAACCAGTAGCCGAGGACTAACAGCTCTTTTTGATGTTGTGGTATTGTATCTGTAAGTCAAAGTAAACATAAACAGAGAAAATGATATGCAGCCAAATTTTCCACAAAAACCAGAGAATTCCGCTCAAGATACGAACGACACGACACCGAACCCTTTCGGCACTAGCCAAACAGAGAGTAGTGATGCTTTTTCAGACGATTCACCCAACACCGATACGGTGCAACCTTCTTCGGATGTGGTCGATCAGCCGGCAGCTCTAGATCTGCCTTCACAATCAGAGACGCCCCTGGGCAGCTCAACCATTGAACCTACAGCGTCAACGGACACCAGCGACCAAACAATTGTTTCATCCGCAGGTGACTCGCCAGCGCTAGAGCCAGCAGAAGCGAGCATGGAGAGTGCTGAGCAAACGCCTAACAATCAGACCGATACGCCTACGGCAGCCTTTAGCGACACTTCCTCTGTCGGTTCACTGAGCGCAGACCAGAGCTCTGGAAACGCAATCGATACTTCTGCTGGTGGTGTTTTCGGGACTGCGGTACCGGCTGTAGCCGCCGATTCGGCCACGCCCCGCAAAAGCAGATTTAACAAAAAGGTCGTAGGTATCATCGCAGCTATTGCGGCGGTACTGCTCACCAGTTCGGCTGTGCTCGCCTATGTCGTGATAAGCAACACGCCCGAAATGATACTGCGCGATGCCTTCTATAACACGTCCTCGAAGACGGAAGGTCTTTTCGATGCAACGCTTGAGGCAGAGTCTAACGGGCAGGATTTCAGGGTTACGGCACTAGGCGCTTATAAAAACAATGCTATCCGCAGCGATATCACCTTTGAAAGCGATATGTTGCCAAGTAAAAAGCTAGTGGTCCACCAATATGCCGCAGACAAAAAGTTCTATCTCAAAGTGGATAACGTCCGTAAACATATCGATGAGTTTAGCGCCGAGATGGGGCCTGAATACGGACAATTCCTCAGTTTTTACGATAGCCTCATCAACAAGATTGATAGCAAATGGGTTGTTATCACTGAAGATGACCTCGAAAAATACTTTGGCTACGAGCCAGAAAAAAACGATGTGAGCGTTTGTGTTGAAAACGCACTGAAGAAATACCAGTCGGACAAAAAACAGCAAGGTGAAGTCTTTGAGGTTTACAAAAAGAACCAGTTCTTCGCAGTCGAAAAGAAAGCCGACGAAAACGTTGGCGACCGTAGCGCGTACCACTTCTCGGTTACGCTTGATGAGCAAAAAGCCGAGTCTTTCGGCGAAGCTATCAAATCGACAGCCATTTATAAAGCCGTTCGCGACTGCGCTCCAGATGATGTATCGAACATGAATGACTCATCCGACGATACGAGCAAGACTGATGATCCGATGCCTGACATGCAGCTTTGGATAGACAAGCAAACACGAACATTGCGCAAGATTCAGGTCAAAACCACTGAAGAGCAAGAGAAAAAGGACAAGCAAAAAGCAGCGGCTATCATAACCTTCGACTACTTCTCGCCAGTCACGATGAACGAACCAAAGGCTGACGTAACCATCGAAGAGCTCAATACCGAGATCGAAAAGATCACGCAGCAATTCATGGTACCCCAGACGGCTCCCGTGAGTGCCGAACCGACACTGCAGACAGTACTTGGTATATCTGACATCCGTCTCTAAATAGCTACGTCTCGACTCGGGGCGCGACTAGCCCTATACTGTAACAGATATGAAACGATACAATCCGAGTGAAATCGAGCCAAAGTGGCAAAAAAACTGGGCCAAATCTAAGCTATACGAAGTAACCGAAGACAATGCGCGTGAGAAAAAATACGTAGCCGGTATGTTCCCATACCCGAGCGGCGCAGGTTTGCACGTCGGTCATGTCCGTAACTATTCTATAGTTGACGTCATAGCCCGCTATCAACGCCAGCGTGGCTATAATGTGCTGAGCCCTATGGGCTGGGACACGTTCGGTCTACCGGCTGAAAACTATGCGATCAAAACCGGCACACCCCCGGCAGTTTCTACAGCGGAAAATATTAAGAACTTTAAGAACCAGTTCCTCCGTCTTGGCATGAGCATCGACTGGTCTCGCGAGCTAAACACGACCGATCCAGAGTATTACCGCTGGACCCAGTGGATCTTCACCAAGCTGTTTGAGCGTGGCCTAGCGTACCAGGCGGAGCGCGAGCAGTGGTGGTGTCCGGTTGATAAAACGGTGCTTGCGAATGAACAAGTAGAGTCGGGTAAATGCTGGCGCTGCGGCAATGAAGTAGAGAAGAAACTCATGAAACAGTGGTTTTTCAAAATCACTAAGTACGCCGATGAGCTTCTCGAAGAAACCGATGCGCTCGATTGGCCGGAAGGTATCAAAGCGATGCAGAAAAACTGGATCGGCAAGAGTGTCGGTGCGGAAGTCGAGTTTGCTGTCGAGGGTGCAGAGCCACTACGTGTCTTTACTACCCGTCCGGACACACTCTACGGCGCTACCTTTATGGTGTTGGCACCGGAACACGAACGTGTCAACGAGCTAACAACCACCGAGCATGAACAAGCGGTCGAGGTCTATGTTCGCGAGACCAACAAAAAGTCCGACATCGAGCGCCAAGACACCAAACGCGAAAAAACAGGCGTTTTTACCGGCTCGTATGCGCTCAATCCAGCTACTGGTGAAAAGGTGCCGGTCTGGATCGCCGACTATGTTCTGACCGGTTACGGTACTGGTGCGGTTATGGCGGTTCCGGCACATGACCAGCGTGATTACGAGTTTGCTGTCAAATTTGACCTGCCGGTTGTTGATGTTATTGAACCAGAAACTGGCACGCCGCAAGACGATCCCGTATTTCGTCGAAGCATCGTCGCTGTCGTTCGAAATCCTGAAAACAACACCCTCCTTTCAATAAACTGGGGCAAACTAGGCGGCAATCTCTTTGTCGGTGGTGGTCGTGATGAGAATGAAGACATCGTCGCCACGGCCGAGCGTGAGATCGCAGAAGAGACCGGCTACACGAACCTGAAACTCGTTAGTCAAACGGGTAAGATCTATCATAATTATTTCGCTCACAGCAAAAACGAAGCGCGCCGCATCGAAGCGCATGGTCTTTTGTTTGATCTGGTGGACGACGCACAGGCTGAACAGGCATTGGAGGCTGATGAGCAAGGCAAATTCACGGTTGAGTGGCTAACTCCAGGTAAGGTTGAAAATACCGTGAACGACGAACTCCACGCTACCGTTTACCAGCTACTACTCAAAGACGAGCGGTATCACGGTGAAGGTGTCATGGTAAACTCTGGCTCGTACGACGGCATGCGATCTGAAGAAGCACGAGAAAAGATCGTCGTTGATCTTGCTGAGCGATCGAAGGGTCACGAAAAGACCAACTACCGGATGCGCGACTGGCTTATCTCGCGGCAACGATACTGGGGCGCGCCGATCCCCATCGTTCACTGTGAACGCGACGGTGCCGTTGCGGTGCCAGAAGACCAGCTACCCGTTATCTTGCCGCCAGTAGAGAACTACGAACCCGATGGAACCGGCAAAACCGCACTTGGCCGCGTTGAAGAGTGGGTGAACACGACCTGTCCGACCTGTGGCGGTCCGGCACTCCGCGAAACCGATACGATGGATGGCTATGCCTGCTCGAGCTGGTATTTCCTCCGTTACACCGACCCGCGAAACAACACCGCTCCTTGGGAAAAGCAAAAAGCCGACTACTGGATGCCGATCGATTATTACTGTGGTGGTGATCATGCCGTTAGCCACTTGCTCTATAGCCGTTTTTGGACAAAGGCGTTTGCGGATATGGGTCTTGTTGCGGGGCGTGAACCGGTGAAAAAGCTAGTCTATAACGGCTATATCAACGCCCCCGATGGATTCAAAATGAGCAAAAGCAAAGGCAACGTCGTGGATCCACTCGAACTCATCGATGCCGGTTACGGCGCGGATGCTCTCAGGACATATGAGTTGTTTATCGCTCCCTACGATCTCGACGCGGCATGGGATCCGAATGGTATCGCTGGAACATACCGATTTTTGAACCGAGTCTGGAACCTTGTCCAGGAATATCTTGAGTCCGATACGTCATCGGTCGCGCCACAGGCAGCGATCCATAAAACGATCAAAAGGGTAACCGATGATCTCGAGCGACTCAGTTTCAACACGGCACTTGCTGCACAGATGGAGCTGGTCAACGTGCTCTATAAAGCAAAGACAGCCGGTATGCGAGACGAGAGCTGGTTATTCGCGCTCACTAGTCTTTTGAAACTTTTGGCGCCATTTGCACCGCATGCTACCGAGGAGCTGTGGTCACAGCTCGACCAAGGAGGCTCGGTTCATACCAGCCAGTGGCCAACATGGGACGACACTCTGTTGGTCGAAGACGTAATTACACTCGCCGTACAGATTAACGGTAAGGTTCGTGCCGAGATCACGCTTGCGAGTGACACGCCAAAAGAAGCTATCGAAGCTACTGCGGTCGCCCATGAGCGAGTTCAGGAATTTCTCGGCGGCAATGAGCCGAAACGAGTCATCGTCGTGCCCGGTCGTCTCGTAAATATCGTCATATAATCCTCCCATGAAAAAGCATGGAAAAAGCCCCATCTCGGTTGAGACGGGGCTGAATCCTTCCGCGGTTAGCTACGTGTCTGGAGGGTGAGCGACGTGAAGGCGATCATGAGCGCGATTAGCGCATTGATGAGCCCAAAGATCATCACGTTGAACAGGTCGAAGTGCGGCGCAAGCGCCAGAAGATCACACATCGCCAAATAGGTGGCGATACAGAGCGCAAAGCCACTAGTAGTCGAGAGTGCGATTAAAACGCGTGGTGTCGAGAAGGGGGTGATCCGGTTGAAGCAGACCCACCCAACGAACTCGATCACGAACAGCACAATGAGGCTCATACCCTCATCCTTTCAACTCGGGGAAGGAATCGTTGAAGTGGACAGGCCACCTCAATCTATCTATATTAACACAATATGCGTTATATGTCAATATTTGTCATCAAAACAACTTGAGAAATACCGCTGTTACTGGTACAATAACTATCAAGTTTAACATCAACCGAAAAGGAGTACTTTTTACATGGGTAAACCAAAGAAGCAGACCAGCCCCCGCAAAACGGGTCTCCGACGCTCACACCTGGTTCTGAAACTGGCACGTGCCGTCAACGGCAAGTCACCAGTCAAGGTTCACACTACACGACGTGAAACTGGCAAAAAGAAATAGTGAAGTGTATAGTTTTAGTAATTTAACGTAAGCAAAAAGAACCGATCATGGCATCAAATCGACACCTCGGCCGCATCATCGCTCTACAAAGCCTGTATGAGTACGAGTTTCGTGCCCAGTGTGAAGACGACTCGGTATCGATCGATGACATTCTCGAGCGCAACACCGAGCGCTACAAAGATACCGTTGAGGACACCGCCTTTATCGAAGCGTTGGTCCACGGCGTTATGGGTAGCACCGGTGATCTCGACGCAATCATCCAACCGATTGCTCCAGAGTGGCCGATTGACCAGATCGCCCGTGTTGACCGAACAATCCTCCGCATGGCTGTCTACGAGCTCAAGGAGTCAGGTGATGTCGTGCCGCCAAAGGTTGCAATCAACGAGGCCGTTGAACTTGCCAAGGCATTCGGTTCTGATAACTCCAGTAAATTCGTAAACGGCGTCCTTGGGACCGCCTACCGAACGCTGGTAGGAGATAAAGATGCCGATGCAAAAGCCAAAGTTTGATGAATCAATAGACAAGTTCAAAAAATACTTTTCGCGCAAGAAACAGTCGATTGATGAAGTAGTCCGTGAGCCAACTGCTGGCGGTATAGTTTTTCGTCGTAACAAAAAAGGCGATGTCGAGATACTGCTGATTCAGGATGCAAAAGACCGGTGGACGATTCCGAAGGGTCACATAGAAGAGGGCGAGACCGCCCAGGAGACCGCACTTCGTGAGATCGGTGAAGAGGCAGGAATCATGGAAGCCGAAGCGATCTGCTGGCTCGGCAAGATCCATTTTCGTTACCGCCGCGTCAGCACGCTCGTACTGATGACGACTCAGATCTACCTGGTCAAAGCGCTTGGCGACACCGACAACATCAAGAAAGAGGACTGGATGAATGGCATCAAATGGTTTAAGTTTCATGATGCTCTCGAAGCGATTGAGTACGAAGACATCGGTAAACTGATGCTGCTCGCCATGAAACGTATCCGACAACAGGGGCTATAGAGAGATCATGACACTGCATCACGTCGACACCGTACCTTACCAAGAGTTCGCTCGTAGCGAGCTTGGTTTTGAGTTTGAAAATATCGGACTACTCATTGATGCTTTTACTCACCGCAGCTATATGAACGAGCACAAAAAGAGCGCCCATGTCCACAACGAACGGCTTGAGTTTCTGGGTGACGCGGTACTTGAACTGGTCGTGACCGACCATCTCTACCGCAAATATGACGAGCCGGAGGGTATCCTGACGAGCTGGCGTTCGGCGCTCGTACGAACCGAGAGCATCGGCGAAGCTGGCCAACGGCTCGGCTACGAGCCACTCCTGCGCCTGAGCCGAGGCGAAAAGCGTGGTAGTGACCGTGCGCGCCAGCAGATACTGGCTAATGCGTTCGAAGCGCTGATCGGTGCAATCTACCTCGAAAAGGGCTACGATGTTACCGCTGAATTTATCGCAAAACATATCCTGAGCAAACTCGACGGTATCCTAGAGACCGAGAGCTGGCGCGATGCGAAATCACACCTCCAGGAAGTCTCACAGAGCGTCGACGGCATGACGCCGCAGTACCGGGTTATCGAAGAGATCGGTCCCGATCATGAAAAGATATTTACTCTCGGTGTTTATGTCGGGAACGAGCTGATGGGAACCGGTACCGGCCCATCGAAACAGATCGCACAGCAACAAGCAGCAACCACGGCATTGCAGGCGTACAAAACCCGCAAACCTAAAAAATAACACCCCACACTCTCTCTACAGGTGCTGGATGCGTTCTAGTTTTGTGGATCTTTTACCGAGCGTTCGGAAGAACTTCGTCCAGAAGTATTCTAGGCTGTACCGGAACTGGATACGAGACCAGAGATAAACGATCATGAACCACCACAGCACGTGAAAGACGGCAAACGCACTGGTGCCGACATATGATAGGTTCCAACCTGGAAGTACCATAAACCAGGCACTGCGCAGTATCTCAGACATGGTTGTTTCGAGAAGATATATCGTCAGGCTGATGCGGCTAATCCAGATAAATATCGTATAGTGCCTCATGCCACGTTGCATTGGCTGGACGATACCGAGCGCAAAGACCGCAATCAGCAGGAAGATTCCGAGATCCATGATAGCTTTCCATTGCCAGAACAGATCGGCTTTACCGATAGTCACCGGCAAACTCAAGCATCCGATGATACCAGCGATCACCGCTACGACCCCTATGGGAGATAGGTAGCGCCGGATATAATGCAACCGATCATGATGGACCATTACCCCGATAATTGCACCGAATAACCCGTAGAGGCTGTAGGTAACGACCGGATAGGGTGAGCCCAGCAGCCAGCCAAGCACGGTAGCAGTGAGATAATTCTCAGACTCGACCGCGGTCGTTATAGCTGGGTATAAATACATCCGGCTGAACGAGACGAATACCATCAGCGCCGTGAGACTTCCGAGAACAACGTAGGCTCTTTTTTCGTTCTGGACGGAAGGTTTACGGAATAAAGCGTACATGAGCGCGCCGAGAAGCAGGAGATTGAGGCCAATAGTCGATAATACCGAACCATCAAAAAACGCACCCATTTCAGGAAAACCGATCTGATTGTTGCGGAGCAGTTCCGCAGTTAGGGTCATGGGGTTGTTAGCCGAACCGAGTGACAACTCCCACCGCCCGAGCAAGAAACTGAGCGCGTAGTGGAGGAGGATATAAAGACCACTCGCGTATACGGTGTAGGTTAGGACTTTGCGACGGTTGTTGCTGGGGCGAGCAAGGTTACGTTGGATACTGAGACTGCTCGTGATGAGAGATAACATGATAAATATTCCACCCCATAGCCCCATGGTCGCGAACAATACAACAAAGAGGGGAGGGTTATCGAAATCAATGCTCGACATGCCGCCATAGCTATATATCGCCGTATGAAAAAAGATAACGCAGGCAAGTGCTATACCGCGGTAGACATCGAGACTGTTTATCCTGCCGGCATAGACGTTTTTGTTCTGCATATGGATATTATTGTACCGGTCGCAATTCTGATGGGATAGGGGGTATACTAAATATCTGGAGAACTACACCATGAACGACGATGACATCAATGAACTTATACAGAGCGAAGAGACCCGCCAGCGCGACGGGCTTGAGCTGATTCCGAGCGAAAACTACGTGAGCCGCGACGTTTTGACGGCTCTCGGTAGCGTTTATACCAACAAATATTCCGAAGGTTATCCTGGCCGACGCTACTATGGCGGTCAAGAGTTCACTGATCGGGTCGAACAACTGGCAATCGACCGTGCCAAGCAGCTCTTTGGTGCCGATCACGCCAACGTTCAACCGCATAGCGGTGCACCGGCAAACGAGGCCGTTTACAGCGCGTGGCTTGAGCCGGGCGATACGGTGCTCGCTATGGATCTCAGTCACGGTGGTCACCTCACGCACGGGGCTCCGGTGACACGCTCCGCGAAGCTGTATAACTTTGTGCGCTACAAGATGAAAGACGTCGCAACCGGCGAGATCGATTATGAAGAACTGCGAGAGCTTGCGCTCACCTATCGTCCAAAGATTATCCTGGCCGGTTTCTCCGGCTACCCACGCGAACTCGACTATGAAAAGTTTGCGAGCATCGGCAACGAAGTAGGTGCGCTCCTTATGGCAGATATGGCCCATGTTGCCGGTTTGATCGTAGGCGGGGTCAGTAAAAACCCGTTTGACTACGGATTTCACGTCATCACAACGACGACACATAAAACCTTGCGTGGTCCGCGCGGCGGATTGATCCTCAGTAAGGGCGTCGTTGGTAATCCACTCCGTGCTCCCGAAAAAACATTGGAAAATATACCAACACTCATCGACCGCGCCGTGTTTCCGGGTATGCAGGGCGGTCCGCATATGCACACTATTGCCGCAAAGGCTGTGGCGTTCGGCGAGGCGCTCGAACCTGAGTTCAAGGACTATGCTGTGCAGGTCGTACGAAACGCCGCTGCACTCGCGAGTGCGCTCCAGGGTCAAGGTTTCCGGCTCATCACCGGCGGCACGAGTAATCACCTCATCATGGCTGATGTGCAGTCGAGTTTCGGTATCGACGGAAGTGTGGTTGAGGTTGCCTGTGATGCGATCGGTCTAACGCTGAACAAGAACGCCATTCCCGATGACCCCTTGCCTCCTTTTCGACCGAGCGGTGTTCGGCTCGGTACGCCCGCGCTGACGACGAGAGGTCTCGTTGAATCGCATATGCCGCAAATCGCTCAGTGGATGCGAAGCGCTATCGAGGCTCGCGATGATGAGGCTGAACTAGCTAGATTACGTGATGAAGTTACGGCCTTCGCCCGTCAATTCCCACTCCCCAGCGATATCTCTAGCTAGTTATTTCCGGGCAAACCGTTGGGCTACTATTGTACCGAGTGCAACGCCGAGGCCGATTTTAAGCACATCCCTTGAATGGGTTAATGCGAGATCACCGAACCTCGATGCTAAATTACCGAACCGAGGGCGTTCTCTAAGTGAGTCGACGATTTTTGCATCCGTTGAGAGGATAGCATAGAACTGATCGAGCATTTCGCCGCGAAACACCTCAGCAGAATCCGTTAAGGTTCGCTGTAGCTCCTTGACTAACTCCAGGCGAGCGGCTGTATGTTCCTCCGGAGTCTTGGGGGTCATCTGTGTATATTCGGTAAAAAGATCAATACGCCTGTCTATAAGGTCGTCAAAGACCTGAGCCACAACAAGGCTGCGCTCTTCGACGCTGCCCATATCACCGTGGAATACCTTGCGAATCATGTGAGTAAATGACTCCTCAATGCGCGTCAGAGCCCCGTCGACATCAGCCGCTGTATGTAGGCCCGAGTGATCGATATGTCGGGCATAAGACATCAAAAGCCGTGTGTCGCTGGCGTCGAGCTCTCTCAGGATATCGGTAAAGGCTGGCTCAAGATTTTTGTTTTCGTTGTGACTGGGCTGCTCGTCGGGTGTCTTCATAGGCTAATTATAACCAGGCGGTATGATTTGCCAACAAGCAAGTCTTGTTAACAGATTGACCAAATACAAAATTTACAGTATACTGAACCACTGATTGTGATATCGAGTCTATACGACGAAGATATTGTTATAAAAAGAAGTTCAAGTTTTAGAGAGGACATAGATAATACATGCTCGCAATTCGTTTGCAACGTCTCGGCCGTAAGGCTTTGCCAGTTTACCGCCTCGCGGTTCAGGAGTCACAGCGTCACCCGTCAAGCGGTCGCGTTGTTGCTTATGTTGGTAACTACAACCCACACACCAAGGAAACCCGTATTGACGTGGAAAAGGTCAACTACTACCTCGGCAACGGCGCACAGCCAACACCTCGTGTTGTTCGTATCCTGGCCGACCAAAAGGTTGAACTGCCTTCATGGGTAAAACAGCCTAGCAAAAAAGATTCTTCGATCAAGCACCCTGAAAAGCTACGCAAGAACCAGCCGGCTGAAGAAGCCCCAGCAGAAGCTCCTGAAGCAGAAGCCGAGACAGAAGCCTAAACTTTCCTCTCTAGTTTAGATGCGTAGACGAGCCGCCCCCGTGGGCGGCTTTCTCGTGGTACAATAGAAGAGTCAAAACGTAGTAGAGAGGAAGAGGCTGTATGTCTAGTATTGACCAACAATTCATCGAGTACATAGTCAAATCGCTTGTCGGCAACCCCGATGCAGTAAAAGTCGATCGTACTATCGATGAAAAGGGAGTTTTGCTCGAGCTCACCGTTGATCCGGAGGATCTTGGCCGTGTTATCGGCAAACGAGGCTCTACAGCACAGAGCCTACGCTCTCTACTCCGTGCACTGGGCACCAAGAACGATGCACGCTATAACCTAAAGATAGTCGACGTCGACCGTCCAGAAGGCGAACGGGGCGGAGCCGCGCGACCAGAGGATACTAGTTCATCAGACGATAGCGATAGCCAGGGTGTGGATAACTATGACACTGAAACTGTGGATAACGAATCTGACCGCGTCAAGAACACTCGAAAAGAGCTTGCAGAGCTCGACGATCTCGATATATAATCGTCTTAGTTCAAAGAAACAAATCTGAACTGCGAGAAATTGGAAGTCTACATCTAGTAGCTTCTGACCAAGAACAACCGCTCTACGCGAGCAAACCATAGGTTTGAGAGCCTTGTATGTGTCAAGAAACCCGGCCATTGCGCCGGGTTTCTTGATGGGAAGAAGCAGCCCCTCATGGACAGCTACCCCCGTACCTGATAGGCTAGAACAGATGAAAAAATTCCAAGTGATTACGTTGTTTCCCGACATGTTCAAGGGAGTTTTTGAGAACTCGATGATGTGGAAGGCACAAAAGGACGGCATTGTTGAGCTCTCGACGATCGACCTTCGTGAGTTTGGCCTCGGTCCGCGCCGAACGGTGGATGACACGCCGTATGGTGGCGGTGACGGTATGCTGTTGATGATCGAGCCGCTTTGGAACGCGGTTAGATCGGCAAAAGAGAACGACCCGAGCGCGAAAGTACTCATCATGACGCCACGGGGGGCCCGCTGGAAGCAGGCGCTCGCGAAGTCGTATGCCGACGCAGATCACGGTTATGTCTTTATCTGTGGCCGTTATGAAGGCTATGACGAGCGCATCCTCGAACTCGTCGATGCCGAAGTGAGCGTTGGAGATTATGTACTCACTGGCGGCGAACTGCCAGCTATGACGATCGTCGATAGTATCGTCCGACTGATGCCAGGTGTGCTCGGTGGCGAGGCGAGTGCCGAAATCGAGAGCTTCTCGGACGGCGAGACGCTCGAGTTTCCGCAGTACACACGGCCGTTAGACTTCGAAGGCATGAAAGTGCCCGGCGTCCTACTCAGCGGCAACCACGGTGAGATCGCCAAATGGCGCACTGCTCATTCCAAGAAAATAAAAAACTAATTCCTTACAGCGAGCGATAGCGACGACTTCAGGGGTAGGAAGTTTTGTGTGGTGAATTTATTTCACTAATATAAACGGGAAGGGCAAGCCCTTCCCTAGGTCAGTTACCGTTAATGCCCAGACAGGGGTCTGGGCATTGAGAGTTGTGGTGGAGACAAACAGGCGATCCGAATCCGAATTTCGTTTTTTGGGTTTGAAATGTTTTTGTTTTCGTTATCGCTTAAAAGAACTCTACCGCCTGGGCAGCAAAAGCACAAGGGTTTTTGGTAAAAATACAACAAAAGAGTGTATTTTCTGCCATCTTGGTACAATGGTATACAGCAACCATAGGAGGAAACAACGATGATAAAAACCGCTTTTGCCCACTGTGATATCCCTTGCGGTATCTACGAAACCGATACGATGACGCACTCTGCCGAGACCTGTCGTCGTATGATTCAAAAAATAGAAGAGCTCGGCGAGCTAGACTCGGTCGAAAAACACAATACGTTCGTTCGGAGCGTGATGAACAAAGAAAAGCATGCCCAGAAGGTAAAGCACGAGCTCTACGTCCTATGGAGTGACTACTTTAAGCCGCAACACGTCGAGAAGTATCCCGACCTTCATGACAAGCTATGGCAGGCAGCCAAGCAGGCAAGTACTGTCAAGCAGACGGTAAGTATGGACGAGACAAACAAGCTCATCGACATGGTGCACGACGTTGCCCACCTCTTCGTCGAGACCAAACAGGCGTGATCAGGCTTCGTCGGATTTCCGGCGATAGCATGGCTCCTGCGCTGCGAGACGGTGCAATCGTCGTCTTTTTCTCCCGTCCACCGCGCGCCGGGTCTATCGTCTTAGCTGAGTATGGCGGACGCGAGATTGTGAAGCGTGTCGAACGGATAAGTGGGGATATGTTCTATCTCGTGGGCGATAACCGACAGGAGAGCACCGACAGCCGTCACTATGGAACTCTGAGCAAAAGCGCTATACTCGGGGTTAGTATGATAACGTTGCCGTCTGCCGTAAAACCACCGAAACCCGTTAAGCCATACGGCATCTTGCTCGGTCGGATCGCCGCTGCAATCTTGATTATAATGGCTCTCATCCACCTCTTTCGCATCGACACGTTCATCCCAACACTCGACAATCTTATGCCAGGCGG
>CBIHNH010000007.1:0-27224 GCA_966211425.1 uncultured bacterium
TTCATGAGATCACCGAAAGCGCCATCACCGAAGCTATCAAGCAACCACGTACAGTCGATATGCAGCTTGTCCAGGCTCAACAGGCTCGGCAGATCCTGGATCGTATCGTTGGTTTTGAGCTAAGCCCAGTCGTATGGCAAAAAGTTCCCGGTGGCAAGAGCGCCGGTCGCGTCCAAAGCCCTGCGGTTAGACTCCTCGTCGAGCGTGAGCGTGAGATACGGCAGTTTGAGGGATCATATCAATTCAAGGTTGTCGCTGTTTTTCTGCATGGCTCAGACGAAGTAAAGGCCGAGTTGCCGCATCGGTTCGATACCGAAGACGAAGCTCGCACTTTCCTTGAGAGCCTCCGGGACGCGAGCTTTAGCGTCGCGGGCGTCACAACCAGCCCGAGTACCCGTAATCCAGCTGCGCCGTTTACGACCAGTACGCTTCAGCAGGACGCCAACGCAAAACTTGGTTTTGGCTCCAAAGCAACCATGTCTAGCGCTCAGAAACTCTACCAAGACGGTAAGATCACCTATATGCGTACCGACTCAGTCAACTTGAGCGGACAGGCCATCGCAGGCGCCAGCTCTTATATAAAGAGTGCCTACGGTGATGAGTACTTGCATGTTCGTACGTTCAAGACCAAAAACTCGAGCGCCCAGGAAGCCCACGAAGCGATTCGTCCGACCGACATGAGCCTGGAGCGCGGCTCAGGCAATGAATACGACCAAAAACTCTATGATCTCATTCGTCGCCGCACACTTGCTAGCCAGATGGCACCCGCCAAACTGGAAAAGACTACCATCACCATCACGGTCTCAACCGGTGACAAGAACTTTGAAGCAAAGGGTGAAGTCGTTATCTTTGACGGCTTCCTGCGCGTATACGGTGGCAGCAAAAAAGAAGCCGACCTACTTCCAGCCGTATCGACCGGTGATACCTTGGATCTCAACGAAGCTAGCGCCCGGCAGCTCTTTGCACGCCCACCAGCTCGCTTCACCGAAGGAAGTTTGGTTAAAAAACTCGAAGACCTCGGCATCGGGCGTCCGAGTACCTATGCCACCATCATCGACACTGTGCAGAGCCGCGGTTACGTTGAAAAGGGAGAGGGCGAAGGCACGCCGCGAGACGTTATCGTTCTGAGCCTCAAAGACCAGCAGCTTGACCGTGAAGTTATCCAGGAAAAGACCGGCGCTGACCGCGGCAAGCTCGTGCCAACCCCGAGCGGAGAACTAATCGCGGATTTCCTTACCGACCATTTCGAACCAGTCGTCGACTATAGCTTTACCGCAAATGTCGAAAAGTATTTCGACGATATCGCTGACAACAAACTTGAGCGCAACAAGATGCTCGAAGACTTTTATACACCGTTTCACGAGCTCATCGTTAACTCTGGCGGCATCGACCGCTCAACCGTCGGCACCAACCGCGAAGTTGGCATCGATCCAAAAACCGGCAAGCCGATCATCGCCCGTTTTGGCCGTTTTGGACCGATGCTGCAGCTCGGCAGTTCAGAGGACGACGACAAACCAGACTTTGCACCGCTACCAAAAGGAACCACGCTCGAGACGATCACTCTCGAACAAGCGCTCGAGGCCTTCAAGTTACCACGTATCGTTGGACAAACCCCTAATGGCGTAGATATCCGCGCTAACGTTGGTCGTTTTGGCCCCTTTATCCAGATCGGCACCAAGACAAAGACTACCAGCCCACTGTATGTCAGCCTAAAGGAAGATGACCCACACGAAATCACCCTCGAGCGAGCCCTCGAACTCTATCAGGAAAAGCTAAAAGCCGAGGCAGAGAAGAACATCGCTGACTTTGGCGACGGCATCAAGGTGCTAAACGGCCGCTACGGACCATACATTACCGATGGCAAGAAAAACGCTAAGATCCCGAAAGACGCCGATCCGAAAAAGATCACTCACGACGAAGCCAAGAAACTTCTCGCCGAAGCACCGGCCAAAAAATCACGATTTACTGCCCGTAAGAAAAAATAAGATTGTCAAATAACCACGTAAGTGGCATTATAGCCCTCAGTCCCCTCGAGAAAGGCTACGACATGTTCATCGAGTCGATGTTATATGGCGCAATCCTGTGCATATCGGCGCTTACCATCAAACGGATTTACTGGTACGGCAAGCCGACGCCCTTGGTCTTCATCGTCTACGCATTGGTACTGCACTTCGTCCTTTACTTCGGCTTCATTGGTTCGCAGTCAGGCGAGTGGGGAGGAGCGTTCACTATGATGGGAGGAACGATCGCAGCGATAATTGCTTACCTCCATTTGTCGGGCGATATCGCATACTACCGTCAAACGTACCCCAAGCCCCCAAAGCTTCCTGCAAGGGTGCGTGGACCCGAGGATCATCCGGACTGGTCGAGCTACCGACAGTCATGACCCGTCACCTGACGACCCGCTTCTAGGGAGAAATCTCTAGGAACCTGGCGAGCGTCAGGGGCGGGTTTGTCATTTTATACAACATATCTGTATAGAAAAAAGTCCGAAAATACTATTTACCATAAGCGTCTAGTATGTGCTATAATAAACACATCACAGATTATATTTGACTTATCATAAAACAAGTTCTATAATAGTCATTAAGTCTGATGTGAGAACATCGAAAAATCAGTATTAATTTCTTAGAAGGAATAACATGAGTCCGACTGCCGAAGCAGATACCCCAGATATCAAGTCCGTGGTGCAAACCATCCTGGACGGTATTGAGCGTGAACGAGAACGTGAGATTATCTCTCGTCGTTTCGGTTTGTTCGACCGCAAGGAAACTCTTGAACAGATCGGTGAACTGCTCGGTATTACTCGTGAGCGTGTTCGTCAGCTCGAAAAAGCCATCCTCATCCGCCTCAAGATCGCTGCAGAGGAGGGGAACCTCGACCTCGAAGCCGTCGAGCGATACCTCGTCGAGCGCCTCAGCGAAATGGGTCGCGCTGCGCGTCTCAGTGACTTGTCTGAGAAGTCCGTCGCTGGCAGCAACGACCGCGACCGTTCTCATGTCGCCTTTATCGCCGAACTGGCTCCGAAACTCGCCGTTCTGAACGAAAACGATCACTACCATCACGGTGTCGCCCTGAGCGAATACTACGACGAGAAACAGCTGAAAAAGCGCGTCGATGAAGTCGTAAAAGCCGTCAAAGAGCACGGCCAAGCCCTGACCGTCAGCGAGCTCAACCAAAAACTCGGCTACGAACACCCCGACCATGTCCGCGCACTCGCATCCCTCAGCAAGAACCTTGCCAGCCTCAAAGATGTTTGGGGTCTCACTAAGTGGCCGACCGTCAACCCGAAGAACATTCGTGACAAGATCTACGTTATCCTCCAGGAAAACGGTAAACCGATGCACTTTTCTGATATCGCAGGCGCCATCAAGGACAGTGATTTCAAACGAAAAGACGTTACAACTCAGGCAATCCACAACGAACTCATCAAAGACAAGCGCTTCGTACTAATCGGCCGTGGCATCTACGCCCTTAACGAATGGGGTTACAAACGGGGAACAGTCGCCGATATCATTACCGATGTCCTCAAGAAGGCAGATGAGCCACTCCACCGCGACGAGATCGTCAAACGGGTCCTCAAAGACCGACAAGTCAAAGAGACGACCATCCTCCTCAACCTGCAAAGCAAACCAGAGTTCAAGCGTGTGGCAAAAGCTACTTACGCACTGGCTGAAAAATAACTATCTTCTTCCTCGCACACAGGGTTTGCGTCTAAGGCCAGTTTGCGAGACAATAGAGCGTAACGATGGGTGATCTAATAGCATGGCTTTTCGGACTGTTACTCCAGTGGTATGTCTGGGTTCCTATCACGCTGCTGCTGATCTACTTGGCGTGGCGCAATAACCGCCAGGCTGAGATGCTTGATATGACCGAGCATGTACTCATAACTCTCGAGATACCGCGTGCCAACGAAAAGCAAGAACTAGCCGCTGAACAGCTGTTTGCCAGCCTCCACGGTATTCTCCGTGATCGTCGTGAACTCAGGATGAGCGGCGGCCTCCAGGAGCACATCAGCTTTGAGATCGCTGCTATCGACAAACTGATCCGCTTTTACGTTTGGGTGCCGAAGCATCTGCAAAACTTCCTAGAAGGACAGATTTACGCCCAATACCCAACCGTGCAGATCCATACGCTCGATGAAGACTACACGAAACGTGAAGTTCAACACAAGGTTGTCTATACTTCCGAGCTCACGCTGACTGATAACGAGATGTTACCGATAAAAACGTTCCAGAGCTTCGAAGTCGACCCGCTGGCCGGCATCACCGCGACGCTCGGCAAGCTAGAGGAAAGCTCAGAGGAAGTCTGGATCCAGGTCCTAACGCGTCCGATCGCTGATGACTGGCATAAACGCGCCAGCACCTACGCTACCCGTATCCGTAACGGCAGCGCTAACTTTGATATGTTCGGTGGGGGTGGCAGATACCTGCTCCAGGCTCTCGAAGCGCTTTGGAAACCACCAGAGCAGGGAGTCGGTAGCACTGCCGCGCCAGAGCTATCAGAGCGCGACAAAACACGTATCTCTGAGATTGAGAAGAAATCAACCAAACTCGGCTATCAGGTAAAGATCCGTATCGCCTATCTCGGTGATAACCAAACCGTCGCTAAACAGCGCATGCAGGCGCTGGTCGGTACATTTAAGCAGTATAACTCAACCAACCTCAACGGATTTCGTATGAGTGGAGCGAGCTTTAACAGAGACGAGATAGACAAATACCGTGCTCGCTTCTTTATTGATCGCGGCTATATTCTAAATATCGAAGAGTTGGCCTCTGTTTTCCACTTGCCACATACAAACGTCGAAACGCCAAATATCGTCTGGGCAAGCAACAAGACAGCTGAACCGCCCGCAAAGCTGCCGGTTATAACAGGGGATAGCGCCCACGATGAGCAGGTCAGCGCATTTGGCCTCACCAACTTCCGCGGTATCAACCACCAGTTCGGCCTCTACCGCTACGATCGCTCGCGACATGTCTACATCATCGGGCAGACCGGAGCAGGAAAGAGTGGACTTCTCGAGCTGTTCGCTCTGAGCGACATCTACCATAAACAAGGTTATGCCATCATCGACCCACACGGTGACTTCGCAGTCGATAACATGCACTTCATCCCAGCCGATCGTATCGACGATGTAGTTTATTTCAACCCGGCAGATACGGCTTTCCCGCTCGGCTTTAACCCGATGGAAGTTTACGATCCGAACCAGAAGAACAATATCAGTTCTGAAATCATTGGCGTGCTAAAGCGCATGTTCGGCGATAGCTGGGGTCCGCGTCTCGAGTATATCCTTCGTTATACCATCCTAGCCTTACTCGATCACCCAAACACCACCATGCTCGATATCACACGCATGTTGACCGACAAAAAATTCCGTAAAGAAGTGTTAGAGACTTGTACCGACAGCGTTGTTCTGAACTTCTGGAACATCGAGTTTGCCAGCTGGAACGACAAGTTCCAGGCCGAAGCCGTCGCCCCAGTCCTCAATAAGGTTGGCGCGTTCACGGCCAACCCTATCATCCGAAACATCATCGGTCAGCCAAAGAGCACCTTTAATATCCGCGAGATCATGGATGACGGCAAGATCCTGATCGTCAACCTCAGCAAAGGCCTTATCGGTGAAGACAACGCCGGCATTCTCGGCGCCTTTCTCGTAACAAAGATCCAACTTGCTGCTATGAGCCGCAGCGATATTCCTCGCATCGAGGATCGTCGGCCATTCTATCTTTATGTCGACGAGTTTCAAAACTTCGCCACCGACAGTTTTGCAACCATCCTGTCAGAGGCACGCAAATACGGCCTTAACCTGACCGTAGCCAACCAGTATGTCTCACAGATGCAGGATACGGTTCGAGACGCTGTCTTTGGCAACGTCGGCACCATGATCAGCTTCCGTGTCTCAGCCGATGATGCGCCGCTACTCGGTAAACAGTTTGAGCCGCAATTCGAGCCAAACGACCTCCTGCAGATGCATAACCGAAACTTCATCATCAACATGGTGATAAAGGGAGAGAAATCACCAGCCTTTAGCGCTACGACGCTTACCATCCCCGTTACTCAGACCAACTTCATGCAGCATATCGTTGATAGTTCACGCCGCAAATATGCTCGCGAACGCGACGACGTTGAGCGTGAAATCCAAGCCTTAATTGCTTCCACTACCCAACAACAAATCCCATCGACGAAGCCGCAATCACAGACTTTAGCAAAAAAGTGGCCAGTTGATAGCGGCGCCAAACCCGTGCAACCAACGAAGCCGCAGAGCGGGGCAGGAGAGGCTCGTCCTGCGCCAAAAGCCCCTACTGCCGACTCTGAGACATCAACTCCAAAGAAACGCACTCGTTCACGCTCACGCAAAAAGAAAACCACAACCAACACCGACTCATCGACCAACCATCCAGCAGAAGAGAAGAGCAGTGCTCCCCGCCCCCTTCCTCAAAAGCCCGGAAAAGAAGAAGAGATTCGACTGAGATAACTCATAGAAATGTGTTCCACAAGGGGGCACATTTTCTCTACGTTGATACAAAGATAACGCAACAGCAGTAATAGAACAAAAGTAGAACATTATGCATTATGCCCAAAGTACTATGTGTAGTATCAACATGATCGCAAAATGTAGCAAAAATGTAGTAGCTCTAGGCCAGTAGTAGGCGTAGCAGCAAAACGGTGAACTCAAAATAGAGAACCACAAAAATACAGGCCCGAGAAGACGATCGTAAAGGTATGCATAGTCATGTGTGGGCAATATAGTTTGTGTCGCACAATATATCTTTTACGACATGTATGGTGTAGCTTGTAGTTGATTCACTATACCTTCTAACAGGGCAGTTCTGCCGCTATCTCCCTCTAAGCATGCGTCAACTTCGTGTTCTGTTCTATAGTTTTCGAGTTTCGATATATCTTGTTCAGTGCCTAGTGGATGCGTTGTATTGAATATACTAGCTCCATGCCGTATCTCCAGCATTTGATGTGAAATATTTGACTTTTCCACATATTTGTTTTCACACCGCCCCACTTCTCTGTTTTTGACATTTGTTTGACTTTGTTACTTCCCTATGTTTTTATATAGTTTTTTGGATATTCAGAACTAGAACAAATATAGAACACGACTGCAAGGCAGGAGGGTGGTATCCCTCTATCCATCTACTTATCGGTAAAATGCTTTAGAGCTTACCCTGATGTCGAGATATGCAGGAACAATACCTTTTGCATCGATGTAACGAAGAGTGTTTACGATATCTGCCGCCTGCCCTGCAGGATCACGATCTACGTTCGTCTTGATGATATAGTTACGATCCTTCAGTTTTATATCAACCTGACGTGTTGAGTTAGGAGGTAGCTCAACGCTCTCAACAACTCCAGCCCCAGAAGCATTTGTCAGGCTGATCACACGGCCGATAAAACGGAGCTGTTTCTGCGAGACGACAACCCCTGATTGGGCCGTGATACCACTTTTATCCGTGACGACGACCGTAGGCGCGGCAAAGTAGTTCTTCGTAAACGCGCCTCCGTCAGCGTCGACAAAATATTGCTGACCTTTGATGGTCCACCCAACGACAGGCTCCCGTAGCGTCACGAGCAGCGTTGCATCGCCCGGCGAACCGGTTTTATCGATTTCGGCCTGGGCAATCTCAGGAGCCTTTGTTCGTACGTACTCAGAAAAAGCGCTTTCATCGAGCGTAAAGCTCAACCGTTCGAAAGGGTGACCGGCGAAGTACTCGTTACTAATATTCCGATATCGTTCGACGTCGAGCCGTGAGTGTGTCGCTTGGTCTGCAGGTGTGACGACTATGAGCTGGTTTCCAATATAACTGGCGATCATATACCACAGCAATCCGGCAGCGATAAGGCTAACAAACAGATAGGAACCCAATTTTCGGCGGTGTTTTCTGAGTGAATGCTCGTGTAAGCGTGGCGACTTCAGTTGCGCACGGCTTTCGGTAGCTGACCTGACCGCTTCGGCCGTGCTCCCGGTAATAGTTCGACTACGACGAAATGCATACGAGTCGTCATCAGCTCCAGCGACGTGCGGTTGGCGAACCTGGTCCTTGCGGTGTGCTTCGCGGCGCATAAACGGTTAGTTATCCCGGCCTTTGACCGCATACAGATCTTCGCTGCCCGCCTCTACGATAAGCTTGGCTACGTCGAGCGCGGCATCGTTTTTTGCGAAACCATGAAACCGTTTCGTCACTTTTTGCGTGCGCTTCGGATCATTCTGGTACTGCCGTATCGCAACAAGTAGTTCGCCACCACTGCGGACGTCTTTATCGCTGACGACCAAGGCCGCCTCGGCCTTTTTATATACCTCGGCGTTCATTACTTGATCCCCAAGGTGCTCAGCAGGAACGATGATTGTCGGCATAGCGAGCGCAGCTAACTCCTGCAGGAACGTTGCACTCCCCCGACTTATCACCACGTCAGCAGCACCGAGTATGGTGGCCATATCTTTATAGACAAACTCTACCACGTGATAATCAGGGTGTTCAGGTAGCTGGGTCTTGAAACGTTTATAGTGTTTTTTACCTGTGACGTGGTAGATTGCATACCCGTCCGCCAGCAGCTGCTCACCAATCATTACCATACCGGTGTTGATACTTTCAGCGCCGAGACCGCCGCCCGTTACAACAATGAGTGGCTTATCGATATCAACGATGCCGATCGTATCGCGAGCCGCACGTTGCTCGGCCTCGGTAAATGGATGAAATGCAGGATCGATAGGTACACCAGTGTAGCTACTTCGCTCTGCCGGATAATTGTAGTTCTCTAGCGGTGAGCCGGTTGCAATCGCTTGGGCAAATCGTCCCAGAAGCTTGTTTGTCAGTCCGGGACGTGCATCCGAATCATGGATCACGAGTGGAATACGGAGCAACTTCGCCGCATAGCCGAGAGGGAGACACACGTAGCCGCCTTTCGCAAAGACAACGTCAGGCTTGAAGCGCAATAACAGTACGAAACTTTGCACAAAGCCTATGACAATATAGGCAATATCACGTAGATTGCGGACGACCGTCGGGATATCGAGCAATTGCCGCACGAGCGGGACCCCATGGTACCGGCGCAGCTTGCCCGCGCGGATAACATGCACCGGCACGGGCGTCCGTGCATGCTTCATCAGGCCTCGCGACTGTGTTTCAAAAGCCCGATCGCAAACGAACTGCACCTGTAGGTTTTTATCGAGACGGCTAAGCTCGTTGATGACGGCGAGTACTGGCGTAACGTGTCCGCCCGACCCCCCGCCGGCGCATAGTACTTTCATCGCCCGACTCCTTTATTTCATCTATCGCCTGATGGGTTGTGTACCTCGAAATATTGAACACGATCCCCAAGCCCAGCATCATAAACAGCAAACTAGTTCCGCCAAAGCTCAGAAACGGTAACGTAACGCCGGTAAGCGGAAAGATTCCGGTCATAGCGCCTACATTGACGACAACGTGTGTCATGATCAGACCGAAAACACCGGCAGCGATCAGGCGAAGGTTAGGATCAGCCATCCGGTCAACGACCATCAGTAGGCGCCGTAAGAGCATGAAAAAGAGCGCCAAGATGACCAAGACGCCGATATAACCAAATGTCTCTCCCAGGATAGCGAAGATCGAGTCGTTAACGGCTTCTGGCAAGTAGCCAAAAGCCTGGACGCTTTGCCCGAGCCCCCGCCCCGTCAATCCCCCGCTGCCGAGCGCGATAGCTGCCTGGGTAATATGATATGATTCGGCATCAGCGGAGCTTGGGTTCATGAATGTCAGGACTCGTTCTATACGGTGCGGTGACGTGACAATCAGCAAAAATCCCAAGCCAACCGCCGATGCTGCCACGAGCCCGAACAGTCGAGCACTGAGACCTGAAATAAATAACATCGCAAATATCATGCCATACATCGTGATGCCGGTGCCCATATCCTTTTGGAACACGATCACGAACAGCGACGCGATACCGACGATAACCGCAAGTGGGATCAGGGTATCATGCAGGTTGTTTACCTTGCCCTGCTGCATTCGCCGCCCCAAAAACGCGGCAATAAACAGTAGCATACCGAACTTGAGCAGTTCTGCCGGCTGGAACGAACCGATACCAAAGTTAAACCACCGAGTTGCACCACCTGTTTCGATGATAATACCGCCGTCGAGGAATAGACCGAGTACCGCCAGCAGCAAACAAGCTCCTAAACCGACGAAAAGTATCTTATCGGCAAAACGCCTCCAGAGCTGGAGCGGTATATTTGCCGCCACCCCGAAGGCCATAAGGCCGATCACCAGATAGAGCAGCTGCTTTTGCATAAAGTGAGCCGTATCGAGTGTGTGACCGCCCTGATTGATTAGCTCGACACGGGCCGGACTGATGGCATAGAGAACGACCACGCCGAGGAGGACGAGTATCCCCATAAACAAAACGATTTGGTAATCAGGCCGGTGACGACGTGTCCCGGTCTGTGTCGTGCGCGCCGCGCTAGATTGGCGGCGAGCCCGTAAGGTCACGTGATGATACCTCCAGCAAAGGCTAGCAGTAACCCTGCGAAGCCAACAATCTGCCCGATGATCCAAAAACGCATCGTGACCTTGGTCTCAGGCCAGCCCATCGCCTCAAGGTGGTGGTGGATTGGGGCGGAGATAAAGATCCGTCGATGGAAGTATTTTTTGCTCACCACCTGGATGAGGCTCGAACCGCCCTCGAGTACAAAAACGAAACCAATGATCGGCAAAAGGAACAAAGTATCCGTCAGCATGGCAACGACACCGAGAGCCGTTCCGTACGCGAAACTACCAACATCCCCCATAAAGAACCGTGCCGGATGGATGTTAAACCAGATGTAACTCATCAAGACACCGATGATCGTAAAACAAAAACCGGCGATCCCGAAGTTTCCCTGCAGGAGAGCGATAACCCCGAAGACACCAAATGACGTGGCCAAAAGTCCGCCGGCCAGCCCATCGAGACCATCGCTTATATTGACCGCATTGCTCGTAGTGACAACAACGAGCATAAACAGCGGGATAATAAACCAGCCGACCTCAAGCGGACCATAAAACGGCACGTGGACGTCGGTATAGCCGAGTTTATAGTAGAAGAACCAAGCGCCGATCGCAGCGATCAGTGTGATCAGGCCAAACTTTACGCTTGAGCGAAGTCCGGCCGCACCGAGGCCGCTGCCTCGGAGGTTGATGAGGTCATCAACCAAGCCAACCAACGCCCCGCCGACAAAAGCAGCCAGCGGCAACCACGTCTGCTCTCGGTCAAGGTTTACGGCCAAGGTTATAAACGTCACGACAATCAGCGCGATAATACCAGCCATGGTCGGAATATTTCGCTTGAACTTGGTTGCGTGCAGCTTCGTAAAAACCTCGAGTGCCTCACCGGTCGTGCTGGTTGTACGCTGCTTTTTCCAGAACCGGTACCGATAGGCCGCATAGGTATAAACCGGCGTGAGCAGCATGGCCAGCGAAAAACCGCCGACAGCCAAGGCAAACAGCTTGATGAGCTCCTGGGTGAGGTCAACGATCGTAAGGGCTTCGGGTAATGTCATGGTGTTTTCCGTTTATTGGTTTTTTGGTGGTATTTCTAAATATTTCAACATCCAGTTGGATAGCTCGTTAAAGATCGGTCCAGCGGCCACGGTTCCGGAATATCCGGCCGTGAGCTTGGAATCATCTACGCGTACCATTATGACATATTCTGGGGTATCAGCACCACCAAATCCGAGGTAACTACCGATCTCATCATCATCGCTGTAACGGCCGAGGTTCGTATCGAAGACCTGGGTCGTACCGGTCTTGCCACCGATCTTGTAACCCGGTGGGTCAAACTTACCAAAGAACCCGAGATGGCGCCCTTGATAGGTCATCTCGCGGAGCGTACGTGAGTTCTCGGGAGACAATACGCCGCTCGCGACAACCTTTGGCGCCTGCTCGCTAACCGAACCATCGGCGTTTACGATGCCCTGCACCATAGTCGGCTGATAGTAGACACCTCCGTTCATGGCGGCAGAAAACGCCGCAGCCGTCTGGATCATCGTCACATTCATACCCTGGCCAAATGCCATATTTGCATACTTTACGTTGCGCCCCTGACCTTGGTTCGGTTTAACGACAGAACCCTTCGTCTCACCCGCTTGCTCAATGCCCGTCGCATGCTCAAACCGATAGTGATTGACATAATAATCATAGAGTTTTTCCCTGGCTTCTTTGTTCACCGATCCGCCGCCCATCTGCTGCAGCACCCAAACGACGCCGGTGTTGAGGGAGTACTGCAGGACATCGGTCATGCTGGTGTTCGGATAGATCGGGTCTTCCTCGACATTTCGGATGATTTCACCGTCGACATTGATGCTGCCGGTATTGTTAAAGACCGTACTCGCCGTCACTGCGCCGCTATCGAGCCCAGCGCCCATCAACAACACCTTCATCACCGATCCGGCTTCGTATGGATTACTGACAACGCTATTCAGGTAGACAGCCGCGTTATCAACCTCACCGTATTTGGCAGGATCATAGGTCGGATAGTTTGCCATCGCCATAACGCGGCCAGTGTTTGGGTCCATTACGACGACACTACCCTTGGTCGCTTTTGCATCGGCGAGACCCTTCCGGAGTACTTCTTCGGCTTTTTGCTGGATGTTGCGGTCGATACTCAGCAGCACGTCCGTACCATCTACTGCAGGTGTACTAGCGTCATCGGCGCCAATAGTGAGCGGGATCTGACGCACATCGGTGACGGTCTGGAGTTGCCCTGCCCGACCGGCAAGTTGTCCGTTCCAGGCACCTTCGAGCCCGTACTGGCCGAGGCCGTCATTATTTACGAAACCGAGCAACTGTGAGCCGAGCTGGCCTTCTGGATACACGCGCCTGGTGCCTTTTTGCAGTCCAACCCCGGCGAGATCTTTTTCGCGCAGCTTTTCGGCCTGAGATCTGGTCAACTGACGCGCCATCACGACATAACGGAGCTTCTTGCTGTCGAGCAAGTCTTCATAGTTATCAACGAGATTGCCTCCGGCGATATCACGCATCGCTTTTTGGATGGCAGCTGGGTCTTCTACCTCCTGAGGGTCAGCAAAAACGGTATACACCGTTTCATTTAGGACGAGGGGCACTTTTGCATTACCATCGAGCGCAAAGATCTTGCCGCGCTCTGGAACGATAGTCAGTTTTGAGACCTGTGTTTGAAACGCCCGTTCAGCATAGAAACTATGACGGATAACCTGTAGGTAAAATAGTCGCAGCGCAAACAAGGCCAATACGCCGACAAGGATGTACAGCAAGAGATTTGTTCGCGACGACATGCCGCTCAGGCGGGGTAACTGCATACGGTTATTCTATTTAGTATACCTAGTTCGTAGCGTATTCGGTAGTAGCTGGTTCAGTCATAGCTGCAGCGACGTTACTACTCTTAACTCGTTCGAGAGCTTGGAGTCTGGCGTTTTCATTTTCAAGATCTTGCCGTTCGGCGAGAAGCGCTGAACGCTTCGTCTCGAGACTATCGAGCTGGTAGCCATACGTACTCGTTTTGGTAACTTGCGTCAGATAGATCAAGCCGAGAACGGCGATCATGAGCGCGATCAAAACGGTATGTGCAACCGGACCGAGAGTCGCAGTTGGTGCGAACGCAACCGTATTTTGGTTACGACGCCACATGCGATCTTGCCTACCATTGAACGTAGATGTGGTGGAACGATATCGTGACATGGAGGTTTTTATTTCTTCGTATTTTTATATTTGGTGTTTGTCCGCCCCTGTATTTTTCAGAGGCGGACAAACAAGGTCTAGCTTACGCCTGTTTTGCAGCGTGAACGACGTGAACGTCGATCTTGACTGCGCGTGAAGCGTCTTTGATTACGATAGGCATTTTTCCCTATCCTTTCTTTTTTTATTTTTTCACAGCCGCTCGAAGCGTAGCGCTTCGCGCGCGCGGATTGTGAACATCGTCAGTTTTGCCCAGGATTGCTTTTTTGGTCAAAGTGGCAAGCTCTGCTTCGTACCCCGCCGATACCATCTCAGCGATATACCGCTTTACGAGACGATCCTCTAGGCTATGAAACGAGATGAACACGATGCGTCCGCCGGGGCGGAGTAGCTTCGTAACGCAGGCGAGCAGTCGCTCAATCTGTGTCAGCTCATCGTTGAGCGCAATCCGGATAGCTTGAAAAGTACGCGTGGCCGGGTGCACCTTTGCACGGGGACCACGATGGGTTGAGAGTACAGCGCGGGCGAGATCTTCGGTTGTACGAAGTGGTCGTGATCGAACGATTTTCCGCGCGATCTGAGCAGCCTTTCGTGGTCGCTCTTCGCCATACATCGTGATGATACGAGCCAGCTCGGCCTCCGTCGTGCGGTTGACCAACGTATAGGCACTACGTACCTGTCGTTGATCCATTCGCATGTCGAGTGGACCGTCATGTTGTATCGAGAATCCTCGCTCTGCCCTGTCAAGTTGCGGTGACGATACACCAAAATCAACTAAAACCATATCATAAGCCTCGCCGCGCTCGGTGGCGGCTTCAGCAAAATGTGCAAAATCATCGTGTACGAGTGTTGCTCCGGATTGCTCAAGTGTCTTGAGTTCTCGGATAGCGTTTTCGTCACGATCGACTAAGGTTACTGTCCCGAACCCGCCGAGTCGCTCTGCGACTGCACGCGCGTGTCCGCCATACCCGGCCGTGAGGTCGAGGTATGTTTCACCGGTCGCCGGAGCTAAAAGCTCGACAACCTGATCCAGTAAAACCGGTTGGTGGAGCCCGCTTTCCACCGGTTGGTGGTCGTCGGAAGCTCCGGGTTGGAGTTGTTGTGGTGTATGTTTACTCATATTTTCTTGAGGTCACCTATCTTACAGTCAGTTTTTATTTTCGGAGATATTTTTGTTTTTGTGTATCGTCAATGGAGTTGTTGTTGTGTGGAGTATGGGATGAACCGTACTCCGCATCTGCCCACTGACGAAAGTGAGAGACTTATGTGTGTTGAGATCCCCGAAACAAGTTTCATAGGGGGAAATCAATGTGAGGTGGAGTTTTTTGGGAGGTGTGTGTTACTAAAAGAACGAGCGCAAAAGTACGCGGTTGCGCTTGCCACGTCTGACTGCCAGGTAGCTGACCTCGAAGATTTCTCGGTTATGTTACCTAGCCCGGATTGTTAAGGGGCGCACGTCTAAAATCTAGTTAGCTTTCGCTAGTCGCCAGTATTTCCCTGCTCTAACACAGACGACGTCTTTGTCGATACCTGCGTAGTCGAGGAGATGCTGCTCGATTGTGATACGTCCTTGTTTTGCATCGAGCTCCGCACCCACCTTGCCCATACGAAACTGTACGTTAAGGTCGGCTGTCTTCTCATCGAGAATACTACCTGAGAGTGCCGGCTCTACATCCTGATCCCAGACAACCTGGGGGTAGATGTGCAGATAGGAGGAAAAGCCGCGCGTTATCACTACTCCGCCTGCGAACTCGGCTCGAAGTTCAGCGGGTATAGTTAACCGCCGCTTATCGTCAAGCTTTCGTTCAAAGTAGTCGGCGCTTGCCATTCTCTTTCCTATCTTAGGACCGCTAATTGTTTTTTTGGTGCCGTGGTTTTTTATTTTTGTGGCGCGAGTTGTTACCCACGCTTACCCACTGAGGACAGTATAGTACCCACTTCTACCCACATGCAAGTCCTTTTTTCAGGAAAAGGCGTCATCGGCTCGTACTTATCCACAATTTGTTCGGTATTTGTACAGAAAAACAGGGGTGAATCCCCTGTCGTTCGTTGCTCGGTATTTTTAGTACTTACCGTGTCTCTAGCAAGACTAATGATACGGATGGATCCACCTGGATAACCAACCAAGCTGTAAAGATGAACAGGTTTATAACCATTGAAACGACCAAAAGGGCGTTTTTCAGATCCTCACCTGTCTGCAACACTACGGGCAGTTGTTTTGTTTTTGCGCTGTTTGTTTTAGTACTCATAGGTACATATTAGCATAAGCTTTGTTATTTGTCAATGTTCTGGTCTGCAAACACGTCCACAAAGAATTCCCTGACCTGCTCCAGGCTGGTCATCGTTGGCCAAGGCTCATCGAGGCTCGCAGGCTGACCTTCGAGCGCCACCTGGACGAAACTAACCGAGCTCGGCAGCTCGTCACCGATCGGCTTGTCATCCACCAGCCAACACTCCGTTTCCGTGTCATCGAGCACCTCTGCTTTGGCTCGTAGGGTCGTAATCACCTGCAGTCCCCTGAGCGAAGGACAGAGTGATGCCTTGAAACGCTGGAAGTCATCCATTCCGAACGTAAACACCTGCACCTCGGCGTGCTTGCCAAGCGTCTCGATGAGTTCGCGGCAACCCGAAAACTCGAACCGGCCATCGGCCAGCTCAGTTTTTTGCAGTTCAGCGTAGACCGTCTCTGGATCAAGCCCAAAATCACGCAGCTGCGCGCTCATGTCATAGAAATACAGATCACCAACCATGCCATAGTACTGTTCACGCTGTCGGTACGACTGCTCCGTATCAACCTGCGGGTATAGCCGTCCGACAACTTGCCAGATCTCACCGGTTTTCTCGGTATCAAACAGTGTTCGGTCTAGGTCTAGGTATACGATCATGCGAAATATATCCTCATTAGTTGCCGGGCGACGGCATCAGCGTTATGGCGGATAAAACTCCGACTTGAGATCAATGGGTCGCTCGCTTGAGCGCCGTCCCACACCTCGCGCGCCAAGATCGGTGCGCCTTTTGCGCGCCATGGTCGCTTGACGATCTCATCGTTATCAACCTCAACACCATACTCGCCCTCGCTCGCGTAGCGCTCAAGCAATGCCTGACTCGGATGGTCACTATTAAAAACAACATAATCGAGGAACGCCCCACCAGCCAAGCGTTCGATCTCATCAGCAAAATCATGCACCTTATACTGGCTCGTCGGACCAGGCTTTGTTACAAGGTTGGCGATATAAACACAGGTAGCCGTTGTTTCGCGCAGCGCCTGTCCGATGCCCGACACACTGAGCGCCGGTGCCAGGCTACCATAAAGGTTACCAGGAGCAATAACCACGACATCGGCCGCAGCGATAGCGGCGATAGCACGTGGGTTAGCGACCGCCTCCGGCTCCAGCCAAATCCGCGGTTTTGTGGCCAGCTCCTGATGCGCGATAGTAAACTCGCCTTTTACCGGCTTGCCGTCCTTGCCCTCAGCGCAGAGCGTCACGTCACTCATCGTAACCGGTTCAACGCGGCCGGTGATGTTGAGTACATCACTCGCGAGCTCGACCGCCTCGAGGAAGTTTCCAGTCATCTTTTCCAGCGCCGTCAAAAACAGATTGCCGAATGCGTGCCCGGACAAGCTGCCGTCTTCAAATCGATAGTTAAACAAGTCGCGAACTTTCGGCGTATTACTGAGTGCGACGAGGCACTGCCGGATATCACCGGGCGGCAACGCGCCAAGTTCATCTCTGAGCTGGCCAGTCGAGCCGCCATCGTCCGCCATATTAACGAGCGCGGTAATGTCCTGAACATACTGCTTGAGACCGCTCAGGAGCGTAAAACTACCGGTTCCGCCGCCGATAACGACAAATGATGCGCCGCTGAGCGCTTCGTCGGGCATCTTTTAGAGTCCTCGCATCTTTTTGACGAGTTTGCCGTACCAAATACCACTTGGTCGAACAATACGTTTCTTATCGTTGGCATAATCGATTTCGATCAAACCGAACCTCGGCCAGCGCCCGTAGGCCCACTCAAAGTTGTCAAACAAGCTCCAGTGCAGATAGCCTATGACATCGACGCCGGCTTGGCGGGCTGCAGCCACGGCGGCCAACGACTGGGCGATCCATTGCTTGCGGTACGTATCGTGACGGTCGGCTACACCAGACTCGGTGATTAGGATGGGGAGTTTCCACTTACCGAGTCGAACCAGAACATGTTTGAGATCGCTGGGTCGCATCTCCCAACCGAGGTCGTTGAGGTTTTCCTGTTCGTTTACGATCCTAGCGCCAATATGTTGGTCGGAAAAATAATAGTTGACCCCGAGGAAATCTAACTTGCGACGAACATAGCGGATCACAAGGTCGTCACGTAGCCAAAAATCAACCCGGACCGCCAATCGCGTTAGGGCGCGTTCATCCCCGGCCCGTACCCAGGCATACGACTTGGTGAAGCCGACTTTGAGGCGTCGGCTCTTTTTGTGCGCATAGACATAGACCACTTTGTGCGCCTTCATGAGATTTCGGTAGACGATGAACGCCTTTAGGAACGAGCGTTGCTGTGGCGGATGGTCGAGTGTGATGTAGCCGTGACTGATGACAGTGTCTGGTTCGTTGATAGTCGTGATGTATCGAATATCCTGGTGGTACTCGTCGATGACTTTTTCGGCGTATCGGGCGAAAAACTTTACATTACTGCTCCGTTCAAAGCCGCCCTTCTCCTGAAACCACACCGGCACCGTCCAGTGATAGAGTGTCGGTAATGGCTCCATGCCGCGTCGTTTTATCTCGCGGATATAGTCACGGTAATGATCGATTGCTTCACGGTCCCAAATACCTTCCTGCGGCTCGATCCGAGACCATTCGATGCTAAAACGAAACGCATTGAGATGTAGTTTTTCAGCGATAGCAAGATCGAGTTTGTAGCGGCTATAGTGATCTATCGCTTCACCAGAAACATAGTTATCCGGGTCAGTGGCGGCAGCGCTTACCTCAGCCCAGCCGGGTAAGTCCGCGAGCTTGTACTCAGCGCTTTTAGCGAGACTCTTGGCGTTTTCGAGCTCCCACACCGACCAGTTGTTGTGGTTGTTGCCCTCGATCTGGTGGGCGCTCGTCGCTGCCCCCCAGAGGAAACGCGACGGAAATTTTAGCAGTGGGTCGGGTTCTTGCATGTGAAATACATTATACCTCTAAAAAGCGCCTAGACGTCGTTGATTGGCATCAAAAGTTTTAGTCCAACGACCTGGTAGGCCTCGTGCTCATAATGGTATTCGATGAGATGATCAGCGCGAAAATAATCCCCCGTCGGCGAATCCCGGTAGTACAGCTCTGCTTTATGGTAGTTGTCGTGGGTCAGGAGCGGCCCGCTGTAGATACGGAACACTCGTTGATCACCAGCGCTCAGGGGATAATTAAGCCCGAATGTTGAACCGAAGATTATCATCTTATCCAGATGTGCATCACGGTCGGACTGGTTCTTTAGCGTCACCCAGAGATCAAACGACTGGCCGTTCAGATCGGTTTTTACATGAGTGGCGGCCATGACTGGCGGATGTTTATAGCCCTTTTCGTCGTAAAGCCCCGTTTCTGGGTGCGCAGCAGCCTGTTTTGCCTCACGGTCTTCGGCATAATCAACCGTCGGCGCGTCATCGTCCCAGTCTTCACCACGCGCTGGCGGCACCTCGAAAGCCGGTTTGCCCTGTGCGATCCGGCCTACAACATCCCAAAATCCCATAGCACGTCCTCCTTTATGAGTATTTCAGCGTTCGCTTTCTCGATCTACGCAAGCATAAAAACGGTCACCGCCACCAAAATGACGATCGCAACCACGACGACCAGGAGTTCGAGAAACGTGAAGCCGGCTTGTAGGTTCTCTGCTGATTTCATACCTTACTTCTCTCTTTTTCTGTCACCATAATACACCTAGTTTGTGATTTCTTTTTGCTATACTAACCACTAGAGGAATAGAACACATATATATTATGCGAGCACGTAGCCTGAACGTAGGCAGTAACATCATATCTATCGCACAACGCTTCCGCGTTAAGTCTAGCTATGCCATTGCTGCTATGGCGGTTCTGTTCGCGACTATTACTCCGCTTGGAGTTATGGCCGTTACACCGATATCCCAGGGGTACACAACCGACGAGCGACTCTCGACTGGGACGCTTGTCAGTCTCGAAAAAGACTCAGCAGACAGGATCGTTCCTGCTTCGAACACTAACGTCGATAACCTACTCGGCGTAGTCATTAACGGCGATAGCTCACTACTCTCTGTTAGTAACGGCGACAACCAGGCACAGGTCGCGACGAGCGGCACCATCAATGTCCTGGTCTCTGATATCAACGGCAAGATCGAAAACGGCGACCACATCACCGCCTCCCCGATAAGCGGTGTCGGCATGAAAGCCTCGACCAACACTCGGACCATCGGCATCGCACAATCGAGCATGCGAGGCGACACCAAACAAAAGATCAAGGACGCGTCCGGAAAAGAACAAGAGGTCACTCTCGGCCAAGTGTCAGCGCTAGTTAATGTGGCTTATTTCTTCAAAGAACCTGAACGCACCGTCGTTCCTTCAGCCATCCAGAAAGTCGCCAACGCACTGGCGGGCAAAGAGGTTAATACCCTGCCTATCCTCATCAGTGCGGCAATCTTTATCGTGACGCTTATCGTGGCGGTGAGTATAATCTATTCCATGATCCACAGCAGTATCATCTCAGTAGGCCGCAACCCGATGTCACAGTCAGCGATCTACCGAGATTTGATACAACTGTCTGCCCTCGTGTTGGCGATACTCGGTGTGGGAATGGTAGCAATTTATCTGATATTAACGAGGTTATAAGATTATGGGTGGGATATTTTTGCAAGTTTTTATACTAGTCAACGTTTTTTTGATCGGTGTCGTGAGCGCTATCGGACTGCGTCATGCGCTTGCACACTTTCGACCCCACGCTCATGATGCTGATCGCGTCCAAAAGCCGACCCCACCGGCTGTTCGTTTGGCACCTGAAGTCAAAGAAAAACTCCTGCAGGACGCTCAAAAGAACTATCAGAAGATCCTCGACAACGCCGCCGGTGAGCTTCAGCTTGATCTCGCCCGCACTTCCGAACAGCTTAACAAGAAACTCGATGCACTCGGTAACCAGATCGTCACCGACGAGATGAAGCGCTACCAAAAAAGCATGGAAGAACTGCAGCAACATACCGAACAAGCCGTTCACGGGACTCAGGAGCAGTTAGACAAGCACCAAGATGACCTGAAAACCCGTCTCGCTGAACGCCAAAAAGAGCTAGAAGCCAAGCTGGACGAAGATATAGCTGCCGAAAAAGAACTGTTGATTGCCCAGATCGATACCAAACTGGCTGACGCTGCGGCTTCGTTCTTGCTCGAAACGATGCAACACGACGTTGATCTCGGTGCCCAGACAACGTATTTGACGAAGATGATCGAAGAACACAAGGACGAGTTCAAGAAAGAGGTGGGTGGTGAAAGTACCGCTGCCTAATACCGTTTCTTCTCAGCAAGATCTCAGCGTGCTCATCCTTGAGATTCGTGACTACGCCAAATGGTTCGCCCACAACGCCATAAAAGAACGGGTGCACGCCAAGAACGCCACACCGCCGCCCACCCTTTCTCCAGGAGCGCTTGAGCTCGTACGTGGTATCGGTAGCAAAAAACTTCTGAGCCAAAAAGCACTCGACGACCTTATCCTCGAGCTAGAAGCCGCCAAGAAAACCGCCCCACTCATCACCATCACCCTTGCAGCACCGGCCACAAAGGACGTCAAACAGGCACTGGTGAGCTCTTGCCGATCGCACATCGCCGACGACGCCCTGGTCACGTTCAAATTTAACTCGAGCCTCTGTGGCGGCATGGTTTTGCAACATGGCAGTCGTGTATTTGACTGGTCATTCCGTCGTCAGATCTTAGCTAACCGGACGAAGTTCACTGAGGTACTGCGCAGTGTTCGATAACCATACTTTCCAAAAACTCGTTGAGGCCGATAACCTCACCGGTGAGGTCGTCGCGGTCAATGACTTCATCATCGAAGTCAAAGGCCTAGAGGGCGTCCGTCTCGGTGCCGAGGTCCTGTTCGAAGACGGCCAACGAGGAATGGTTCGTGAAGCCTACGGCGACCGGGTGGTACTGTTTAATATCGATTCTGAAAAGATGGAACCGGGTACGCTCGCTGTCGTTCAGAGCAACACGCTCCAAGTTCCCGTTGGCAAAGGCCTCGTCGGACGCGTCGTCAGCCCGATGGGCGAGCCGCTTGACGGCAAAGGCGCTATCCGCACAACAGCCTCCTCCGGTGTTTTCAACCCTGCTCCAGGCATCATGGCTCGTTCGATGCTTAACGAGCAACTTGCCAGCGGCGTACCGGCAGTTGATAGCTTTTTCCCGATCGTACTTGGTCAGCGTATCGCTATTCTCGGTGATAGCAAGTCTGGTAAAAGTACCTTCCTTGGCCAACTGTCCGCATCCCAGGAAGGCACCGACCGCATCGTTGTTTATGTTCTGATGGGCCGACGCAAGGTTGACGTTGAGCGCCTTCTCTCCAGCTTGCGCGAATCAGGCGCCATGGAACATACCATCGTCGTGCTCGCTGATATCTTTGACTCATTGACGCAGACCTATCTCGCTCCGTATGCAGCCTGCGCCATGGCCGAATACCTCTGGCACGAAGGCCGTGACGTCATCATCATGTATGACGACCTTAGCTCACACGCAGAAGCCTACCGACAACTCTCCCTTCTCCAGGAAGTTGACCCAGGACGTGACAGCTACCCTGGTGATATCTTTTATGCCCACTCCTCACTCCTCGAGCGTGCGGGAAAGCTCAAGTCAAACGGCAAAACGCTAACGGCGCTCCCGGTAGTATTGACGCCAAACGACGACATCACCGCCTACCTCAGCACCAGCATCATGTCGATTACCGATGGTCAGGTCATCTTTGATCTCGGCCTGTTCCGCCAGGGCATCCGCCCTGCCGTCAATGCCGGTTTGTCCGTCTCTCGTGTTGGTGGTCAAGCGCAAAGTAAACGTCAAAAGATCCTCAGCAGTACACTCTTCAAAACACTGGCCGCTTATCGCCAGGCGGAGGAGTTCTCACACTTTAGCTCGCAACTCTCAGACGACACCAGACGCGATCTCACGATCGGTAAATACGTCTACGAAGCCCTGCGTCAACCGCCAGAGGAACGTTACAGCCTGCCTGAACAACAGCTCATACTCGAAACGGTGCTAAGTAGCGGCGGAGATATTGAGCTAGACGTCCCCGCCATCAAAGAATCAGCCAAGAAAATGGCTTCGGGAGCCAAAACCGAAGAGGACTATGACCGACTGGAAGCAAAGCTACTAAAACAGCATAGTGCAACAAAACTAGCATCAAAGCCACAAGAAAAACCGAGCGAATCTGAAGACGCCGCCGACGAGGAGCAGACCGATGCGAAGAGCTAATGCGATCGAAAAAGACGTCTCTGATATCTCGACGGTTCAAGACCTGACAGGAGTTTTCGAGAGCCTCGCGAGTACCCAGGTCGCAAAGGTCAAAACCAAAGTGGAGTTATCGAAGGCGTTCTTTCAACTACTCTGGCAACGCTATAGCTCGATTCGGGTCGACCCGAACACTCGTATCACCAACCGCGAACTGGGCAATGATATCGGCAAGGACCAGGTTTTTATCCTCATTACTGCCGAGGCCGGCCTGAGCGGCGACATCGACCAGCGACTCGTCGAAGTTGTCAGTCAGAATTACGACAAAAAAACGACGGATATCATCGTGCTCGGTAGTCACGGCGCAAACCAGCTCAGCCAGCGCGATATGGAATACATCCGCTTCTTCCAGGTTCCAGAAACCGACAGCTACATCGATGTTACCCCTGTCATCGAAGCCGTCCTCTCCTACTCGCGTATCATCATCTACTATCAGGAATACGTCTCGCTCGGCGTCCAAAACATCCAGTCGATCGACCTGATCTCGAGCATGCGCGACATGAGCGAAGACGCCAACGAGGACGCCATGACAGCAGAGGACACCATCTTTGAGCCATCGCTCGACGAGATCGCCGATGAAATGGAGATGACCATGATGACTCTCGCGCTCTCGCAGACTATCCTCGAGTCGAGCCTCGCCCAGGCAGCCAGCCGGTTTAATGCCATGGCGGTCGCCAAAAAACGCGCCGGTGAGTTGGTTGACGACTATATGCTCGAGTTCCACCGCGCCAAACGCTCCGAGAGCGACCGACAGATGCGCGAAGTTATGACCAGTATCAAAAAGAAACGACGGATGGCAGCAGGAGGCAACGCATGACAAACACAAAGACCAAAACCCACCCCCCTATCGGAGCTGAGGTTGGCGTAATCCAAACATTACGCGGCTTGACCGTCGAAGTTCAGATACTCGGCGAACGCCCCGACGCAAAAGAACTGCTCATCGTGGATGGCTACCCTGATATCTTCCTGGAAGTCAGTTTCTTCCGTTCCGGCAAAGCGGTCTGCCTCAACCTGGCGAACGCCCAAGAACTCCAGTGCGGTCAGAAGGTGTTCCGGAGCCATACCAAAGTAACCGTCCCTGTCGGACCAAAGACAGCTGGACGCGTCTTTGATGCCCTAGGCCGCCCGCTCGATGAAGCTCCTGAGCCGACAGCCGATGTCCCTCGCCGTTCGATCACTGAGCCGACGGGCACAAAGAGTTACCGCAGCAGCAAAAAACTCGAACTACTCGAGACCGGGCTCAAGGTTATCGACTTTCTCACGCCGTTCGTCAAAGGACGCAAGATCGGTATCGTCGGCGGTGCCGGTGTCGGCAAGACGGTCCTCACCATGGAAATGATCCACAACGTCACGCAGGGCACAAAAAACAGCATGAGTATCTACTGTGGTGTTGGTGAGCGTATCCGTGAAGGAAACGAGCTTTACGAGACACTCAAAGAAACCGATGTCCTAAAGAACACAGTGATGTTCTTTGGACAGATGGACAGCACCCCGGCCATCCGTTCGATGGTCGCGCCGGCAGCAGCAACGGCAGCCGAATATTTCCGCGATGAAGAAAACCGCGACATCCTGTTTTTCATCGACAATATCTATCGTCACATCCAAGCCCTCACTGAGCTGAGCACCAACATGGGGCTAGTGCCGTCCGAAGGTGGCTATTCCCCGCTTGTATTTTCTGAGCTGCGTCGCCTCCAGGACCGTCTCACCTCCACCGAGCATGGCACGATCACCTCAGTGCAGGCCGTCTATATCCCGGCGGACGACCTTTCCGACCCTGCAGTACAAGCTATATCGCAACAGCTCGACTCCGTCCTCGTGCTTGACCGATCTATCGCCGAAACCGGCATCCGTCCTGCGGTCAACCTACTCAAGACGACCAGCTCCCTGCTCACCCCTGAGATCGTCGGCCAGCGTCACTACCTGCTCGCTGGTCGCGTCCAGGCAATCATGCAAAAATACGACAGCCTCAAGAACATTATCGCTATCGTCGGTGAAAATGAGCTCTCACCTGCCGACCGTGCCGACTATCAGAACGCCAAGAAACTGATCCTGTTCTTTAACCAAGATTTCTCAGTCGCGGAAAAGTTCAGCGGCCGTCCTGGTGAGTATTCAACGCTCGAGCAGACGCTGAGCGGCATCGAAGCGATACTCGAGGGCAAATCTGACAAAAAGCAGCCCGCGAGTGAAAAAATTGAGAAAAAACCAGCTTCTGCACCAGCCAAAGACGCTGAGAAAAAACCAAAGAAATAAGCCATGAGTCAGCCAGCCGAGTCCCTAAAAGTCATCGCGCGCGCACCCTTTAACCTCTACTACGAAGGTGAGGCGCTCTCCGTTACGGCCGCAAACAAGGTTGGACCATTCGATATCCTTCCCGGTCACGCTGACTTTTTTTCCGTCCTAAGTCCGTGCGACGTCTTCATCGAGACCGACAAAGAGCCTGTCTCGTTTTCGATCACCAACGGCATCATCACGGCACGCGATAACGAAGTGATGCTGTTTATCGATATGTAGAGGACTCGGCTTCGCTTCCGCTATAGAGCAAAGCAACGGATCTATTGCATCACGATGTAGTCTACGAAATACCCGCCTGGGCTCAGCGGCGAGGCCGTACACACCGTAAATCCACTCGCGGTTCGTCCAGACAGGTATATATTTGCTGGCATACTGCCCGTTATCACTACGTGAGGGGTCGTGCCATATGATTGACGAAACGTCACGCTCACGAGACAGCCAGAACCGGCTCCGGCACCGACGTTGACGCCTATAGTGCCTGAGACATCGTTGCCGCTGATACTCACCGTACCGTTACTACCCAGGGCACCGCCGGCAGGACTGACGCCAGGGGCTGAGCCGCGTGTGATGATGTGTCCACCGATCATAAGGGTCGAGTCGGAGACCAACGTACTAGCCTGGAAACCGCGGGCGGATAATGTCCCTCCGACGGCCAGGTTGCCAGCGACGTTTAGGCTGTTATTGATCGTAACTAGCTGAGACATTGTGACTGGGCCCTGCAGACGCGTCGCTCCAGCTGTATTGAGGTCTTTCCGAAGGTTAAGTGTCGAAGTCGTTGTATCACCGTTTACGTTGAGCTGACCGAGCGCTGTTTCGCCCGCTTCTAGCCGGGCGAAACTGGCATCGGTCGCAGAGAACTTGCCATTGAGACGCAACTGTCCACCGATACTGACGTCGCTCGCAACGGTCACCGTACCATTAAAGGTTGTGTCCGGACCGATAGTCAGCTCAGTCCCGAGATCACCGACAGCATTTCGACTAACACCGAGACCATCGAGCGTCTCAGCGCTCAGTGTGACAGACTCTCTGTCGACGCTCTTTTCTCCGCCCTTATCGCGCATCAACCATAGAAAACCGCCGACATTTAGCGCAAGTATGCCGACGACAACGGTCGCACCGATAAAAGTCGCCTTGTGGCTCGGCCGATAGGTTATTCGACGTGAACGGAGCGGCTTTTTAGGGGCAGCGGCAGCCTCGGGCGTCGAGGCCTCACCACTATCACTACTGGTTTGTGGTTTTAGTACCTCTGGTTCCGGTAGATCAGATGTTTTATCTTTGGTTTCAGAAGCAGGTTTGTCAGCCACCCGTTTATTCCTTCAGCTTATATTTATAGAAGTATACCGCTTACGCCTACCCTAAAGCAATCCTAGTATCACGCTTGCGATTTTGCCTCTCATGCACAACAATAGAGGTTATGTATAGGAGGGTGACGGACTGGGGACGTTTAGGGTTGGTGATCTTTTTTTGTGCGCTCGTTCCAGCATCGGCAGCCTACGCCGAGACACTCCAGTCGCCCAACTACCGTTTTGACGAAAGTACTGTGGGTGCTGGTGGACTGGTTCAGTCGAGCTCAGCGAACTATCAAGGTGGTAACTCTCTCGGTGATATCGCGGTCGGCAACTCCGCTTCGGCAAACTATCAGATAATGTCACCGGCGCGCAACAGCGACGACCCTACTCTGTCGGTACAGATCCACAGCACAGCAGCAAGCTTCGGTAGCTTTTCCGCTACCAGCCCAAGCATGGCAACGGCCAGCTTTTCGGTCTCTAACTACACTGCATTTGGCT
>CBIHNH010000008.1:0-26494 GCA_966211425.1 uncultured bacterium
ATCGCTATTAACCCATTCTTGTTTGCGATCAGTGCGGTGATCGCGAGCATCCAGCAAGCGGTAGGCCGTTTTGTGTTTTTTGCACTCGCGCCGACGATCTATAACGTTGGTATCATCATCGGACTCGTCGTGTTCACTAACGGCATCTCCATCTTTGGAGTCCAGGTGTTCGAAGGCGGCATCATGGGTGTCGCGCTCGGTGTCGTGCTTGGTTCGATGATGCAGCTCGTCGTTAGTACGATCGGCCTGATCGGGCTCGGCGTCGACTATCGGTTCAAGATATTTTGGAAAAACCGAGGCTTTAGGCAGGTGCTCCGCCTGCTGCCACCACGCTCCCTAGACCAAGGGATGGACTATGTAAATAGTATCGTCGAGACCAACCTAGCGTCTCGACTGGCGACCGGGTCGATCAGGTTTTACCAGCAGGCAACGACGCTGCACTATGTCCCTATCAACTTGATCGGAGTCGCTATCTCGACTGCCGCTTTTCCGCAGATGACGGAGCGCCTCAGCCAAGGCCGGCCGGATTTGTTCAAGCAGGAGCTGCAAACGGTACTGCGCGTCATCATCTGGTTGGCGCTACCGACTGCGACGATTGCATTCTTCGGGCGCGGCTATCTGGTCAACTTCCTTTTTAACGGTGGTCAAGCCGTCGTAGCAGGTCTGCTAGGTATCCTGACAGTCGCTATCCTTTTCCGGTCGATCTATCACATCGCTGCCCGAAGTTTTTACGCACAGCAGGACACGAAGACGCCACTGTATATCTCAATATTTACGATTGCGCTGAACGTCTCGCTCGCCATCTACTTTACGATGGGTGTTGGTATGGGCATCTATGGACTCGCCTGGGCGCAGTCAATCGTTGCCGCAGTCGAAGTTATTATCCTATTTACGGTGATGAGTTTCCGGATTCCACAGCTGTTTGATGCGGTGTTCTTCCACGGCGTGGCTCGCATGCTTTCCGCGACAGGTTTTATGGCGATCGTTACCTATGTCTCGGTTAAGATTTTTGCGCTCTCGGCTACCGACCAGAGCTTTATGACGACGTTCCCAAAGTTTAGCCTGATCGTTATCATCAGCCTCGTCGCCTATGTGGCTATCTGTCGTTTGATGAAACTTGAGGAAGCCCACCGGGTTATCGAACGCGTCCAAAGAATCGTTTTTAACCAATACCGCAGCAAGGACACTCGTACCTAATGGGTGATATACGCAACTTCTGCATCATTGCACATATCGACCACGGCAAATCAACGCTCGCTGATCGCATGCTCGAGATCACCGGAACCGTCCAGAAACGTGACATGAAGAGTCAGCTGCTCGACAGCATGGATCTGGAGCGCGAAAAAGGTATCACGATAAAACTAGCGCCAGTTCGGATGAAGTACGACGGGATAGAGCTCAACCTCATTGATACTCCCGGTCACGTTGATTTCAGTTATGAGGTTAGCCGTAGCCTCGAGGCCTGCGAAGGTGCCGTTCTCGTCGTCGATGCTAGTCAGGGCATTCAGGCGCAAACGCTTGCGAACGTGTATCTAGCGCTGGCTGCGGATCTTCGTATCATCCCGGTGCTGAACAAGATCGATCTTCCGGCCGCGGACGTACCGCGCGTCACGAAAGAACTGATCAACCTGCTCGGCTGCAGTGAGGACGATATCATCAAGATCAGCGCGAAAACCGGCGAAGGCGTCGAAGATGTGCTGCGGGCAGTTATCGAACAGGTTCCTTCGCCAAAGGGCACGACCGATGCCTCGACACGAGCACTTATATTCGACAGTTACTATGACGATTATCGAGGCGTTATCCTGTACGTCCGTACCTTCGATGGCGCGATCAAAAAAGGCGATACTATCGAGATGCTCGCTACCGGTGCTCATGGCATAGCCCTCGAAGTTGGTGCGCTGAGTCCTGGTATGACGGCGCTTGGTTCGATCGATAGTGGCGAGATCGGCTATGTCGTGACCAACCTCAAAACTACCCGTGACGCTCGGGTTGGCGATACGATCACCGTCAAGCGTGCTCATGCGACCGAGCCTCTACCTGGATATAAAGACGTGAAGCCGTTTGTTTATGCTGGTTTCTTCCCGGTCAGTAACGAGGACTATCAAGAGCTCAAAGATGCCGTCGAAAAACTCAGTCTGAGTGATTCGGCGCTTCAGTTCGAGCCAGAAAATTCTCCGGTACTCGGGTTTGGTGTGCGTATCGGCTTCCTCGGTATGCTGCATATGGATATTATCCGTGAACGTCTCGAACGCGAGTATGGTCTCGATCTCGTCGTGACAAACCCATCGACCGACTACCAGATCAGTATGACGTCTGGTGACGAACTCGATATCAAAAGCGCTAGTGATCTGCCTGACGTCGCGAAGATAGCCGAGATTCGCGAACCATGGATCAAGGGCGAAGTCGTCGTACCGACCGACTATGTAGGGGCGGTAATCCAGCTGATCGTGAGTAAGCGTGGCCGTCAAAAAAATCTCAGCTATATCGACGAACGAGCACTTATCAGCTTCGAGGCACCGCTGGCAAATCTGCTGACTGATTTTTATGATCAGCTCAAGAGCGTGACGAGCGGCTACGGCAGCTTTAACTACGAGCTCAGTGAATACCGCGTCGAAGATCTTGTCCGTGTGGACTTCTACGTCGCTGGTGAGATCGTCGACGCACTTTCAGTCATGGCGCACCGCTCCGAGGCGCAAAGCCTCGGGCGTGAAACCGTCAAAAAACTCAAAGAGGTGATTCCACGGCAGAACTTCCAGGTCGCGCTACAGTCGGCGATCGGCGGCCGGTTTATCGCCCGTGAAGATCTTAGCGCCTACCGTAAAGATGTCACGACTGGTCTGTATGGCGGTGACGTCTCGCGCAAGAAAAAAGTGCTTGCCAAACAGGCAAAGGGTAAAAAACGTATGAAACGATTCGGAAAAGTCGACATACCATCAGAAGCATTTACGGTGATGCTAAAGAGGGATTAAAAACGATGGAATCTATGGGACGGAAATCGGAATTGTTTCAAAGAGTATCCTCGGTGCCATTTACGTATGACAGGAACAGTCACATGTTTCTGAGCGGGGAACAGCAAATTCCTGTTTCAGAGTTTTCGCCCAACGAGCTCGTTGACGTGGATACTCGCGTAGATGTTGCCGATGGACTACTTGCGTGGGGCTTGTTTCGTCCGTTTGTGCTACCAACGATGTATGACTGGATGGAGCAGAACCTGAACGATGAGCTGCTCGATGAGACGTTCGAGGTAGTGCGAGAATCTTTTGAAAGCGCTCACGAGCAGGCTACTGGTTTCGAGTTTAAGCGCGGCACATACAAACGTGGAGAAGGTGCACTGTTTGGCTTTGAAGCGCAGCGTGACCGAGAGTACCCACATATGACGCTTGGTACCATCGGTAACTGCGCGTGCCTCGGGGCGAGCTACACTGGTATTCCATTTGGCCAGAGTTCATGGGCAGAAAAGATTGTTGCCTATGAGTTTCACAACGCAGATACTCCTCAGCAGCAAAACAGTCTGCTCGCAGGTCTTGGACATATAGCTCACCGCGCTGCAGGAGAGCGAGCCTGACATGGACCAAGTAGAAGCCGCGATCCAAAACTACAAGATGTCTGACGGCGTGTCTGAACTGGTGCGCTCAACGAAACTATTGCTGATCGCCGGTGTTGTCGGGGGCGGCAAAAACACCGTTATCAACGAGCTGATACATGACGATAGCTACCACTTGATCGTTTCGCATACGACCCGAGCATCTCGCACCAACCATGGCATCGAGGAGATAAACGGCGTTGACTACCACTTCGTGACCCTCGAGCAGATCGAGCAGATGCTCTCAGATAAATCCCTCGTCGAAGCGAAGTATGTGCACGGCAATGTCTATGCGACGAGCGCCGCTGAACTGGCGTACGCGAAGGAAACAGACAAAGTCGCGGTAACCGACGTCAATATTCACGGTGTCATGGAATACCTCAACGTAAAACCTGATACGCATGCGATCTTTTTGCTGCCTCCGAGTGTCGAGACCTGGCTCAAGCGGCTCGAGCGCCGTTACGGCGATATGGACGCGCACCGTGATGAGATTGATAGGCGCCTAAAAACTGCTTATTCGGAAATCAAGCACATCCAAGCGGATGCGCGTTTTATTATTATCATCAACGATGATCTAGCAACTACTGTCGAGCGCATTGAGGGTGTCTTGGCCGGTGACAAGCATGAAACGAGCGAGTACGCCGACGCAGTGACCGAACATCTCCTTACCTATCTCGAGTCACACCTTAGCACTCATTGACGTAGAGTGCCAAAATACGTTAAAATGGCTCTATGACTGAACGCCAGACAAAGCTGCTGGGAGCTATCATTGAACAGTACGCGGAAGTCGCCGTACCGGTTGGTAGTGTGACGCTCGCAAAGCTGTTCGGTGTTTCATCCGCGACCATTCGTGCCGAGATGGCGCGGCTCGAAGATTTTGGTTTCATCACGCAGCCGCACACGAGTGCCGGACGTATCCCAACCGACAAAGGTTACCGTTTTTATGTCAATGCACTAAATGAAGCCCGCTCTGACGATCTGATTACCGCTCCAGCGCTCATCGATCGAGGTACGCGCGCGATCGATGCCCGCGTTGCGACGCATACGAACAGAACCGATCGAGCGATTCGAAGCGCAGTCGATAGTCTCGTTGAGCTGACCCACAACCTCGGTCTTGCGACGATCGGCGACCAGCTCTATATGAGCGGCATGGGCAACCTCTTTTCGCAGCCTGAGTTTGCGGCAAATCCACACAACGTCCAACAAGTAGCGAGGCTGCTCGATAATCTCGAGCCATGGTTGCGTGAGGCTGCGCCAAACGAGCCGCTCAACGTCTTTATCGGCGCAGAGAATCCGATCGGCAAGAGCTCGCAGGCGAGCCTTATCATCAGTCGGTTCCGCTCGCCCTATAGCGATAACAGCTATATCGGCGTGCTCGGACCAACCCGTCAGGACTATGCAAAAGTAATGCGTTTGGTTCGCCATACCGGAGCCATGCTTGAGGAGGTTCTCTAGCTATGAATATCATCCAGTCACTCGTCGATGGTGTCGTTGAGATTATTAATGCCGTTATCGATGGCATCGTAACCGTGATTAACGCAATCGTTGGTGCTATCGTAGATATTTTGCAGGCAATCATTAACATTTTTTAAGTACAGTAGGTAGATTTTTATGGCAAAGAGCAAGAAACAACAAGAACTAGAACAGCAGGTTGGTGAACTGACTCAGGACTTGCAACGTGTTCGTGCTGATTTCGAGAACTACCGCAAACGAGTAGAGCAGGAAAAGGAAATGGCTCGTGCTGGCGGTAAAGTCGGTGCGATTATGCAGCTGTTTCCAGTCATCGATAACATCGAACGTGCTATCTCGCACAGGCCTGAAGATCTCAAGGATAACGCTTGGGCTGATGGCGTAGCGAAGCTCGTTAAAAATCTCGAAAAATCACTCGCTACTATGGGCGTAAGTCGGATCGATGCAACTGTCGGTACGGCATTTGACCCAAATCTCCACGAGGCTGTTCAGTTTGATGACGAGGCGGAGGGTGAGCACGAGGTCGTGGCCGAAGAGCTACAAGCCGGTTATAAGCTCGGGGATGAGGTAATGAGGCCGAGCATGGTCAAGGTAACCCGAAACTAACGACTTTTCGTCAAAAAGCTATAACTCACCTCTATAAATAACGAAACTAGCACTCTTGACATGAGAGTGCTAGTTTCGTACTATAGGAGTAGCGTTTGGCACTTTCCTGCGAGGAGTGCTAACGGAATTATCAGAAATTTCACTCATTATATTGGATCAAAAGGAGAGCATACATGGGTAAAATCATCGGAATCGACCTCGGTACCACAAACAGCGCCGTTGCGTATATGGTGGCGGGCAAACCGGAAGTTATTGCTAACGTTGAAGGTAACCGAACCACACCGTCAGTCGTGGCTATCAACAAAAAGGGCGAAAGACTTGTCGGGCAGGTCGCACAGCGCCAACGTGTTACGAATGCAAAGAACACAATCTATGGTGTTAAGCGCCTGATTGGTCGCAAGTTTACCGATAAGGAAGTTCAAAAAGACCTCGGTATCATGCCGTACGAGATCGTCAAAAAAGGTGATGGCGTTGCGGTCAAGATGGGCGACACGGAGTACACACCAGAAGAAGTTTCTGCGATGATTCTTTCAAAACTAAAGAGTGATGCTGAAGCCTTTCTCGGCGAAAAAGTTACCGAAGCCGTCATCACGGTACCGGCGTACTTTGATGACTCACAGCGCCAAGCGACCAAAGACGCCGGCAAGATCGCTGGCCTCGAGGTAAAACGCATCATCAACGAGCCGACCGCGGCCGCTCTGGCCTACGGCCTGGACAAGGGCAAAGAGGAAAAGATCGTGGTCTTTGACCTCGGTGGCGGTACCTTCGACGTATCCGTCCTCGAACTCGGCGATGGCGTCTTTGAAGTAAAGAGTACGCATGGTGATACCCACCTCGGTGGTGAGGACTTTGACAACCGTATCGTCGATCATTTCCTCGACGAGTTCAAAAAACAGGAAGGTATTGACCTCAAGAGCGACAATGCCGCCCTCCAGCGTCTCAAAGACGAGGCTGAAAAGGCAAAGAAAGAACTCTCAACCACAAATGAATACGATGTAAACCTACCGTTCCTGACCGCAGATGCTGATGGGCCAAAGCACTTTGAGTACAAACTTACCCGCGCCAAGCTGGAAGAGCTCGTTTCCGAGCTGATCGAGCGTCTAGCAGGCCCTGTCGAAAAAGCCCTCAAGGACGCAAAGCTCTCAGCGAGCGACATCAACGAAGTTGTTCTTGTCGGTGGTATGACCCGAATGCCTGCAGTTGTTGAGAAAGTAAAGAAAATCTTTGGCAAGGATCCGATGCAAGGCGTCAACCCTGATGAAGTTGTTGCCGTTGGCGCAGCTATCCAGGGCGGCGTTCTGTCGGGTGATGTCAAGGATGTGCTGCTCCTCGACGTAACGCCACTTTCGCTGGGTATCGAAACTATGGGTAGCGTGACGACCAAACTGATCGAACGCAATACGACTGTTCCAACCAGCAAATCTGAAACCTTCTCAACCGCTGCTGATAACCAGCCGCAGGTAGAAATCCACGTCCTCCAAGGTGAGCGAGAGTTCGCAGCCGATAACAAGAGTCTCGGTAAGTTCGTACTCGATGGTATCGCGCCGGCACCTCGCGGTGTTCCACAGATCGAAGTTACCTTCAATATCGACGCGAACGGTATCCTCCACGTCACCGCCAAAGACAAAGGAACGAACAAAGAGCAGTCGATCACGATCCAGGACTCAGGCAATATGAGTAAGGAAGACATCGAAAAGGCACAACGCGACGCCGAGGCTCACGCCGATGAAGACAAGAAAAAGCGTGAAGCTATCGATGCTCGCAACCAGCTCGAGAACGCTATCTACCAAGCAAAGAAGATGCCGGATGAGTTCAAGGATAAGATCTCTGACGATGACAAGAAAATCATCGAAGAAGCGGTCAAGACGGCCGAGGGAGAACTCGAGAGTGATGACAAAGACAAGCTCGAAGCTGCCACAAAGGCTCTGAACGACGCTATCATGCCTATCGGCGCCAAGATGTACGAAGCCGCATCTAGCGAATCGGAAGGTGATGCCGAGGCCACATCAGACGAGCCAGTCGAAGGCGAAGTCGTCGACGAGAAGGAAGAGAAGGGCAAAAAGTAGTTACGTGCCTTCTCCACAAAAACCCCGAGAACAAATCTCGGGGTTTTTGCTATCGAGAGGCTATAATAGAGGTAATCAATGAGCTCAGAACAGCAAAAAGATCTCGGTAAGTTTTTTCTTGTCGGTGTCGTCTCGACAGCGTTTGACTATCTGCTGCTGAATATATTCGCAGTTATCATCGGCTTGCCGCTCCTCATCGCGAACTCGATCTCAGCGCCTTTCTCGAGCTTTCTGAGCTACAAGCTCAACAGACATGTCGTGTTTGAGGGGCGTATGTACGGAAGGCGCAAGACCTTGCTGCTGTATGTAGCAATCATAGCGTTCGGCATCCTCATTATCCAGAACAGCCTTCTGCATATATTCGAAAATACGTTGGCTCATCCACTGGCCGAATCGATCTTGCCGCTGCTTGATGCCATCCGGCTCGGACACATAAGCGAATCAACGGTTGCAATTAACCTCGCCAAGATCGGCGCCTCGCTACTGGCGGCGCTCTGGAACTTCTTTATGCTCCGAAAATTCGTCTTCGTCACAAAGGACGACCTGGGAAGCAACTAGCCGTTGCGCGGAATCGCGACGAGCTCAATATCGAACACGAGGTCGCTATTTGGCGGGATATTGGCGGCTGCCCGCACTGACCCATAGGCCATTTCTGAAGGGATGATGAGCCGTCGCATGCCACCTACTTTCATGCGCGGGACACCTTCGGTCCAGCCTCTCACTACTTGGTCCAGCCCAAAGGTGATAGCCTCGCCAAAGTCATGGCTGCTTTGAAAGATAACGCCGTTTTTACAGAGCGCACCAGTGTAGTGTGCCGTGATAGTCGCTCCGGGATTCACGGTTTCGCCGGTGCCGACTTCGATATCGATGACTTCAAGTGTCTCGACGTTGTCGATTGGCGTGAAGTCGCTGAGTTTTGTTCCTTCGTATTTTGTCATATCTCTAGTATAAACCATCTAGCACTCTTGACCTCAGAGTGCTAGTCTCGTACTATAGATAACAGATGTCAAAACGAGATTATTACGAAATACTAGGGATAGACAAGGGCGCCTCAGCCGACGAGATAAAGAAGGCGTTTAGAAAACTTGCTATCAAATACCACCCGGATAAAGAGGGCGGCGACGAGGTCAAGTTCAAAGAGGCAAACGAGGCCTACGAGGTCTTAAAAGACGAGCAGAAACGACAGCGCTACGACCAGTTCGGCCACGCTGGTGTCGGTGGAAACGGTGGTGGTGGCGCTGGTAATCCGTTCGAAGGTTTCCAGGGCTTTGGCAACGGCCAAGGGTTTGAGTTCAACTTTGGTGATGGCGGACTGGGCGATATTTTCGGTTCGTTCTTTGGTCAAGGTGGTGGCGGTCAGCGAGGCCCGCGTCGTGGCCGTGATGTCGAGACGACGATCAACCTGACCTTCGAAGAAGCTGTCTTCGGAACCGAGAAGACCATCCACGTGACGCTCGATGACGAATGCTCGCACTGCAAAGGTTCAACGGTTGAGCCTGGCTATGAGTTTAAAACGTGTCCGACATGTAAGGGTGCCGGCCAACAGACCCGTGTCATGAATACAATCTTTGGCGCCATCCAGCAGCAGGTACCATGCGAAACCTGCCGCGGACGAGGCAAAGTGCCAGAAAAGGTTTGTACCGTCTGTAACGGCAAGGGAACAGAGCGTACGAAACAAGATATCACGCTCAAAGTACCCGAAGGTGTCGACGATGGTGCGACCATCCGTCTACGCGAACGCGGTGAAGCGGTAGCTGATGGCGCCAAGGGTGACCTCTACGTCCATCTACGGGTCAAACCGCACAAGAAATTCACCCGTGAAGGCGACCTCATCCTTTCCGACGAACACATCAGCATGGTCGACGCCGCACTCGGCACCGAGATCGAGGTTGAGACAGTTGACGGTGTCGTTACTATGAAAATCCCGGCCGGAACACAGAGCGGTACCGACTTTAAGTTATCAAGCCACGGCGTACCGCACATGCGCGGTAGCGGTCGCGGAGCGCATATCGTTCGTATCATCGTCGATATCCCGACAAAGTTGACCAAAAAACAGCGTGAGTTACTTGCTGATTTCGATAAAGCGAAACGTTCAAAAATCTTCTAGATTTCTTTGCCCTCAGGCAGTACAATTCAGTGACAAATGCCGTACACTATTCGCATTGCCACCGAAGACGATATCGACGCGCTGTACGATATATCTTGTTCGGTGCACCTAGAATCGTTCTACCGCGACCTCATACCGGAGACTCACTATGCTCGGTTCGTCGAACGATATACGCCGTCTCCGCAGCGCTTGGCGCGGTTTTATGAAAAGTTCATCACGCGCTTTCATGACCCACAGTGGCACACATGGGTCGCCGAAGAGAATGGCGAGATCATCGGGTTTACGGTCGCTCACGAACAGGGTGAGGTGTTAGAGCTGAGGAGCTTATTTGTGAGCAAAGGCCATCAAGGCAAAGGTGTAGGCCGGGCGCTGTTCGAGACGTCCTGCGGTATCGCTGAACCAGGACAGACGATTTTGCTCGAAGTTCTTGAAAACAACCACCGCGCTATCAAGCTCTACGAAAAACAGGGTTTTGAAAAGGGCGTCCCCGTCGATGAATACTACGGCGGGTCGATGATACAGATGTACAAGCATTGACATTTTATATAAAAAGTGCTAATATATACGTATGGAAACCATTACCAATGGTAACGTTGAAGCTACGTTTCAACACCTTCTCGAACTAGAGCCAAAACTCATCTCTTCAATGGTTCCTGCAAATGACCAGGAAGAAAAAAATCTTTTTCTCGCCGGGGAGCATCGCTTACCTGAACATACCTATCCGAACTTGGCTATCGATGACGAAAAACTGGAGGCTATCCGCCAAATCGGAGATGCGATTTTAGCCGATCCTAGTCTCGATCCTAAACATGAAGTAGTGTACCGTGAGTTTGTCGAGGGTTATCTCAGAAAGACCCGCCTAATGCAGCACGCATATAGAACCAAAGCTGCTTCGACCGACGAGGAGCGTGAAAACGCGAAGCGTGACTTTATGGAGTTGAATGTTGAGCTATACGGTGCACCCGATCGAGAGACATATACGTCGTTATTTCAGGAAAAGCTTCATGTGATAAAGCAAAAAAACTTGTCATCTATCGCAGCAGATATTCACGAAGAGCTACTTGCTCTCGTCCCAGCGCAGTATGTCGAGCAGGGTGCTACATCGGAGCGATACCGACCTTCATCGGAAACGATTGAATGGATGCAGTCAGCCGTAAATACTCTGTATGGGTCGATGCTTGAGCATGTCCCTGACAAAGAATCGTTTAACGTAGACGAAGTGCGCGATATCTTTGATACGATTTTGCGTAAAGAGTTTGGAGAGGCGGCCGAGGGTTGGCGTATTGACGTAGAGCCTGCAACGTCAATCAATGTGAAGGGACCCGAAAAGCGCGTCGTTATTCCTGAGGATCGCGGTGAACTGCCGCGCGAAATCGTAGAGCAACTGGTCGTGCACGAGCTGGGTGTTCATGTCATGCGTGCGATCACTGGTGGTCAAACTGATATTGGTCCGCTCCAGACTGGCCTCAACGAATATTATGATGCCGAAGAAGGGCTAGGCAAGATTATGGAGCAGGCTCTCAGGGGTAATTTTATCGAAGCTGGCGTAGACCATTACATTACGGCTGGGCTTGCAACCTTCGACGACAAGGATTTCCGTGACGCTTACGAAATAAAGTGGCGACTTGGTCTACTCGACATGCTTACGGACGAAGAAGAGGTGACTGAAGCTATAGTCGCCAATGCCCGAAAAGTGGCGTACACGGGCGTGATGCGTATCTATCGTGGTACCGACGAACTACCGTGGTATAAAGATCTCGCCTACTACAACGGATCAGTGGAAACGTGGAAGTTCCTCGAGAAGATAAAAGGCGATGATTTCCGGCTGACACTCCTACTCATGGGCAAGACGAATGTTTCTGACGAGCATTTGCGCGTTCTCCTCGAGTCAAAATCAGTATAGAATAGCCCAGAAGCTATTGACATTTTTGCATTTTATTGCTATAATTGTAATATTATTGCCTACGATAAAAAAGTAACGCCAATGCTAAAGATTACCACCCGAAGTATAGTAGATGAGCTGAAGAGCCGTGGAGTTCCCGTAGAGATACTCGAGGAACGATACGGTCTTGTTCGCTATAGGGTAGGCGATCAATGGCGCTTACTCAGGAGCTCAATCACCGACGAGGCGAGTTGGCTTGGTGGGTTTATTGCGCGCGACAAGCGAATTACACACGCGTTGCTCGAGGATGAAGACCTCAGGCAGCCGGCGACGGTGAGTTTTGAGAACGAAGCGTTGGCGCTTGGGTTTATGAACCATCACGAACAGATCGTCGTGAAGCCAACAGATGGTGGGCATGGTAATGGGGTGACAGTTGGCGTGCGGACAGAGAGCGCGTTACACCGCGCAATTGTCGTGGCTAAACAAGCAAGCAGAGGCGGCGAGGTTATCCTGCAGGAACAAGTGAGCGGCAACGACATTCGCGTGTTGATAATCGGTGGCTCATTTGCGGCTGGTGCCCTGCGTATCCCGGCAGAAGTTACCGGTGATGGTGAGCATACGATCCGCCAGTTGATCGATCTGGAAAATAACGATAACGTAAAACGCGGCAACAATTATTCTAAGCGTTTGAATTTTATAGACCACGAGGCGGCGGAGAGATTTCTTGGTGAACGCATCGATAATGAGGTTCCAGCTCAGGGCGAGGTAGTTCGTGTAGCGGGACCGGCCAACATCGGTGCCGGTGGCACCTCTGTCAATGTAACCGACAAGATTCCTGCTGGGATTATCAAGAAGGCCGAGCGTGTAGCCGAACTCCTAAAACTCCCGACATGCGGCGTTGATTTTATGGTTAGCGACGCAGAAGATGCGGCCAGTTACCGGTTTATCGAGGTAAATGCTTGTCCGAGCTTTGGTCTACACCTCTTTCCAGCTGTTGGTGAGCCCGAGCCGGTCGCGGAGGCTTTTGTTAACCATCTCCTACAGGAGGCAAAATGAGTCAGCAAAGTCGCATAACCCTGGGCTGCTTCGAGATCGTTGACTTTCCTCTGTTTGGCGCAACCGGGATCCATGCAAAAGTTGATACCGGAGCTTTTTCGGGCGCCATGGACTGTACCGATATCAAAGTGGTCAGGCGCAAGTCAGACGACAAACGGATCCTAAAGTTTACGCCGTTCGGTGAAGAGCGCTACCGGACGGAAACGGATAAATTCCGCGAGACTTACGTGCGAAGTGCTCACGGTCATCGCCTAAGACGGTATATCATTGAGACAGAGATTGCCGTCCAAGGAATCGTTTACCCGGTTTCGATCGGTATCACAAGCCGTTCTGAAATGAAGCGTCCAGTACTGATCGGTCGGCGGTTTATACGAGAAAATAACATGCTAGTTGATGTAACTGTCAATGTAGAGCTTGATGATGAAGGGAAGAAATCATTATGAAAATCGCAATCTTATCCAACGGCCCCGGCAACTACTCAACCAAGCGTCTCAAGCAGATCGCTCTCGATCGTGGCCACGAAGTGGACATCATCAAATATCGTGATTGCTACGCCAGCATCGAGAAATCTCAACCGATGGTGTGGCGTGATGGCGAGCCATTGGTTGGCTACGACGCGGTCATTCCTCGTATCGCTAGTAGCATGACGCGCTACGGTGCATCGATTGTTCGCCAGTTTGAGATGCAGGGCATCTACACGATGACGAGCTCTATCGCGATCGTTCGTTCTCGCGACAAACTGCGAAGTATGCAGCTGCTAGCCCGCGCGGGGGTTGGTATCCCTAAAACGGTCGTTTCTCGCGGTGCGGCCGATGTTGACAATCTCATCGACCACCTCGGTGGTGCACCAGTTATTATCAAGCTTGCCCGCGGTACGCATGGTAACGGTGTCGTATTAGCCGAGAGCAAAAAAGCTGCAAAGTCCGTACTCCAGGCATTTTACGTTATGGACCAGGACGGTACAAACATCTTGCTCCAAGAGTTCGTCAAAGAATCCGCAGGTATGGATATACGAGTTTTTGTCGTCGGAGGGAAGGTTATCGCCAGCATGAAGCGTCAGAGTCTCGATGATGATTTTCGTTCAAACCTTCACCAGGGCGGTGCTGGTGAAAAAGTAAAGCTGACCGACGAAGAGCGTAAAACCGCCATCAAAGCCGCAAAATCAATGGGTCTGAACCTCGCCGGTGTTGATCTGATGCGGTCCGAGCGCGGTCCGTTAGTACTGGAAGTGAACTCGAGCCCAGGCTTTGGCATCGAGGAGGTGACCGGACGAGACGTCGCGACACCTATCATCGAATACGTCGAGCGCAACGCCAAGCGACGCAACAAGAAAGACAAAGTCGGAGCATGATTTTTAGGAGGGGCTCGCCCCTCCGTTTTACGCCGAAGTAAATTCGTCGTTAAACTCCTTCGCCTGAAGCTCGACTACCGTCTCGAGTAGTTGGTACATCGGGGTGGTATTATAGTGGCATGACGCTTGTGACTATCTTGATACTCTTCGCGAGCCTGACGTTGCTCGCGTATCTCTCGAAGCGACGCTTTGGTGTTCTCGGGTTGGCGCTCTGTGCCGGGCTCGTGTTGTCGCAGCAGATTACCCGTGATACCTCAAACTTTTTGCGGGCGACGGATGTTCCGGTTGAGCCTCTGGCATATCAGTCAGCTGCAAGTATCATCCTGATTCTCTTGCCGTCGCTCGTGTTGCTGATCGCCGGGCCGCAGTATCTCTCCAAACGCTCACGTATCATCGGTGCTGTCGGTTATGGTTTATTTGGCTCGCTGCTTCTGATCGGCCCGCTCGTTTCCGGTCTGCCCTCACTTGACCCCGCCTTGCAACCGACACTGACTGCGATCGCTATGAATACATCATGGTTGTTGGCGACCGGTATCATCGTTGCGGTGTTCGATATGTTTTCTGCCAGCAGCCCAAAGAAGTTCTCGAAAAAGCATTGAGCGCGACATTGACATCGACAGGGGTAAAATGCTACCATAGCACCTGTTCGTAAACTCTATGTAGCTTGCGATTCCCTGCTTTAACAAACCGAAGCCGAAGGCTGTTCGTTAAAGCAAAAGGAGCAACAACGGAACGATGAAGCATCAAAATATATTTTGATGCGGAAATAGTGAAGTGAGTTGTGACGCGGAGCCATAGCTCAGCTGGTTAGAGCACCTGCCTTTTAAGCAGGGTGTCCTGGGTTCAAGTCCCAGTGGCTCCTCCAAGAAAAAAGTTCTGTCCGAGTAGGATAGGACTTTTTTCTTGGCTGGAGATGGATTGGGGCTTGAACGGAACTGCTAACAGCAGCTCCTCCTTAGTTTGCTATACTAACGGCCATGGAAAGTGCCGGCGGACACGAACACGACTATAGTACGGAATATTTTGCTGAGCACACGGAGACAGGTGAAGTATTTGATATAAATGATCCGCGCTATCAAAGCGTCGATGGCGTGCTACGCACCGGGATGTATAGACACTACAAAAGTACACCCGATGATCTGAAATATTACACAGTTGAGAAGGTGGTAGTTGATACCGAGACCGACATAAGCCTGGTTATCTACAGGCCGCTTTACGAAACTAACGACAAACTAGTGAAGGCCCGGCCACTTGATATGTTTATGGAGAGCGTGGCTGTTGGGAAAGGGAAGATACCCCGGTTTCACTACATCGGACAAGGCGTATAATCCGCATTATCCGGGTTCCTAGCGCGCTATACTGACGATATGAATATTACCCGGCTGCGGTATGAGCGCTTTCACGTCTCGCTACTGCTCGGCTGGCTATGCGCAGGATCTTTGCTCGGCTTGATCGTGGGCAGACAGATGGAGCTGGATCCTAGTGCGATGCTCATAGTGGCTATCCTTGCACTACTGCTCGGCGGGTTTCGCTCTCGCCGCTGGTGGGCTCTCGTCATGGTTTTTTGCGCCGGCTGCTTGCTCGGGTCGCTGCGCTCTAGCGTCGTCGAGGCGCAGTACGGTCAGTACGAGGCGATCGTTGGCCGGACGGTTGAGCTGCACGGTACGATGAGCGGTGACGCACAGGTATCATCGACGGGGAAACAAAAGCTGACACTCACCGCCATTACGATCGAAGGCCAATCATACGTCGGTGAAGTTTTCGCTACCGTCTACGGCAAGGAGAGTTTGAAGCGAGGCGACACGCTGTTGATCCACGGCACGCTCCGTGAGGGTTTTGCCTCCTACGGTGCAGCACTGGCGAGCGGGAAAATACTGAAGGTTTCACGCGGCCAGGATATCGTGCGGGATATTCGAGAGAGTTTTTCGGAGTCGGTTCGATCGGTTGTTATCGAGCCGATGGCGAGCCTTGGGCTCGGGTTTGTCGTGGGGCAACGCTCGACGCTACCTGATACGCTCGACGAACAGCTCAAGGTCGTCGGTCTGACGCATATCGTCGTCGCGAGCGGTTATAACCTCACCATACTGGTTCGTTTTGTGATGCGGCTTCTTTCCCGGCACTCACGTTACTTGGCGTTTATCGGTTCGCTCGCGGTGATTCTTGGTTTTGTGTTGTTTTCGGGTCTCAGCCCGAGCATGAACCGAGCGGTTATCGTGACGGTTCTCGGTCTACTGGCGTGGTATGTCGGGCGTCGTTTTCATCCGCTATTGCTCATCATCTATGTCGCCGCCGTTACGGCGCTCGCTAACCCAATGTATGTTTGGGCTGACCTGGGCTGGTATCTCTCGTTTTTTGCCTTTGCAGGAATCCTCGCGGTCGCACCGCTCGTCGTGAAGTTCCTCTATCGTCGTCGCGATCCAAGCTCATTTGAGCAGCTGGTGGTCGAAACGATGAGCGCCGAGATAATGGCACTGCCATTGATTGCATTTGCCTTCGGTACGATACCGGTGTTTGGCTTGATCGCAAACGTGCTAGTTGCTCCGTTCATTCCGGCGGCGATGGCGCTTACTGCACTGACCGGCCTCATAGGGATGGCGAGCCATTTTGTTGCTTCAGCTATAGCTTTGCCGACAAATATATTAATTGCCTATATGATTGCAGTCGTTGAATGGCTGTCTGATTTTCCTGTGGCGGAAGCCTCATATGAAGTAGCGTTCGGGGTGGTTGTGGCTTGGTACGTTACCATTATGGTTATTTGCTACATGATCAAGCGTAAGATGAAGTATGATTTTTACCAGAGGGACAATGCTCTGGAAGTATAGGTTTACCGACAGAGGTGGAGCGAGTATAATAGTCACATATGTCAGGACACAGTAAATGGGCCACCATCAAGCGAGCTAAGGGCGCAAATGATGCAAAACGTGGCGCGATATTCACCAAGATAGGAAATCAGATCGCGATAGCGGCACGCAGCGGGACTGATCCGTCGATGAACCCTAGCCTTGCAATGGCCGTCGAAAAGGCCAAGTCAGCCAATATGCCGCTCGCTAATATCCAGCGCGCGATAGACAGGGTCAAGGATAAAAATGCAGCTCAGCTTGATGAAGTAATGTACGAAGGCTATGGTCCGGGCGGTATCGCGGTGCTCGTCGAAGCAGCCACAGATAACAAAAACCGAACGTATCCTGAGGTTCGCCATGCATTTTCTAAAAACGGAGGCAACATCGCCGAACCAGGTAGTGTTGCGTTCCAGTTTGCGCGTAAAGGCCAGGTCACGGTGACATTCGAGGGCGATGCCGATGAGGCGCTGCTGCTCGCGCTCGATGCGGGCGTTGAGGATGCTCAGGAATCTGACGGCAAACTGTACGTTTACACCGATCCAAAAGAGCTTCATGCTGCCCGCGCGCGCCTTGCGGAGTCAGGGCTGGCGGTAGAGTCTGCGGAGCTGATTTATCAGCCTCAGAATACCATTATTATCGATGATACAGATACTGCTCGCAAGGTGATGAAGCTGATGGATGCTCTCGATGATCTGGATGATGTCGTCGCAACTCATGCTAACTTTGATATCGCAGACACGATCACGATTGACTAAAAAACCGTTGACAATATTACATACATAAGCGCATTATATCGGCATGAGCCGTGTCTACCGTCTTGCCGTAGGTGTTGTGTTTGTTGGAGTGCTGCTGCTTTTAGCTACTCCCCAGCATGCTCAGGCTATAGTCGCAGTGCCGATACCTGAGCCGACCCCGCAGTCACTGCCGAATTCGCCTATTCTGCTCACAGCGTATCTGATAAATGATAGTTCGCTCGAGCTTGTGCAGCTATACAACAACTCAAGCGAAGTTATTTCACTTGAGGGTGGTAGACTCCTATACGGTTACGCAGGAGATGGTCAGACATATGAAGCAATGTCACTATCAGGGCTGATGCGACCACACAGCCACGTACTCATATCGACGGAGGGGCTGCTTTCGGATGCGGCGGTCGGACACTTTGCTCCGACGCTCATGCCGTCACCGGTTACGCTAAACTCACTGGCAGTAGTACTGCCCGGGTTCGCACCAGCAAGCGGTCCAGCGGTACTAAAAACGAACAACAGTATTCAGCAGCGCGGCAAAACCTCAACCGGCTATAGCTCTGTGACGTTCGGGAACTTTGAGGGAAGCCTGTACGCTGACTTGCTCTATCAGGTTCCGATGACCCCACTGCTGCGTATCGTCGAGGTGTCGCCGCGTGCAAAAGCTTGCGAGCCGTTTTCGGTCGATCCGACGTGCGGTGATTTTATAAAACTAAAAGCACTACCTGGATTCGATATAACGACATTGCCTGATTATCGGCTCAGGACAGACACCGGCAGCGAGTCGGTCACGAATACTTTTTCACTGGCGTATGCATCTCATCATGACGGCTACGTGCTAATGCGGCTTCGTGACGATGGCGAGCTACTTTCGCTTACCAACAGCGGCGGGTATCTGTGGCTCGAGGATAGCTACGGTATCCAGCGTTATGACGAAACGCTGACAAGCTATGCCGATGCCGGAAGCGAAGATTTTATCAATCGATCATGGGCGCTGGATGAAAGCGATAGTACCTGGAGGTGGGGTACGCCAAACCCAACGGGAGCAAACGTATTTCCTGAAGTACTCGCGGAGCTAGACGTATTGCCCGAGCCGACCGCATGTCCAGCGGGCAAGTATCGTAACCCCGAAACGAACCGTTGCCGCTCCATCGAAGAGGCGGTTAGCGCACTTGCGACCTGCGAAGAGGGCAAGGAGCGAAACCCGGTCACGAATCGCTGTCGCTCTATTGCGACGCTCGCAAGCGTTTCATTGACGCCATGCGATGAGGGTGAAGAGCGAAATCCAGCTACGAATCGCTGCCGAAAAGTGGTGAGCATAGCGTCGTCACTTGTTCCGTGTGAGTCAGGCTACGAACGCAATCCGGAAACAAATCGCTGCCGCAAAAGCCTTGCGGGTGCTAGTGTGCTCGCTTCTCCCGCTGCTGCCGATACTGAGCAGGGCAGTGGTTCATCACTCAAGACAGCGCTCATCGTAACCGCAGGTATGGGCGCGCTCGGCTATGGCTTTTATGAGTGGCGCTATGAACTGCTACGGCTGTTGCGTCGGCTCGCGGGCTCAAGCGCTGGCAAGTAACGTATACTTGGTTCTATGAGAATCATCGGTATCGATCCAGGCACAGGCATCCTCGGCTTCGGTGTGATTGATGTTGTCGGCGGCAAGGCGAAAATGGTCGACGCCGGTGTGATCAGGACTCCCGCCCATACACCTCTCGATGAACGGCTCGAGGATATCTTCGACAGTCTGACGGAGATCATCAAAGAGACCAAGCCGAGCGTGATGTCGATCGAAAAACTGTTTTTTGCCCGTAACGTCACGACCGCGATGAGCGTCTCGCATGCGCGTGGTGTTGCGATGCTGACTGGTCGCAAAGCAAAGCTCGAGATCGCCGAATACACGCCGATGCAAATCAAACAAACATTGACTGGCTACGGTAAAGCGGACAAGAAACAGGTTCAGGAAATGGTGCGCATGCATCTCGGCTTGAGGGAAGTCCCGAAACCAGACGACTGCGCCGATGCGCTCGCCGCCGCCATCACTTATTCGATGATGAGCCGGGTTGGCTGACACTGAGTTCGCCGCCATCTTCCAGAGTGCGGCCAAGTGTTGCGAGATCGAAGTAGCGCCGCTGCCCGTAGATGGGCTGCGTGTGAACACTACCGATTACATCGGTGCGGGCATGGTATCTAGCTCGTAGGTCGTATTCTTCACCTGGCTCAACGACTTCAAAGTTTGCTTCTATAAAATCATATTGGAGTTTGTGCATACTGTAGCCTTCGACGGCGTGCGCACCTATCCGGACCCGAATAGCTGGACCGTGGTGCCCGAAACCCGGATACGGGATCACTTCATCAATTGCTCTTGCGGCTAGGTGTAGTTCGCGTGATTTCTCGACGAAATCTGTTGCGTTTCTGTAGCGTTTGGCATCTCTAGCAACGTACGGCAGCAGTTTCTGGAGTCGCTCTATCGTGTCTTCTATCTTGTGTGTCAGATCCATCTCACGGGTCATAGGCAGATACTACCACCGAAATAGTACGTTGTCACGTATAATGAAATATATGATCGCACATGTCGAGGGAAAAATCGTTGAAAAGTTTGCCGGGTCAGTTATCGTTGATGTGCACGGGGTAGGCTACGAAGTCCAGGTCAGTCTGGGCGATTTCGAGGCAACCCAGCTTGATACTCAGACAAAGTTCTACACCTATCATCATATTCGCGAACAGGCTGAGGATCTCTTTGGCTTTTCTTCACTTGCCGCAAAGAAGCTGTTCGAGCTACTTATAACCGTACAGGGCATCGGGCCGAAAGCAGCGCTTGCTATCCTGAGCCTCGGTGCGGCTGAACAGGTGCGTAATGCAATCGCAAACGGCGACGTTGCTTATATCACTAAGGCCAGCGGTGTCGGCAAGAAATCGGCCGAGCGAGTCGTGGTCGACCTGAGCGACAAAGTCGGTTTGCCTACTCACTACGGATCATCGCAGCCAGTGCAGTCCGAGCTGAACGTCAATGACGAAGCGCTCGAAGCCTTAATAGCGCTCGGCTACACGCTCGCCGACGCAACAAAGGCGCTTGAAGGAATTGACCCAGCGTTGCCGACGAACCATCGCATCACGCAAGCGCTGAGAGGGAACAACTAATGGCTATCGAGCGAATCGTTGACACGACGCCGCATCAGGATGATACCGAAGAACAGCACATCGAAGTAACGCTACGTCCGCAGAGCTTTGATGAATACATCGGCCAGGCGCGGCTCAAGAAAAACTTACGTCTCGCTATCGATGCCGCTAAAAAACGCAGTGAACCGATTGATCACGTACTGCTCTATGGTCCTCCTGGTCTCGGCAAAACGACCATGGCCACAGTGATTGCAAACGAGATGGGAGCCAACATCCGCGTTACCGCTGGCCCGGCTATCGAACGAGCGGGAGATTTGGCAAGTATCCTGACAAACCTCGCCGATGGTGACATCTTGTTTATCGATGAGATTCACCGCCTGAGTCGAGCAGTCGAAGAAGTTCTCTATAGCGCCATGGAGGACTACAAGCTCGATATCGTGATCGGCAAAGGGCCTGCGGCTCGTTCAATACGACTCGACTTACCAAAGTTCACCGTCATCGGCGCAACGACGCGTACCGGCAGTCTCGCTGCGCCGCTGCGCGACCGTTTTGGGCATCTTTATCGGCTTGAGTTCTATACGCCAGATGAAATCGGTCAGATCATAACCAGAGCCGCAAAGATTCTCGGCACGACAATCCACCCGGAATCATCAACGATGCTTTCGACACGCGCGCGATTGACCCCCCGCATCGCTAACCGTCTGCTCAAACGTGTTCGTGACTATGCCGATGTCAACGGTGACGGGATCATCGACACCGTGATAACGACTAAAGCCCTGGCACTACTCGAGATTGATGAGCACGGGCTTGATCCGGCCGACCGCAACTTACTTAGTAGTATCATCGATAACTATCAGGACCGCCCGATTGGTCTCAATACAATCGCAGCCTTGACCGGTGATGAAACGACAACGATCGAAGATTTTTATGAACCCTATCTACTCCAGATCGGTTTTCTGGAACGAACTCCCCGTGGCCGCAAAGTGACCCCCCGTGCCTACAAACACCTCAATAAACCATATAATACCGCCGATTAGCGATATACTGGTAGGTATGAACGAGCAGCCCAAGGTACCACCTCAGTCATCCGGCGGCACTGCGCCTAAGCCGGTAGCATATGACCAGAATGGTCAGCCGCTTTACGCCCATCCTCCAGCGCAATCACAGCCCGAGCCGCAGCCTGGAACTACCGCCCAGTCGCCGCAAGTTGTCTATATGACGCGTGCTGTCGACCCTCATCAGCCCGATGTTTCCGACGAAGTCAAAGCCAAGCACGATGAATCAATGAAGCGCTACCCTAGTCTGAACCTCAGCGAGGGGGAGTACGTCATCAGTGCCGTACAACGACATCCGATCGGACTTTTTTCGATCTGGCTCGTTGTGGCGCTTGCCGTGCTGGTCGTTGTTGTCGGTCTGCCACTCCTGCTTAATACCGACACATTCCTCGGAGGCAGGGAGCTATCAGGTGAAGCCATTTTCAGCGGGGGTATGGTTCTACTGCTGGCTGCGGCGCTCTTTGTTCTCGGCGGTATCATCGCCACGGTAGTCTACCGGGCTAACCGGTTCTTTCTCACTAACGAAAGCGTGATTCAGCACATCCAGACTAGTCTGTTTTCGAAAAAAGACCAAACAATTAGCCTGGCGAATATCGAAGATGCTAGCTATCGTCAGCAGGGAATACTACAGACATTGCTCAATTATGGCGCAATTCGGCTTTCGACCGAAGGTGAAGAGACGACCTATAGGTTTAACTTTGTCGCAAAGCCAAAAAACGAAGTCGATACACTCAACAACGCGGTCGAAGCGTTTAAAAACTTCCGCCCGATCGAGAACGACAACGAGCCGAGCAACTAGACTTTGCTAGAGGCTGCTCTTTACGAAGTCTGTTTCGAGCTCAAGGTTGGCGCGTAGTGTGTAGTCCTCGCAAAGATCACCACCGTTACAGCCGGTTGGTTCATAGCGATAGTCTGAGTCCTTCGTACCAATCATTTTCCCGGTTGGATCCTTCAGGAGGTCTTTGTCCATGGCTTTTAGCTGCGCAGCGCTGAGGACTCGGGGGTAAGCTTTTAACGTTGGAAACACAACTTCTTTGAGGTTATGGTGCATAGCGTTGATCGCAACCTTGCGGCTTTGGTCCCGATGCATGGATTTCAACGACCCATACTGGCTTAGGCCAATTCCGCCTACGACAGCCAGTAGCACTATGGCGACGAGGAACTCGACGATCGTAAATCCTTGGGATGTCTTCATTGCTAACTATTGTAGCAAAGCGCTATACTAGAAAGATACCGCAAACGGAGGAGTAGTATGGCAAAGAAGACTGAAAAAGCAGCGGTTTCTGCTGAAAAACCGGACAATGAGGGCAAAATAAAAGCACTTGGTCTCGCGATGGATCAGATTACCAAACAGTTTGGTGACGGTTCGATCATGAAGCTCGGCGAAGCGCACAAAGTAGATGTTGAACTCATCCCCTCAGGTGCACTGAGTCTCGATATCGCCCTCGGCGGCGGCTACCCAAAAGGTCGCATCATCGAAATCTATGGCCCTGAAAGTTCTGGTAAAACGACGCTGACACTGCATGCGATCGCTGAAGTTCAGCGTCAGGGTGGCACGGCTGCGTTTATCGACGCTGAGCATGCCCTTGATCCTGCCTACGCAAAGCGTCTCGGCGTTGATACCGATAACCTTCTCGTCTCACAGCCTGACAATGGTGAACAGGCGCTCGAGATTGCTGAGACTCTCGTTCGTTCGAGCGCGGTCGACCTTGTTGTTGTTGACTCGGTTGCCGCCCTGGTACCGCAAGCTGAGATAGACGGCGAGATGGGCGACAGCCACATGGGTCTCCAGGCGCGTTTGATGAGCCAAGCGCTCCGTAAGCTGACGGGTATTATCAGCAAGAGCAAGACTACTGTCATCTTTATCAACCAGATCCGTATGAAGATTGGCGTGATGTTCGGTAATCCAGAGACCACAACTGGTGGTAACGCGCTCAAGTTCTATGCAAGCGTACGTCTCGACATCCGCCGTATCGGTCAGATAAAACAAGGTGAAGAGATTATCGGTAACCGGACGAAGGTTAAGGTAGTGAAGAACAAGATCGCTCCGCCGTTCCGAGTTGCTGAGTTCGACATCATGTATAACGAGGGGATCTCTCGCACCGGTGACGTTCTCGACCTAGCCGTGATCCACGGTATCGTTGGCAAAGCAGGCGCTTGGTTCGACTATAAGGACGCCAAGATCGGCCAGGGCCGTGAAGCAACCAAGGTTTATCTTAAAGAAAACACGAAGGTTCTCGCTGAAATCGAAAAAGCCGTCCGCGCCAAGGTAGCCGAGCAAGAAAGCTAGTGGTTGGCGGTGAAGATCACCGATATATCGCTCCAAGTTCGCAACCCTGATCGGGTAAACGTCTCGGTTGACGGTAAGTACCGTTTCTCGCTAGATATTCTGCAGGTAACCGAGCTCGGTATCAAGATCGGGCGAGAATACAGTGAAGAGGAGCTCGTCGAGCTGGAAAATGAAAGCCAGTTCGGCAAACTTTATGCGCGTGCACTCGAATATACGATGATGCGCCCGCATAGTGCCAAAGAAGTCCGTGATTATCTGTGGCGCAAAACCAGAACTACTCGAGTGCGAGTACCTGATAGCAACGAATACCGAGAGAGGCCAGGTGTTAGCCAAGAGATTGCAGACCGCGTCTATGATCGGTTGGAGCAAAAAGGGTACCTGAATGACGAGAACTTTGCGCGGTACTGGGTAGAAAACCGAAACACTCGCAAAGGCATCAGCAAGCGAAAGCTCATAGCAGAACTACGCACAAAAGGTGTCGACTCCGTGGTTATCGAACAAGCACTGCAAAATTCCCCACGTGAGGAAAAAGACGATCTCCGCAACATTCTTGAGAAAAAACGCTACAAATACGATGATGAACAAAAACTTATCGCCTACTTGATGCGCCAAGGTTTCCCCTATGACGCTGTTCGGGATGCGCTCGCTGATAGCGAATATTAACGGCTGATGTTATCGGGTTGAGCGCTGCCGCTTCGGAACGGGTTAACGAAAACACCGCTAGAGTCGACAGCGACCTCTTGGTTGTCCTCTCGGACGGTTGGCGACTGGACGACTAAAACGTCATTGTTCACAGAGATGACCTGCGAGCGGTGGATGACGTTGCCAGCAGTACCGAGGCTTCTGATAAGCGACTGCTCAGTGTAGATTTGCATGATCGTGTAGTCAACCGTTTCGACGCTGTAGGCGGATACTTTGCCGAGCTTCCGCTTATTTTCATCGATAACCTTTAGATCGATAAGCTCAAAGCCAAAATCGATGATTTCCTGTAGCCTAACGAGACCGTCGAGTGACGTTAACTTCGTTGCGTCGTCGACAATCATGCCGATATCGCTCAGCTCCCTGATATCACTCGGGTGCAACACGCTCGGTGATTGTTCGAGGCCGGCTCCTTCTACGTAAAATGCGGCGATAGTCAGTTGGCGAGGGTCGACGAGTGCAGCGGTCGTCTCGGCCAGCTGTGCCCCGGTCTGCAGGCTCATGACGGGCACGGTGAGTAGGTTTTCGATCGATATCAGCATACTTCTACTATACTAGCAGCGACGAGAGATAGACATACATAAAGCATTTGTTTATCGGCGCTCGGTTATTCGCTGAATGGATTAGTGCGTTGTCCAGCAGGAAGAGTATCGAGGTTTGTTTGTTGCTGAGCGTTAAGGCGTTTTATGCGTTCGATCGTAGCTGTATCAAACTTTGTCGACTGTATTTCGCTGAGCTTTTGTGAGCGATAGTCTTCATCGCTTGGTTGGTTTAGCGCTATGTTTAACCCCAGAAACGCACCAGTTAGGACAAAGGTAAAGATAATGAAATATACCATAAAACTATGAGCCGATAGAAAGGACCCGAGTTTTTTAAGATTACGAGTGACGGTAGCTAATGAGTGTCTCATCGTACGTATACCTCCAGAGTTATAACAGGGCTGTTGACGCTGCCTATGTTCTTCAAGTCGTTCGATATATCGAGTTGTGTGATCTGCATTTTTGTTAGGTTGCGCTCGATCAGCTTTAGGAACTGGAGGTAGTTATCATAGTTGACCGGAGAGCTGAGGCTAATCGTTGCAACTACGGCCTTAACTCCGGTAATAGCGGTCGCTTTTGCGCTAGTACTGGTCGTGAAATCGAACCCGAGCACAGTAAGGCCGGACGCCGCGGCATAAGAGCTGATATCTTGAACGATCTGGTCTTGGTACTCGTAGTATTTGGTATCGGCTACGATAGCAGCGGCTCGAGCAACGCTTTCCCTGTTGTCGTCAAGCGTACGACGTAGCTTCTTGGCATTTTCAATGCCCTGCTCGCTCAGTTCAGTGTCTATCTTTGTGTGATCAACGTTAGTCACGTAACCTACCAGTTTAATGTGCATGAGGTAACTACCCGCACCAATCCCTGCAACCAAAAGTACGATTAGGCCGTACAAAGACCAGTTGACAATGACGGTCGAGGTTAGTGCTGATTTTTTCTTCATGGCTTAACTCCCGAGCTCGAGGTGGCTCCAGACGTGAGCTTGACGCTGTACGTTGCTTCGTACGGGTAGCGAGCCTCCTGGCCGGTGAGTGAGGTGATGTTGTCTGGACGGGTTGTGTTGACGAGGCTGACATTTTCGAACAGTGAT
>CBIHNH010000009.1:0-25389 GCA_966211425.1 uncultured bacterium
TCCCTGCATACTTTGACTACAAAGACGTCAAAACTCTGCAGCGTTTCGTAAACCTTTACGGACAGATTGAACCATCGGCAAAGACCGGTCTCAACGCCCGTCAGCAACGACAGCTCGGCGTCGCTATCAAGCGCGCACGACACCTCGCACTGATGCCTTTCGTAGCCCAGGGCTAGAGCGATGCAGCGCATGGATGTAAGTATCTGTCTGATAACAAAAGGCGATACTTACATTCTGCAGCAGCGTGAAAATGACCCCGCAAAAGGGGCAGCGGGGCTGATAGGGGCCTTTGGGGGCAAGATCGAAACGAACGAAACCCCTGTCGAAGCAGTCTGCAGAGAGCTTAGCGAGGAAACCTCACTGAGACCCTTAACAGAAGACTTCGATTATCTGGGCGACGTGAACGTGGTTTCGGACCGCAATCATGAACCAGTCCATATTATGGCCAGGGTCTTTCGTTTACCGCTGGCGCCAGATACGGATATCCAGGCACTCGACGGTGAGCTTGTCCGGATAACCGCCGCAGAGGCGCAGCGTACTACATCGAAATTAACCCCAGCCACTCAAGCAGCATTCGAACAGTTTATAGAAAGGGAATAAACCATGTACCAACCAACCGATCTCAAAAAAGGCACCGTTATCCAGATCGATGGGCAGCCGTTCCGCGTCACTGACTATGCCCAAAAGGTGATGGGACGAGGCGGTTCGATCGTTAATGTTAAACTCAAGAACCTCGTGACCGGTGCGGTTATCCCAAAGACATTCAAGGGCGCCGACAAGATTGAACCGGCTGAGGTGAGTACCAAAAAGGTTCAATACCTCTATGCTGACGGCGAGAAATTCTTTTTCATGGATCCAGAGAGCTTCGAACAGTTTGAGTTGCCGAACGAGGACATGGAAGATGCCGGTGACTATCTCAAGGAAGGCGATGAAGTAGCGCTCCAGTTCTTCGGTGAGCGCGTCATCAACGTTGAGCTGCCAAAGAACCTCTTTCTCGAAGTAACCTATGCCGAAGACGTCGTCAAAGGCGACACGACCAGCTCAGTCCTCAAGGACGCGACGCTCGAAACCGGCAAGGTCGTGAAAGTTCCGGCATTCATCAAAGTCGGTGACATTATCTCTGTTGATACTGCAACGGGTGAGTACCGCGAACGCAAGAAATAGTGTAATCCAGATGCCTGCACCACTCGAAGCCACCATGTTCGCCATCGTCCCTAGCCGTCCTGAGGTAGGTGACATGAACGATAAAGTTTGGACACATCTCTCGGTCGTACCGTGGGTGAGTCTGGGTGATTTTCGGCACGAGGCACTGCAGGAGATCGAGGGCGTCGTAAAGCAAAGCATGCCAGTTCACCTTGAGCCAGGACGCATGATGACTGTAGGCGGTGAGGGCCATGAAAAGAAGGCGCAGGATATAACGTCCGAAGAGTTACGCGAGCTACATAAAAAACTGCTCACGACGCTCGGAGGTTTTGGCGTAGTAGTTTCGCATCCGGAATGGGCATGGAACAATTATCGTCCTCATATCACGCACCCGAAGCCTATGCTACTTCGTCCCGCAGAGGAAAACTCGCTGTATGTTATCGACAACCTAGCGATAGGAGGCGATGCACGTGGCACCAAACTTATTTCACAGTGTTTTCACGGCGAGCGAGAACCAGATGAAACATAGACTGGACCATTTGCTGGTGCAAAAAGGACTCGTGACGACGCGTTCACAGGCCGAGAGCTGGATCAAGCTCGGCAAGGTGACCGTTGACGGTGAAAAGGTGACAAAACCAGGCTACTTTGCGCGCGAAGATAGCGACATAAAACTCACAGCAAAAGAACGATATGTCTCACGTGCCGGACTCAAGCTAGCCAGCGTTGCTAGAGTTCTCGGCGTTGATTTTAAAGGCGCGGTCGTTCTCGACGTTGGAAGTTCAACTGGCGGATTTACCGACTACGCGCTACAAAATGGCGCAAAGCTGGTCTATGCGGTTGATGTTGGCACCGATCAGCTTCACCCGACGCTCCGCAGGGACACCCGTGTGAAGTTGTTTGAAAAGACCGATATCCGTGACTTTGTGCCGAGAACTATACCTGATGCGGTTGTGATGGACGTGAGCTTTATCTCCCTTCGCGAGATCTTGCCGCATATCGCAGATATTTCCGGTCCGAACACGCGGATCGTTGCGATGGTAAAGCCGCAGTTCGAGGCAGGCAAGCATCAGGTGACAAAAGGCGTGATCAAAAACGACACTGTTCGTCGCCAAGTGCTGAGAGACTTTGAGGTCTGGGCTCGCCAGCGATTTATCATCCAGGACAAAGCCGATAGTGAGGTTGCGGGTGCAAAAGGCAATAGAGAGCGATTCTATCTGCTGCAGACAACAGCGTAAGCGTTTATATATTCCGTAATTATGTTATAATTAATATTATTAGACCTTTTGTAAAGGTTTGATGTGTCGGGATGTGTCCGGTTGGAGCTCTTCGGAGCTCACTGTCGACACGTGTCGGCAGTTAACAATCGGTTCTAGCGAAACAGAACGCATCCTAACCTCAGCCCTCGTGGGAAGAGGTCAACCACCGCACTACGACTCCGCTGTAAAGGGGAATACGCATGACAGTAATGTCCGGGCCGCGCAAGCGGCTCATTCCACTCGTGGCACTAGGGGCTCTGCTCGCACCGGTCGCAGTGACCGTCGCAGCATCGCCCGCACAGGCCACCGGCAACAACGGCACAATCAAGGTTCACGCCCTGGGTTCTGACGAGGAAACTCCGAGCAACGAGCCCAAGGTCTGCGCCTTCAACCTGGAGTTTTTCGGGTTCGACGAAGGCACCGATGGCTACGTCACCTTCGACGTTCAGGGCGGCGACGGTCCCACCGGGGTCGCCGCCGGTCCGTTCGATGAGGGCCCGGCCAACGCCGATGGCTACTTCGAGTCGGAGTACTTCAACGTCGAGGCAGGGCCGGTCATCCAGAACGGTCACTACAAGGTCACCCTCTTCGGGAAGTTCAACGACGGCAGGCCCAACTACGAAGACGTCAAGGCGAAGTCCAAGGTCTTCAAGGTCGACTGCCAGCCGACCGAGGAGCCGCCTCCGCCCACCACGTGCCCCGAGGGAACCACTCCGACGGACACGGACGGTGACGGTGTGATCGAGTCTGGCGAGTGTGGTCCGTCCACGCCGCCGGTGGTCGTTCCGCCTGTCGTTACGCCACCTGTCGTTACGCCGCCGGTTGTGACGCCGCCGGTGGTCAATCCTCCAGTGGTCACCCCACCCGAGGCACCGAAGGTGGTCAAGCTGAAGGCCAAGGTCACGTGCGAGTGTGTCACCAAGAAGTTCGGTGAGGCGCTGGTCAAGATCAAGAGCCTGAAGAAATCCACCAAGGCTGCCCGGGTCAAGATCCGGGTGAACGGAAAGGTCGTGCGTACCGTCAAGATGCGCCCCGGCAAGACCGTTCGTGTCCACCTGACGGGTCTGAAGACCGGTTCGGTGGTCAAGGTCACCGCCCAGGGCAAGAAGCTGGCCAAGGGCAAGGTGCGTGCTGCCAAGTGCAAGACGCCCACGAGGCCACCGAACACCGGCCTGCGCATCTCGCCTCGAGACAACTTCGTTTGAAGAGCACAGATCCCGTCCATTGGGGTCGACGCTCGACTGGTGAAGCGTCGCGGGTTGAGTATCACGCACAGCCTGCGCTCCGTATTCTGGTCTAGCCGTGGGGCAACACCAGGCAAGCGGGGCAGCGCGCTCCTTTACGGACACACCTATGACTCGAAGCCATCGGGCGTGGGAGTGCTTGATCATCTCGGCCGGGTGAAAGCCGGTGCCGAGGTGGTTGTCGCAAAGGGCGCAAAGAAGATTCGCTACACTGCAACAAAAGCGGTCTTCATGAGAGCAATTTCCGAAAAGCAAATGGCTCGCTTTTTGAGCCATTTCGGGCAATCTCGTCTCGCCGTCATCACGTGCCACTGGAACAAGAAACTCCAGAAGTACGACGGCTGGTGGGTTGTCCGTGCCGTGAAGAAGCGGTAGCTAGCTAGAACCGAAGAACCGCTCCGCCCCGGAGGGAGCAAATAAGCCCGGTCTCCTACGTATCCAACGTAGTGAGACCGGGCTTTCTTCATTTCTTGGTATACTTATGGTTAGGAATATGAGGGAAAACAGACGTTTCGGTATCCATCATCGGTACCATGCAGTAAGAGACTGGATCAAAGGTCATCCACGGCTCAGCGGAGTCGGTTTGTTCGTGTTGTTCGCAGTCATTATTATCCAGCTCGTGTACCCGAGCACGAGGGCATTGCCACTCGCGCGTATCAACGGTGATATGGTCGGTGGTTCGACGCATACTGATATCGCAAAAAAGCTTCAGAACGACTACGGCAAAACAGTCATCACGACCGAAATCCGCGGCAAAAAGACCGCAACCGAGCTCGCTAAAACTGGCCTGAAGACCGACAACGACCGCATTCTCGATAGCGTTAGTGATTATGAGTGGTATCTGCGCTTGGTCCCGTTTAGTCTCCTCGTAAAGGGTGCGTTGACCGACCAACCAGTCGCGCTTACGACCGACCAGAACCGCTTTTTGGCGTATGCCGATGACCTGGCCAAGCAATGTGCGGTCGCTCCTAAAAACGCCGGTGTCGCCGTCAAGGACGGTGAGGTAAAGCTTGATCCAGCAAAGGACGGCCAAGCATGTTCTCGGGATAGTTTACGCTCCCAGCTAACCGCGTCGCCGCTCCAAAGGGCGGGCATAACAGTCTCGGTAAAGACGACGTCGGTCAAACCGGAGCGTTCAGACAAAGATGTCGAGCCGCTTCTGCGGGAGGCTCGTGTTGTTGCCGATCGCAAGCTGACGCTCGTGGTTGCGGGCAAGACCTACACTATCGATAAGCCGACGCTTGCGTCCTGGCTGGCATTCCCCGAAGACCCAGAGTCAAAAAAGATTACCGTCGGCCTCAATGACGAGGCGGTAAAGACATACCTCGGCACTATCCAAAAAGATATCTATATCGCGCCGGGCACGACCGTCATCACGACACATGACGGTATCGAGACTGGGCGTGTCGCCGGTAGTTACGGGCAGGGAATAGACCAGGAAGCAACGCTAGAGGCTATTCGAGAGCAGGTGTTACGCGAAGACGGTACTGTGACGGCCACCCTTGCGGCCCTGCCACCAAAGCTCGCCTATAACCGTTCGTACAGTAAGACTCCGGCAGGGCTACAGGCGCTGCTCAACGACCTCGTAAAGGATAAGGGCGACTTCGCGATATCTGTTCGCAAGCTCGGTGATACCGGGGTTCACGTCAACGGAGACAGGCAGTACCACCCAGCTAGTACGTACAAGTTATTCGTGGCGTATTCGGTGCTTAAGCGGGTTGATAACGGCCAGATGAGCCTCGGCCAGACTACGAGTGGTGGACAGACATTATCTCAATGTCTGGACAATATGATCGTGAACTCTGATAATGCCTGCGCTGAGTGGTTTGGGGTAACTATCGGTTGGGGTGCTATCACGAACGATGCTCGCGCCATGGGTGCCCGCAATACGACGCTCAGCCGACCGTTTGTCTCGACGACTAACGATCAGGCGCTTTTCTTACAAAAGCTTGAGTCGAACCAGCTCGGATTGGCTGAACCGTCGCGCGCCCGGCTGCTCGACGCTATGAAACGACAGATCTTCCGCAAAGGTATCCCGGCTGGCGTTGGCGTGCCGGTTGCGGACAAGGTTGGCTTTATCCCTGACGAAGGCCTGTATCATGACTCGGCCATCGTCTATGCTCCAAGTGGCGTTTACGTGCTCGTTATCTACACGCAGGGAAGCAACTGGGCAGCGATAGCCGACGCAGCACGGCAGATACATGCGCAGCTGCAGTAAAATTATTTCGATACGTTAAAACGAAACTCAACGACGTCGTCTGGTTGCATGACATAGTCACGCCCTTCGGTACGAACTTTGCCGGCACTCTTTGCGGCCTGTTCCGAGCCGGCTTCGATGAGATCAGAGTAGCTGACGATACTGGCAGCGATAAAGCCTCGTTCAAAGTCTCCGTGTATGACACCGGCGGCTTGTGGGGCAGTGTAGCCCTTTTTGATCGTCCAGGCTCGGACTTCTTTCGGACCCGCTGTTAGGTAGCTCTGCAGGCCTAGCGTGTCGTAGGCAGCATGGATCAACTGGTGGAGGCCCGAGTGTTCAGCGCCATAGCTCAGTAGTAGCTCAGCCGCATCGCTTGGGTCGAGACCGCGCAGCTCTTCTTCGAGCTTGGCGCTAACAAAGATAGCACGAGCTGGTGCGACGAGCGCCGACAGTTTTTGTTTCTCGGCCTCATTGGCTATGGTGTCTTCAGACACATTAAAGGCATAGATCACAGGTTTTGCGGTGAGCAGGTGTAGGTCAGCGATGATTTCGTTATCGAGTGACGGCAGGGCAGAGAGGGGTGTGCCGCTTTCGAGGTGGCGCTTGAGGCTTTCGAGGTAGCCGAGTTGCTCACGGGCGCTGGGGTTTGCTTTTGCTTCTTTCTGGATCTTTGGCATGCGCTTTTCTAACGACTGAAGATCGGCCAATATCAGCTCAGTATTTATGATCTCGATGTCGTCAACAGGGGAGACGTTGTCGTTTACGTGAACAATATCGTTGTTCACAAAAGCTCTTACAACATGAACGATAGCTTCGCAGTTGCGGATATTTGCGAGGAACTGATTGCCGAGACCTTCGCCTTTACTAGCGCCTGCTACGAGACCAGCGATATCTACGAACGTGACGGTTGCCGGGATGACTTTGTCGGCAGTGTGAAGTTTTTGTAGTTCTGTCAGTCGTGGGTCAGGTACAGGAACGATGCCGGTGTTCGGTTCGATAGTTGCGAACGGGTAGTTAGCGGCCAGGATCTCGCTGTCGGTAAGTGCATTAAAAAGCGTCGATTTCCCGACGTTTGGCAGTCCGACGATGCCGATAGATAAACTCATTTAGTTATATTTTAACAGATTAGTTCTGAGAGTGGTGGAGAATCTTTACAAAACTGTGTCAATATGGTATTATCAGAGTTAAGCTGCTCGCTAGGATACTAACGAGTGTAGCTCGTTCCGGTGTGGCTCAGATAGTCACGGCGGATTCACATCCTAGTGAGCGAAACTACGATCGAAAGGACGACGCCATGTCGTTGCTCATCACGGGGATCCAGCGCGTCAAGGCGTTCGTCCCCATGTTTTTGGCGGTCGCACTGGCCGCATCCATGTCGCTGCTCGGAGTTCCGAGCGCGTCTGCGAATGCTGGCGTGACGGTGAATCGTGTCGATTCGTACGTCCCGTGCGCCCTCATGAGCCTCGAAGTCACCAACAACTTCCCTCATGTCGTTTACGTGCGCATCTACGAGGTCAGGAACGGTGTGCGGGTTGATCGCAACTTGATCGACAAGCTGGCCCCTGGCGAGTCATTCACCGCGAGTACTGACGGTGAACGCTACTTCGCCCACTCGCTTGGTGTGACAAGCGGCACCTACGGCGTAGGGCCTACTGGTCCAGGGTGGACCGACTGGGGTGCGATCGAGTTCGTCGCGCCGTCTGACTGCCCACCCATGACTGGGGTCACCAAGCTCAGCCGGCGCACGAAGTCGGTGACCAAGAAGTCTCGACCGGTTGTCCGGTTCAAGACAACGGCCTACTCCACGGATCTGGGCTATCAGGTCGTTGGCAAGGGCAAGCGAATCAAGTGGTCTGAGTACTGGCAGTCGGGTTCACACACGATGTTTGGTCCTAGGCTGAAGCCTGGGCAGCGCATCAAGGTCAAGTTCTTCTCGCGCAGCCGTGATGACTCCGGAGTCCGGACCGACCCCGTCTACATCGGCAAGAAGAAGTTCAAGCGCACCCGCCGTTGACGCACATCTCACTAGGAAAGCCCTGCACACACCATGTGCAGGGCTTTTCTCTTTGTCGAAAAACTATGGCGTATATCATGAGCACTTTGTTATAGTAAGGGCTATATGGAACAAAAGAGGGGACCTGTGCGGGTTTTATCTAGCTTACTTTCGCGCGTGAGAGCCAAGCTAGGCACGCGAGTGTTCGTAGCTCTTTGTGGGGTGCTGGCACTAGTAATCGTTAGTGGAGCTGTGTGGCTCTGGTTTGCTACGCAGACCGTCGACAACAGAGGGATAGCCCTAAAAGGCATGCGCAAGGACTATGAGTCACTCAAGAAACAAGAACCTAAGTCGGAAAGGTCAGACGACAAAGCTGCATACTACCAGCTACTTGCGAGCAGGGCGGCCGGCGCGCAGGATTATGATGGCGCGATAAAGGCGTTCGAGGATCGTCATGATGTGCTCGGCGACAAAATGCCTGCAGGAGATTTTACTGAGCTAGCGACCTACTATTGTCGGATAGATGACAAGCAGGGCGCCATCGAAGCCCTTAGGGGCGGCGCGCAGCTTAACCAAGCATCGGACAGCGACAAGTCACGTCTAGCCGCAGGACAGAAAATCATAGATGAACAGGGGTGTAGGGCATGGTTGCAGCCATTAGATCAAGAATAATAGTTGGGCTAACCTTTACCGCAGCAGTACTCGTAATGGCTATGGCTACTATGCAGCCAGCAGGAGCGTTAACCGCTAACCTTGGTAACAAATCACCGTTTGACGGAAACTCTCAGCCGAGCCAAACCGTAGACGGTCAGAGTAGGCATCATCACCGATTACGCTTCACCGAACTCGGCGAGCATTACACGGTACAGTTGCGGGTATACATGAACAATCAGTCCTCTTTCTCCGGTAGATCCGTAGTTTTCAATAAAGAGAACAACCAATGTTTTACGAGAATGCTCAATGATCGCCCAGCCGATAGCACACAGATAGTTATCGTGAATGTCGGGTCAGTGAATGGTGTCGGCGGAACAGATTATCCAATCCAAGCACGATATTTGTGCGATAACCCTACTCAGGGATTGTTCGGCCGCAACTTCGCGCTGACAAACCCACAGCACGATGCTGATATCGATCAATGGTATGTCGAGGTGTCGGTGCGTTATAACGATGCAACAATAAACCAGTTGATAAAAGAAATTGGCGGGCCAACCCAGAGAAATGCGATAGGGTTTTCCGTAAGAGTGCCGAATGCCCCTGGAGCTAAAGTCGCCCCTACTGGGGCTGGTGGGCGTAATTACTCAGTGCTTGGAAACATGAGTACAGGCAGCTCAACGATACTGCTTCCATTTGCCGATAAATGCTATACGACCGGTGGTACTCGGACCATAGTGATTTATGATGCAGACTACGGAAATAGTCAATTCGGCGACACGACAATTGAGGTATTTCGGAGAGGCACAAACAACAAAGTTAATCTCACGGGGGTGGAAAATACAGCTGGGGTGAATAGCACTACGCGAATACTAACGGCAACTAGCGGCAATCGATCGAGGGTTAGTTTCGAGAGCGAGATGTACAAGCAGTATGTTATCCGGATATCTGGACTTCATAACGGCAATACTATCGATATCAGCTTACCGAGTCAGATGGAAGCAATCTATGGTACCGTGCAGTGCGTGCCGCCACCTAATTGCGATGACCCAGGGCAGCCGCCATGCCCGCAGCCAGAGCCGAGGACCGTATCGATCGATCCTGTTGCAGCCGTAAACCAGTCAGATATGGAACCCGGTGAAAGTACTACGGCAACAGCCTATGCTTCCGTGGACGGCTTCCCGAGTCTGTACGCCGGAGACTGGCCGTACAACGAAGATGCTGTACGAAATGCAGTCAATTTAGTTTCTGATGGTATTGCAGCAGCAAGGCCTCAGGCGGAGAATTATCGGCCCGCTGACGGAAGAAGACTAAATAGTGCTTCTACAGGGAATCTGCAGGCTGCATGCGCTAGGATGGGCGCCGACGGCACATTGAGCGATCGTGATTACCGTCAAAACTGCAGTACCTCTTACACTCATTATGTATGTGCGAACGGCTCAACTAGAACGATTGCAAACGGTTGCGGCGCGGGAGTAGGGGGCTATCGTTGGCGCTGCGCTATAAACGGTGATTATTGGGCTTACAACACTGGAGCTACTAGCTCGTCAGGTTGTGGTGCTGTATATGACTGGCGATGCTGGGGGAATGACGCAGTAGTTGCGACACAGCATAACCAGCCTGGCCAGATATGTACGCGCTGGTATTGTAACTTACCGAGCAATAATACTTGGAATGACATGTCTAATCCACCAAACGATTTTGCCTGTAAGATATTCCGTTGTGCTGCGGTAAATCCTGCGGGGATTACCTTGCCCAGATTTGGGGGAAATGGCGTATTCAGTAATAACCAGCTTGAGCTCAGTAGTGCAAATTCATCTGATCCAAACTATGTAAAAAACAGTGGTGGCCAGCAGATAATTGCGAACGGTGGCTGTGGGTATAGGTGCACCGGAACTAATGGCGTGACGGGTGCTGGAATAGAGGGCGGTGGTGCACAGGCTCCGCTCGATACAGCTGAGTACGGTAACGATAAACACTGCTATTACCAGCCAACGTTCCATATACAGTGCAATATAAACGGCATGGTATTTCCGGCAGTCTTGCAACCAGTTCAATTCGATGGAAACTATTGTATCAATCATCCGGTCCTCAATGCAGGAGCCAGTGCTGCTATCGGTAGTGATGTTTGTATGACCGTAAGTGTCGTCACTCCGGCAAACGGTCAGGCGTGGGCTGATATCGGCAAGGGCAACGGGACTACCTGGTCCTTCTCTGTTAGCGGTCCAGCAACTTCCTGTGCCAAGGTCATCGCGCGGCCGATCGTGCACTTCCATGGCGGTGATGTCTCGGTAGGATCGCCATTTACATCGTCTATCTGTGCCACTAATCCAACAAACTCGTCGATCGTTACCTGGCCGGGCGTGTCTCACGGTGGCTCCAGTGTAGACTGGGCGGCCTATGCATCGGGCAACATCACGAACTTTGCGACCGCGAAGAAGCAGAACGTTAACGTGCCAAGAGGCCTGGCCTTCGCGAACACCGTCGGGTCGGGTAACGTCTATGGCGGTAGTTATGGGCCTATGCCGTGTATCGCTAACCACGCCGGCATGAAAACTGCTGGCATAAGTAGCATTGGCTCGCTCAATGCATCGCTTGCGAGTGGGTCATACGACTATAGCGGACCGAATATCAATAACAGCCCAACTATACCGAAGGGTCGGCAGCTCGTTATCTATGTGGACCACGATCTACGCATCGGAAGCAATATCAGTTACGACCGTACGACCGGTGGCGGTTGGGCCTCTGTCGATGATATCCCGGGACTAAAAGTTGTCGTGACTGGCAACATCAGCATTGCCCCAGGAGTGTCACAGCTTGACGGTATCTATGTAGCCCAGCCGGATAGTGGCGGTAACGGTGGAAACATCTATACCTGCGCCGATGTCGTCTCTGGTAACCCTATATCAAACCACGACACATGTAAGCAGACGGTACTGACGGTAAACGGTTCGTTCATCGCTAAGCGTGTTGTCCTAGGGCGAACCGCAGGCACCGCAATACAGGGACAGCCTGCAGAAGTATTCAACTACCTCCCAGAGATATGGTTTACCGACTGGCCAGATTCGGATGCTCAAAAAGGCTACCGGTACGACTCTGTTAGCAACCTTCCACCAATCCTCTAGCTCGCACACTACAGAAAAGTCCTAGACAAATAACACAAATAGCTTGTGGTTTTACATGACGCTCATGCTATAATTCAACTAACATATGAAGATTTTGAGTGGGGCAGAAGAATACTTTGCGTTGGACATCGGTGCAACAGCCATCCGAGTCGTCCAGCTGAGTGGATCGGGGACGAGCTGGTCCCTCACGCACTTCGGTGTTGCCCCGGTTGACTATCGCGTCAGTTCTTCGGACGCTCCAGACGACCAGAGAAAGCTCAGTGAGGTTATCCTGTCGGTTATCGCGCAGAGTGGCATCCGGGCAAAGAACGTCGTGGTTGGAGCACCGTCGAACAAAGTTTTCGCTACAGTCGTCGACCTTCCCGACATGCCAGAGAACGAACTAGCTAACACCATCAGATACCAGTCTGACCAGTACATCCCGATGTCGACCGATGAAGCCAAGATCGATTGGGCCGTCCTCGGTAAATCAACAAAGGACGCCGTCAACAACGAAGTCCTTCTCGCAAGCATCCCGAATAGTTTCGTTGAGCAACGCCTCGATCTGATCGAGGGTCTTGGGTTTAACGTCGTGGCTATCGAGCCAGAGTCTATTGCCCTGACGCGAGCACTATTGCCGGCCGGCATCCCTGAAGGGAAACTGATCGTCGAGCTCGGTGACTTTTCTACTGATATCATCATGACATTTGGCGATGCGCCGCGCTTGATACGTTCCGTACAGGTCGGGGTCCAGACTATCATAAAGGCGGCGTCACAGAACCTCAACGTGGATCCACAGCAGGCGCAGCAGTTTATTTCAAAGTTCGGTCTTCAGCCAGACAAGCTCGAAGGTCAGGTGTTCCGTTCGATAGAGTCAACGGTCGAGCAGTTCTCGGTCGAGGTCAGCAAGTCGGTAAAGTTTTTCCAGACAAAATATCCGAACGTACCTGTTAGCACAATGATTTTATCTAACCATGCCGCAACGATACCTGGTATGGGTGAATACCTCAGCGCAAAGATAGGTATACCGGCAGAACTCGGTAATCCATGGCAGCGGGTTCGCGTCAGCAACAAGGATCAAAACACGCTCCAGACATTGTCGCCACAACTTGCGATCGCTATCGGTCTCGCGCAAAGGGGGGTAGAATGATCCGCTTGAACCTACTTCCTGATGTAAAGATCGAATATCTAAAAACCAAGCGTGCTCACGCGCAGGTTATCGGCGTCGCGAGTATCGTGACGATGGCGGCTATTGGCCTAGTGGTGCTACTCGCTATCTGGGTATACGGTGGACAAGCTTTTCTCAAGAAAGATCTAACTGACAAGATACAAAAAAATGCCGCAACCCTCAAAGCAAAGCCTGAGATCGATAAGTATCTGACGCTGCAGAACCAACTGGCGAATCTCACTGCGCTCCATGAGAGCAAGAGCGACTTTTCGCGACTGCTTCAGTTCTTGCCATCCATCACCCCTGAAGGCGTAAAGTTTAGCGGTATTGAGCTGACAGCGGATGAGGAGCTGGGCTACACGCTGGTATTCCAGGGTGAAACAAAGGACTACACCGGTCTCGCAACGCTACGAGACACGTTGGTTAACGCTATGCTGGCGCCGGAGGGCGTCGATGTAAAAGACGGAGAAAAATTGTTTGAGACGGTCACCGTAGCGACGAGCTCTATCGGCTCGAGCACGAACGGTGGCTCGGTCGTATCGTTCCGTATCGAAACAGCCTATAACCCAAATGCTTTCCTGGCTAGCATTAAGAACCCGACAGTTTCGGTTCCTACGCTGACGACAACGCAGTCTGCCCAGTCCTCGCCCGATGTATTTGGCCGTAGCTCTGTAGAGGAGAATAACTAACATGCAGGAAAACACAGGGGCAAACCAGGTGCAACAGACCGAGCAACCGACGGCACAGCCAGCGAAACGCGCTATGACTGGTGTAAAAAAGCGCCAGCAGATCCAGGACACAAACAAAAAGACCTTTCTGTGGCTCGCAGGATCGGCAATCATCGTTTCGATGTGTCTAGTGGCGCTGCAGTTCTTGGTTCGCGAGTTTATGTTTAACCAAAAGATCATCAGCGCAAAGAGCGAAACGAACAAGACGTTGGAAAATAACATAATAACTGCAGATGCACTACGAGAAAATATCAACAAACTTATCGCTGACGCTAGTCTGAGCAAGCTCAAATACGAAGCTCCAAACATCGAGACGACTGCGCTCAACGTTATCATCGACGCTTTGCCGACCGAAGGTGATGCGACGAACTTCGCCAACTCGCTTCAGGCGGTTGTCTTACCTCGCTCAGGAGTAGCCATCAAGGAGCTGAGTACGACGGCAACTGCGGAATCAGCCGATAGCGCCGCAGTAGTTGCTCCGACCGGACAAGCAACACAACCAGTTACCGTACCGTTCAGCGCCGGTTTTACCGGTGACTATGCCAAGGTTATGGCAGCGCTCAGCGATATTTCACGAGTTATTCGTCCGATTGATCTGAGAGTGATGGCGATCACGGCCAGTGAAGGCAACGAGCTACAGGTTACCGTCGACGGCGTAACCTACTATCTACCAGCTCGAACGGTTGAAGTTCGCAAAGAGACGCTAAAGCCTGTGGAGACGAAGAAATCATGAAAAAATCAGACATAGCACTCCTGATCGTCATCGTTGCTATCAGCTTAGGTATTTCGTATTTTGTCGGCAAAGCTGTTCTAGAGCAGTTCGTTCAGAGCGATACCGAAGTAGAAAGAACAGATGCTATCAGTTCCGAGATAGTGCCTCCAAGCCAGAACGTCTTTAACGATCAAGCGATCAACCCAGCTGTGCCGATTAACATCGGTGATTCTAACAACCAACAACCGTTTGGTCAGTAATCGGGGCGTGGCGGTATGGCGCTTTTAACTGAAGAAAACCAGCTCCAGCTCGAAAACCTTCTCGTTGACGAAGGATTTTTGGCTGCCGAAGAGCTTGAGACTAGCCGTGCATCGGCCAAAAAACTAGGCGTACCGCTCCTGACAGAGCTTATCCAGAGTGAGCGGATAACGAACGAAGAACTGACCCGGATGATCGCGAAGGTCGCGAATGTTCCGTATGTTAATCTCACCGACACCTATATAAACCAGGAGACCCTCAAGCTCTTACCGAAAGATGTTGCTGAGCGGTATATGGCGGTTCCGCTCGGTGTCATGAAATCAACCGGTGGTGGCCAGAGCCGCCTTGCGGTAGCGATGCTCGATGCGAATAACGTCCAAGCCGTGGACTTTCTCGTAAACAAGATCCAGCAGCCGATCAAGGTGTATATGTCGTCGCAGGAGGGGATCCAGCACGTTCTCGATCAGTACAATGCCGACCTTACCGAAGGCGTCAGCGATGCGATCAGTACAGCCGACGAGGAAGCTGTTGCGGCGAGGACTAACGAAAAAGGCGAGACTACGGCGCTTGTCATCAACCAAGACTCTCCGATTTCGCGCGCCCTGAACACGATACTTGAGTATGCGGCTCGTTCCAGAGCATCGGATATCCACATCGAACCGACAGAGACTGATCTAAAGATCCGCTGTCGCATCGACGGCGTGCTACGAGAGATCATGAAACTGCCAAAGAGCATCGAGCCAGCGCTCATTTCTCGTATAAAGATTCTCAGTAACCTCAAGATCGATGAACACCGCGTGCCTCAAGATGGTCAGTTCGCGGTGCATGTTTCTGATAAAGATATCGATCTTCGTATCGCTATCAGCCCGGTCGTTTGGGGTGAACAGGTTGTCATACGTCTGCTCGATAAGTCGGGAGCATCGTTCCGTCTCGAAGACATGGGGTATGCGGGCCGGGCGCTTCGAACTATTCGAAAGGGTGTCGTAAAGCCGAATGGTATGATCTTGACCTCTGGCCCAACCGGCTCGGGTAAGTCGACCAGCCTTTACGCACTGATTCAGGAGATCAAAGACGACACAGTCAATATCGTTACCCTGGAAGACCCGGTTGAGTACAAGATGGGCGGCGTCAACCAAATCCAGGTAAATACCGATGTCGGTTTGACGTTTGCTTCAGGGCTTCGTTCTATTCTCCGTCAGGACCCAGATGTCGTCATGGTGGGGGAGATCCGTGACAAGGAAACGGCTATGTTGGCCGTACAGGCAGCGCTTACCGGTCACCTCGTGTTCTCGACCCTTCACACCAACTCAGCAGCCGGCGTCTTGCCGCGACTACTCGATATGGGCATCGAACCGTTCCTAATCGCAAGTACCGTCAACACCGTTATCGGTCAGCGTCTCGTTCGACGCGTCGCCGAAAACCGTGAGAACATCAACTCGACCGAACTCGAAACAAAGAGCATCCAAGAGACGTTGGGCGTCGTCCTACCGAAAACCAAAGAGGACATCGCCCGTGCCTCCGAAGACCTGGGGTACAAAGACCTTCCCCTGGCCACCCAAAGCGCTTATACTTTAGTGAAAGGCGAAGATTCACCACGATCGCCAGGGGGATATAAGGGGCGTGTCGGGTTATACGAAGTAATGGATATCAGTGAAGCGGTGCAGGGGCTTATCGTAAAACGAGCAACAAGCGCTGAGATTCAACGACAGGCGATCGCCGAAGGTATGATTACGATGAGGCAGGATGGTTACCTCAAGGCGCTGCAAGGACTAACGACACTAGAAGAAGTAAACCGAGTTGCCGCGAACATGGCATAGGAGAGTGGGGAAGACATATGGAACAAACAGCAGAACTACGGATTGAATCACTCCTCGAGGATGTGATAAGAAAACGTGCCTCAGACCTCCATCTTCAGGTAGGATTGACGCCAATGCTCCGTATAGACGGAACTCTTGTTGCTATCCCTGGCACACCGGTGCTCGATGAGGAAATGGTTGAAAAGCTTATATTTGCGATTCTTGATGCCGATCAGCAGCAAATCCTGATGAAAGACAAGGAGTTTGACTTTAGCTTTGCCTTTGGTGATCTAGGTCGTTTCCGCGTTAATGCCTTCCACGAGCGAGGTAACCTGGCCGCCGCACTTCGTCTCATCCCGAACGAGATCAAGTCAACATCTGAGCTCGGCATGCCTGGGGTCATCAACTCGTTTGCCAACTACCCACGAGGCCTCGTACTGGTTACCGGACCGACCGGTTCCGGTAAATCAACCACGCTTGCGGCCTTGATCGACCAGATCAATACCGAAAAAGCCCACCATATCATCACCATCGAAGACCCGATCGAGTTTACGCACAAGAGCAAAAAGTCAGTCGTTGTCCAGCGTGAGGTTCACTATGACACCTATAGTTTCTCCGCCGCACTGCGTAGCTCTCTGCGCCAGGATCCAGATGTCGTGCTTATCGGTGAGATGCGCGACCTTGAGACGATATCAGCGGCTATCACGATCGCTGAGACAGGGCACTTGGTCTTCGCGACGCTTCACACTAACAGTGCTGCTCAGTCTATCGACCGTATGATCGACGTTTTCCCGCCACACCAGCAGCCACAGGTGCGGGCGCAACTCTCTAACATTCTGATGGGTATTTGTTCGCAACGTCTCGTGCCGATGATAGGTGGCGGACGTGCGGTTGCTGCCGAGATCTTAGTTGCCACCCCAGCGGTCCGTAACATTATCCGAGAAGGCAAGACCCACCAGCTCGATGCCGTCATCCAGACCGGTGCAGACCAGGGGATGCAGTCCATGGACAAGACGCTGGTTGGTCTCGTTCAGGCCGGGCAGGTTACGTACGACGAAGCGAAGAACTTTGCGGTCGACCTTACTGAGTTCGAGAGGATGATGCGAGGCTAACCCATGCTAACGTTTTCGTACACCGCTCGTGACCAGGCGACCAACAAAATCGTAAAATCTACGATCCAGGCTGATTCGGAGGGCGCCGCCGCAAAGCTCATGATGAGCCATAACCTTATGCCCATCGATATAAAGGCAGAAGGCCAGTCGACCGGTTTGATTGGTGCGATAAAGAATCGTAGTAGTACCAAAGACCGGGTTATTTTCACCCGTCAGTTGGCAACATTGATCAACGCTGGACTGCCGTTGACCCAGAGCCTCCATACGGTACAAGCCCAGACAAAGAGCAAACACCTCCAGGCGATCATCCAGGATATCATCAGCAGAGTAGAGGGAGGTAGTGCGCTCGCAGATGCCTTTGCCCGTCACCCAAAGGAGTTCAACGAGCTGTTCATCGCGCTAGTTGCCGCCGGTGAAGTTTCGGGTACGCTCGATGCCTCTCTTGAGCGTGTTGCCGACCAGCAGGAAAAAGATGCCGAGATCATCGCAAAGATCAAAGGCGCTATGATGTACCCGATCATCGTTTTGATCGTGATGATGGGCGTGGTGGTGTTCATGATGATGACACTGCTGCCCCAGGTCGAGATGCTCTACTCCGATACCGGCCAGAAGTTACCCGTCCTCACGTCTGTGCTTCTTTCAATCGTCAACTTTATCAAGAAGTTTTGGTTTATAGTGCCTATCCCGATAGCGATCATGATATTTTTCAGCTTCAAATGGGCAAAGAGCGGTCCGGGTCGTGAGGTCGTTGACAAGCTAAAGATGCGCGCACCGATGATCGGGCCGCTGTTCATGAAGATGTATATGGCGCGTTTTGCCCGAACGGGTGCGACGCTCATCGCCAGTGGTGTCCCGCTCCTCCAGGTGCTCGGTATCACCGCGAACGCTGTGAACAACGTTCATATCGCCCGCGCCATCCATGCCGCGTCAGACAAGGTTAAGGGTGGTAAATCCCTGGCAAAAACACTTGAGGGTGACGAAAACTTTCTCGACCTCGTGCCAAACATGCTCAGTATCGGTGAGCAGTCGGGTGCAACAGAAAAGATGATGAAAAAGACCGCCGACTACTATGAAAAAGAAGTCGATGACCAGATAAAGACCATCTCAACGATTATCGAACCGCTCATGATGATCGTGATGGGTGTCGTTGCACTTATCATCGTTGCCGCGGTACTCCTGCCGGTTTACACGCTTTCTGGCGACTCGCTCGTCTAGCGGACAAGATGTTGCATTTTTAAACGCTACTGTTTACTATGAAACTAGAACTCATCATTTAAGTTAGGGGGCATTAGATAGATGTTAGATAGTATACGAAAACGTAAAGAATCAGGATTCACGATCGTCGAGGTCATGATCGTGCTCGCGATCGCTGGACTTATCATCCTGATCGTCTTCCTGGCAGTTCCAGCACTGCAACGTAACTCACGCAATACGCAGCGCTCACAGGATGTTAGCGCAGTGCTCGGTGGTGTGAGCGAATTTGCCGCATCGCACAACGGTAGCCTCACGTCGCTCACTAACGCGGACATAGTTGCTAACGCAAAAACAGGCTACTATGAAGGTGCCGGCGTTGGACAGGGTAACATTGGTCTTAATACAACCGGTGCCGCGACTCTCGCTGAGACTCCTGTCAACGATCGAGTTCTCATTGTGACGAAAGCAAAGTGTGGCACAGGGAATGCTGCTGTCGCCGGGGCGTCTCGGGGCATCGTAGCGCTTTACTTGATAGAAGACACTAGTACAGACGGATTTGCCGTCATGTGTCAGGCAAGCTAGAATATAGCCAAAAGTTACTAGGAAAAAGACACCGTTAAGGTGTCTTTTTCTGTTATGCTTGAGCTAATGATGTATTTCGCTTTGATTGTACTGGGACTTATCCTGGGTAGCTTTGTCAACGCTCTGGTCTGGCGGCTGCACGAACAGAGTAAGTACTACGATGAAGATGGCCGGCTAAAGAAACTTAGCGGCAAGGAAAAGAAACGGCTGAACGATCTCTCGATCACAAAAGGCCGCTCTATGTGCTCAAAATGTGGTCATCAGCTGTCCGCGCTCGATCTCGTGCCGATACTCAGCTGGGTGGCGCTCAGGGGTCGTTGCCGCTACTGTCACGAAAAGATCGATGACGCACCGATTGTAGAGCTAGCGTTGCCGCTACTGCTCGTCGTGTCATACGTATTTTGGCCGTTTCAGTTGCAAGGAACGGCTGGATACGCGCTATTCGCTGTCTGGGTTCTGATGATGACGTGCTTCGTCGCACTGGCAGCCTATGATGCACGGTGGTTTCTGCTGCCAGACAGGGTCGTGTTTCCGCTGATAGCTCTCGCCGTGAGCTTTGTCGTGCTCAGGGTGGTGCAGTATGGAGACTTGACTAGGCTATACGAGGCGGTATTTGCCGGAGCAGTACTGTCGGGGCTATTTCTATTGCTGTTTTTGGTTTCGAAAGGTACTTGGATCGGTTTTGGCGACGTAAAGTTGGCTATTGCACTCGGTTTGATCGTCGGCTCGCCGTTGATGAGTTTGCTTGTGGTGTTTGTCGCCTCACTCAGCGGAACCGTGATGGCGCTCCCGCAAATGATCTCTGGTGGAGAAGGCTTAAAACGGTCGATACCGTTTGGACCACACCTGTTGCTCGCAACCATCATCGTTTTTCTGTTTGGGCAGACACTGATCGACTGGTATCTCTCTCTGTTGTTACTATAGATTTTCAAGCATAATCACTATGCTATACTGAACCCATATGAAACGGTTTAGCGCAGGTGGGTTCACTATCGTCGAGACGATGATTGTCTTGGCGGTGACCGGTGTACTGTTTCTCTCACTCGTCGGTGTTGTACAGGGGCGACAGGCCAAGATGCAGTACAAGAACTCGATGAACGACATTACTTCTACTGTCCAGTCGACTGCTGGGCAGGTCGCTAGCGGGTATTATCCGGTGTCCGAGAGTAGTTTTCGCTGCGTTGCCAACGGAGGCAAACCACAGATCACAACGCTACCTTCGACGGGCGGCATAGGCACAAACGATGACTGTGTCATGCTAGGTCAGGCGATCATGTTCGGAACAGGTATCCAGAACGGTGAACATGAGTACAAGATCCAGACGCTCATAGGGCTTCGTCAGACCAACGCAGGAGAGACTCCGAAAAATTTTAGTGAAACAAAAGTGAGGGTTATGGCGCCTGGAACGGCTGATCCAACAACTTTTCTGCCAGATAGGGAGTTGCATCTGCATGGCTCTCAGAGGGGCATATTTGCTGGTTTTCCGATAGACGACACTGAGCCTGATCCTGTCGCTGCTGACCTCGGAGGCATCCCTGATCTGAGTGTGACGAAGAGTCTGCAGTTCGGCACGTCAGTTAAATGGATGCGCACTGATGACGCAGCAGGCAGCCCGGTAGCGGGGTTTGCCATCGTCGCAATCCCGGGCGCTCAGCAGGGAGGTTCTAGTGCGGCAGGACTGGGGACGGTTCTTATCGGCATCGTGCCGATCCCGTGCGGTACTATTGCCAACTGCGAAGATGGCCTTGACCCAGCGGTCGGGGTGGATGCTATCGTAACTGCTTTTGAGGGTGTCAACGGTATTAACGCCAGGCCGAAAGGCGTGAAGATATGTTTTGTAAGCGCATCCACGGAGCAGTCGTCGCTGGTTCGCATCGGAGCAAACGGCGCGAGCAACGGGACTGAAACGGTCACCTATAATAATCAGGACTGTACCCCGGAAGCGGGAGGTGGACCGATATATGCTAAGTAAACGAGGGGAACGAGGCGATACCATCGTCGAGGTACTTATATGCCTGGCAGTGCTTGGGCTTGTTCTCAGCGGTGCGTATGTGACTGCAAATCGTAACTCACTTGCGAACCGTTCTGCGCAGGAGCGCCTCGAGGCGGTAAAACTAGCCGAGGCACAGATCGAGCGCTTACGCACAGCCGTGCAAGCCAATCCTGCGATCGTCAATACGATGACAGGATTTTGCCTACCTTCAGATGCTCCGGCGCTAGCACCCGTTTCTTCTTCGGACGGTAAATGCACGGTAAAGGCAGATGATATGACCGCTGCTCCTGACGTAGCGCCACGGTACGCCATGAGCATAACGAGGGTGGCGGCCATACCCCCGACAGTCGATGGGGTCGTTGGGCATCGGTACAGGGTAACGGCAACCTGGGAAAATATTTCCGGAACCGGTAGCGACAAACTTGATACCTACTACGAGGTATATCGGTGAGAGGTCCTGATGCCCGTCAGCGCGGGTTCACTATCGTCGAGCTGATGATAGCGACGATGGTTTTTGGCGTCATACTCCTAGGCGTTACCGCTGCAATAACGACGATGGGCAAGAAATACCAACGGAGCATGTACGCATCAAACACACAGGCCGTTACGAGTAACCTCGTCGATACGCTTTCCCAAGCTGTGCGCTATACCTCGGGTATGCCACAAAAAGGCGGTAATCCGTTAACCGACACCGGTTCGTACTGTATCGGCGAAAAACAAATCCTTTACGCACAGGGCATGAGACTGGGTGATACTGCGGCAGCCACCTCGAGTAGGTTCGCTGTTCTTGTGCGCTCAGGCGATAGCACTTGCAGCACGATCCCGTCGATTACGCAGCCTCTGTCGATCCCAGGCGAATACCAAGAGCTGCTAGGACGCGGGATGCGAATCTCAAAACTCGATATATTCCAGCAATCCGACGGCTCATTTAAGGTTGAGGCGCGCGTCGTGTATGGCGAGGATGACCTCCTCTGTAGCGAGAGTGTCGCAAATAGCTGTCGGGCCGGTGAGCCATATCTGAACGCATCACAGCTCCGAAGTCTCGATAACCTCCAGTGTAAACCAGGGCCAGGCTCTGAATACTGTTCCGCATCTGAGTTAAGTGCAACCGTGTATCAACGTTTATAGGGTAATATGGGAGTACGATGAGTATGAGGGCGAACTATAAGGAACGGGGTATGGCGTCGCTGATGGTTACGACCATATTGATGCTGGTTATTTCGTTAATCGTCGTCGGATTTTCCCAAGTCGCACGGCGTAACCAGCGGGATGCCTTAGATCGACAACTTAGCTCTCAGGCGCTCTACGCGGTCGAGTCTGGCATCAACGCAGCAACAGCGGTCATGAAGCAGAAGTACGAAACCAACCAGCCGATTCCCGGAAAGTCTGACTGCGCACCTGATACCGCCAAATATCCAGAGGTAAGACTGTCAGGGGATGACGTAAAGGTGACCTGTCTCCTCGTCGATCCTGTGGTTGATGACATGACATACGATGCGGTCACCGAAGATACCTCGACGTTCGTGCCACTAAAGCCTGAGTCAGGAACTCTGGCATTTATTACGATCACCTGGCGACCGAGCAGCGGATCCTTGGGCGCTACATCGGCTGACTGTCCGTCTTATAACTCGCCATCGTCGGCGCTTCCAGTGCGTTCGGCGTGGGTGTGTCCGCATGGATTGTTGCGAGTTGACCTGTCGCCTCGGCCTGTGGCAAACGCCACTACCCAAGCAAGCCAAACCAGTACGGTCTTTTTGTACCCGCACTACTGGGGCGCTAGCATAGCGACGCCGGTGGTAACTACTCCGGCGGTCCAGTCGCCGTATCCAGTAAGATGCTCTGATATTGACGGCGACCCGAAATGCAATATATCGTTTTTTGTCGGCGCCGTATCGGAATATTATCTAAATATCCGTTCATTGTATAGAGACTCGAGAGTGGCTGTTGATGGGGTTAGTACAACTGCAACATCGATGAATTTTACTGGTCAGGCAGAGGTGGATGTCACAGCTAAGGCCCAGGACGTACTCAAGCGCGTCAAGGTGAGGGTCAATGCGACCGAGCAACTAGCTGGCAGCGGAAGTTCAGCCCCTGCGTATGGGCTCCAAACCAGCGAGTCTCTGTGTAAGCGTTTCGTGTCCGGGCCCGATATCTATCATGCCGACCCGTTCGTCAGCTGTAACTAGTCTTGATTTGATCGGTGGAACTGGCGATGCACTTCACGCAGGTGCTGATCGGTGACGTGGGTGTAAACCTGTGTTGTTGCGATATTGCTATGGCCGAGCATGCTCTGAACCGAACGGATATCTGCACCGTTCATGAGTAGGTCGGTGGCAAAGCTATGCCTGAGGGTATGTGGGGATACCTGCTTGGTTATCCCGGCCAGTTTTGCGTAGTGAGCCACGAGTCTCTGGACAGAGCGGGGCGTGAGACGAAAGCTTTCGCCAGCTTCATCGCCGGTTTTTGCGCCACTGTATCGGATAAATAATGGTCTTGCCGCGTCGAGACGGGTTTCGAGATAGGCGGCCAGGCACTGTGTTGCCTCCGGGCTGATAAAGACGGGTCGGTCTTTTTGACCCTTTCCGCGAACCATAAACTCTCCTCGTTGCAGGTTGATATGGTCGCGGTTGAGGTTGCAGAGCTCGCTGACACGGAGTCCACTGGAGTAGAGAAGCTCCAGGATAGCCTTATCGCGTAGATCCTGGGGCGTATTGCCGTCGACAATACCCATGATGCGTTCGGTCTCCTCTTGGGTGAGAAAACTGACTTGTTTGCGCTTTGTCTTCGGCAACTCAACTTTTTCGGGTGTCAGTGTTTTGATATCTCGCTTTGAGCAGTAACCGAGAAAGCTGCGTAGCGCGATCAGGTGATAGCTCTGGGTGAGGGGGCTGAGTGAATCGCCTTGCTCGTTTTCGTAGCGGTTGAGCCAGAGGCGCCATTTGCGAACGACTTCGCTCGTAACCTTTGAGACGTCGATATCACCGGCGTATTCGATCAGTCGCTGCAGGTAGAGGTGGTAGTTCTCGGCTGTTTTTTGTGATCGGCCGCGTTCAACCTCGACATGTTCGATAAAATCGATGATGAGATCAGAGAGATACATGCTCCCATGATAGCGCTTTTGCTAATATTTTGCGACGTGATTGACTAGGGTACAATAGGTGCAGCATGAGTATCATCGAAGCTATCATCCTCGGGATTATCCAGGGCCTGACAGAGTTTATTCCTATCTCCAGCTCGGGACACTTAGTCATCGCCCAAACCGTGATGAGCGGGGCGAGTAACCACCTCTTTCTCGAGTGGATTAACCTCGGCACCGTTCTCGCGTTAATCATCTTTTTTTGGCCGCGTATCTGGAATACGCTAACAGACATCTTTGTCAAAAAGGATTTCCGGCTAGCGCTCAACGTCGTTATCGCTATGCTACCGGCAGGACTTGCTGGCTTTTTTATGGCTGACCTTATAGAGTCGCATCCGTTTTTCGGTAGCCTCTGGACGGTCGTGGTGACACTGGCCGGCGTCGGTATATTGCTCATCCTGGTGGAACGGTTGCCGAAACTATCTGAGGTGAAAGCACTCGAGAGGCTGCCACGCTCCCGCGCGCTCACGATTGGTCTCGCCCAAGTTGCGGCGCTTATCCCTGGTACTTCACGTTCTGGAAGCACGATCATCGCTGGACGCTTGATGGGGCTAAGGGCGGCTGATGCCGCAGAGTTCAGCTTTTTGGTGTCGATCCCTATCATGCTTGGGGTTATCACAAAGCTGCTTATCAAAGAAGGTGACAGAGCGTATCTACTTGATAACTTCTGGCCTCTGATGACCGGTAACCTCGCAGCTCTGATCAGCGGGCTTGTGGCAATCGGTTTCTTGATGCGCTATCTCCAGACCCGATCACTTGCGTTGTTCGGGTATTATCGGCTCGGACTCGCGGCGGTACTCCTCGCGGTACTTCTGGTACAATAGCTGCGCCGTAGTATGTCCTTACTCGGCTATGCGAACAAGATTCGTATAGCGCTCGCTTCGTAGTACAATAAGGGGTGAATTTGAACACATAGAGGAGTCACATGGAACAAACTTTAGTCATTTTGAAGCCTGATACGATCCAGCGTGGTCTCGTCGGTGAGATCATCACTCGTTTTGAGCGCGCCGGTCTCAAGATCATCGCCATGAAGATGATCGCGCCTGATGAGCTGCATTTTCATAAGCATTACGAGGGTATCAGTCACTTGATCAGCCGTTGGGGAGAGGACATCTTTAACGT
>CBIHNH010000010.1:0-21820 GCA_966211425.1 uncultured bacterium
CGTTGACATGAGGCTTGCTTCGGTCAAAATCTGCCATGTAGTTCTCCTACGTTAAATTATTTTTAGTGCATGAGAATAAATTCTCGCAGCACGTATGGGGTTAGATTATAGAGGTTAGAGACGGAAAAGTAAAGATATTAATCGCTGATTTTTGGGGTTGTCTCAAGCGCCCGGCAGGCCGTCAGGTAATTCATTCGAAGCACTTCGTCCTCTCGCTGTTCGGTCAAGCCTAGCGCCTGTGCGACATCAAGCTTGGCGAGGTTTCGGCTGATCTTGGCGTCGCGCCATTCAGGGTAATACTCCGGTGGCGCAAGATTGAGATACATACTATCTGCAACTAGAGCAAACTTGGCATACGCTACGGGGCAATCCGTACTACTGGCGCACCGAAACGGCGTGTCCGCATGACTTCGTGCGATAGCCAAACACCCGTTAACTTCATGCTCAGACCGGCCGATATCCATCGCAACCTCTACTGTCCTGGTTGTCCAGTCTGTAAATCCTGTATCATCATCGATAAAGTTCTCCGCCAGCGGAAGTGCAACTCGCAGTAAGGCAAGTCGCATCTTTTCGCACGCGAGCCTTGGATCGCTTTCGAAAAATTCTGGTTCAGGCAAGTGAATACGCTGTTTTGGATCGGCAAGAAGCTCGGTAACGGTTGTATCCGGTATACCGAACTCGTCACTCAAGTATCTTGAGAATGCAACGTACAGCTCAAAAAAACTCGCCGCCTCACGCATATCATCATGAAAGCGCTCTAGAGGAGATATGTTTATATATTCTCGTTTTGTTGGATCAAATTCTTGCACTGATAGCCCCTAATGTTCTCGAGTGTACGCCGTCGACACCCAGCTGACAAGCAAAAGCACCATGCGTACATGGTGCTTTATTGCCGTAAGACCGAAGGGTATTACTTTTTGCTGCGCTTTTCGATAATGTCCTGCGCAACGTTTGGCGGTACTTCCTCGTACTGAGAGAGCTCCATAGTGCTCGCTGCACGTCCCTGGCTCATAGAGCGCAGGTCGCTGGTGTAGCCGAACATACTCATCAGAGGTACGAAGGCTTTCACGAGCTTGGCACCGCCCTGGAGGTCTTCCATGGCTTCGATGCGTCCGCGACGAGAGTTGAGGTCGCCGATGACGTCGCCCATGAAGTCTTCAGGGGTCGTAACTTCGACGCGCATCACTGGCTCGAGGATAACAGGCTTCGCCTTTGGGATGCCTTCCTTGACGGCAAGAACACCGGCAAGGTTAAAGGCGAGCTCGCTGGAGTCAACGTCGTGATAGCTACCGTCGTAGAGAGTTGCTTTGACGCCGATCATCGGATACCCAGCGATCACACCACTCTTGAGCGTATCTTCGATACCCTTTTCGACTGGCTTGCGGTATTCCTGAGGGACAACACCACCCTTGATTGCATCAACGAATTCGAAACCTTCACCTGATTCGGTCGGTTCGAAACGAACCCAGACGTCACCATACTGACCGCGACCACCAGACTGCTTGGCGTGCTTGCCTTGGGCCTCGGTAGAGCCGCGAATGGTCTCACGGAATGCAACTTGAGGTTCACCGATGTTTGCCTCAACCTTGAACTCGCGCTTCATGCGGTCAATAAGGATATCGAGGTGAAGCTCACCCATTCCAGACATGATCGTCTGCATGGTTTCTTCGTCGGTGTGAACGCGGAAGGTTGGGTCCTCTTCGGCGAGACGCTGGAGAGCGATACCCATCTTTTCCTGGTCGGCTTTGGTCTTTGGTTCGACGGCAATCGCGACTGGAGGTTCTGGGAACGTGATGCTCTCGAGAGCGATCGGGTGCGCAACGTCACAGAGGGTATGACCGGTAAAGGTACTCTTTAGCCCGACAACTGCAGCAATATCACCGGCCGTAACCTGGTCGATCTCTTCGCGTTTGTCGGCGTGCATACGGACGATACGTCCGACACGTTCCTTCTCGCCAGTCGTCGTGTTCAGGACATACGAACCGGCTTTTAGGACACCTGAGTACACGCGGACAAAGATCAGTTTTCCGACGAATGGATCGGTTGCGATCTTGAACGCCAGACCAGCCATTGGTTCAGTGTCAGCAGGCTTTCGATCGATCTGATCGCCAGTCTTTGGGTTGGTTCCCCAAATAGCGTCAACATCGAGCGGGCTCGGCAGGTAGTCGACCATGATGTCGAGAAGCTTCTCGACAATCACGCCACGACCATCACCGCCACTAACGAGGAAGAAGTCACCAGCAAGGACTCGCTTGCGAAGTGCTGCTTTGAGCTCGTCCTGAGAGATTGAGTCTTCGCCTTCTTCGAGGAAGCGCATCATCAGTTCATCGTCAGCTTCGACGGCGTTCTCAACCAGGAGGCTGCGTGCGTTCTTACATTTTTCAAGCATATCAGTCGGGATTTCGCCTGGGATAAGCTCGTGATCAGCGTAGTCGCTGTAGGTGTATGCCTTCATATCGATGAGGTCAACGACACCGTTGATGGTCTTTTCAAAACCTATCGGGATGTGAACCGGGAAAGCGTTGCGGCTTAGACGGTTGTGGATCGACTCGAGAGACTTCCAGAAGTCACCACCGGTTTGGTTGATCTTGTTGATGAAGCAGATGCGTGGCACACCGTACTTGTTTGCCTGGCGCCAGACGGTTTCAGACTGGGCTTCAACGCCCATTTTGCCGTCGAACACAGTTACCGCACCGTCGAGGACGCGGAGTGAACGTTCAACCTCAACCGTAAAGTCGATGTGACCAGGTGTGTCGATGATGTTGATCTTGTGGTCTTTCCAAAAGCAAGTAACAGCAGCAGAGGTGATCGTAATACCTCGCTCTTTTTCCTGCTCCATCCAGTCCGTGGTTGCACCGTCACCGGCGCCATTAACGACACCAATCTTGTGTGTCAAACCGGTTCGGTACAGGATACCTTCGGTCGTCGTTGTCTTACCGGCGTCAATGTGCGCGATAATACCGATGTTACGGTACTTATCGAGCGGATAACTCTTTTCAGTAGCCATTAAAACCCTTTCGTCTTGTTATCAAAATTTGTTTGCATAGTTGTGTACTGTATTGCCATTTTCGCAAGTCGATAGGTGTATGCACGCATCGCTCGCTCCTTTACTTCTTTCCTAGAAATCTCCCTGAACGTGTAGTCGGTAGCTTCTGGTATAGAGCCGAACACCATCTCACGCACATCGCCTCCAAGGTCTTCGGTTTCAGCGACCATCACAGATCGAGCGACGATATCGCCACGGTCTGGTGTGCGAACATGGATATCTAGGTATGGCACAGGCTGCTTTAACCTCTTGCGAAGTGTGCAAACGCACGGTTTGCTTCAGCCATCTTATGGGTGTCTTCCTTCTTTTTGAAGGCAGCGCCAGCTTCGTTGTAAGCGTCGACGATCTCGGCCGCAAGGCGGGCATCGTATGGCATACCCTTGCGGGCACGAGCGGCTTGGACGAGCCACATGTAGGCGTAGTGGTTCTGGCGGTGGCCCTGGATCGGGAATGGAATCTGGTAGTTCGCACCACCGACACGGCGAGACTTGACCTCAAAGTTTGGCAGGATGTTTTTGAGCGCTTTTTCAAAAACTTCGAGTGGATCTTCGGACTTAAGTTTCTTCGCAGCGATCTCGAGTGCACTGTAGACTTGGCGTTCAGCAAGAAGCTTCTTGCCGTCGAGCATACTCTTGTTGATCAGGCGCTGAACCAGTACGGACTGGTATTTGCGGTCTGGGTTTAGGCGTCGCTGTAGGCTTTTGGTAACTTTACGAGGCATTACTTGTCCTCCTTCTTAGCGCCGTACTTAGAACGACCCTGCTTGCGCTTGCTCACGCCTTGGAGGTCAAGAGCACCACGCACGATGTGGTAACGAACACCTGGAAGGTCTGGTACACGACCACCACGAACGAGCACAACGGCGTGTTCCTGGAGGTTGTGACCTTCGCCACCGATGTAAGCCCACACTTCCTGACCATTAGTCAGGCGGACACGAGCAACCTTACGGAGGGCTGAGTTAGGTTTTTTCGGGGTTTTGGTCGTTACCTTGATACAAACACCGCGCTTGAGCGGGGCATCTTGGTCGTGGTAACGAGACTTCAGTGCGTTATGGATACGGCCGAGTGCTGGAGATTTACTCTTCTTCGCAGCAGTCTTTCGCGGCTTACGCACGAGCTGGTTGATAGTTGGCATGTGAAATGCGCTCCTATGGTTTTATTGATACTGATGAGCGAGATAACATCGGTGATAAGCCGCTGCTTCCCGGATAACACCCCGCCGAGCAGCATGCTCGCGAGATATGTCCCTTAGACGTTATGGAAGTGTACACGTGATCCCATAACTCCAAGAGAGGAAACTCACTTGAAATCATAGCAAAAAAAGACACTTTTGTCCAGATATGAAGAAAGCCCACCGAAGGAGCTCGGCGGGAGCTCTCTTCAGTAGGCCTATTGAACGGCAGCTTCGGTGCCCAGCGTGAGGATGCGATGTTGGATCTTGTCGAAATCCACCCTCTTGTCAGCTTCGGCGTGGAAGTTCTTGAAGGTGATCCTCACGATTCTCCGCGTCGCATTCACGTCCAGGATCGACGCGAGAGTGCGGGTCAGCTCGAAAAGCATCTCTCGCTTCTCCTCTGACAGGTCGAACATGAGTTCGATCGTTTTACTCTCCATGACATACTGAGGCTCCTTTGCAGAACCCTTTTTAGACATGTCTACTCCTTTAAAATCAGCGATGGACGGTAAAAGGTACGTTCATTTCTCATTATACCATCTATATTTACATATGTCAATATTTTCTCATGAAGAAAGCCCACCGAAGGAGCCTGGGGCCTAAAGAAGTTTAAACTTCTTCGGCGAACTCTCTTCGATGGGCTGTGGGTAAATCTCCTCTCTGGGTTCAGGTCATGACTTGATGGATCGGCGCTTCAGATACCTGGACGTCGCCCAGAAAACAGCAGCCAGAACGAAACCCGAGTAGGCTCCAATCATGCTGTTGCCGCTGTGGAAACTGACGAGGAAGAAGTACATCGCCCACAGGAGGAACATCCAGCCGATAATGCGAGTCAGCTCGTGAGGCTCCCTGAGTCCTTTGGCCTTTGCCGACCTAAGCCGTGGCTGGTTCACCGTACTCTCCTCTCTGTCCGTTCATGCCGTTGATAATGAGCTTGGTGTAGTTACCCAGCAGACTCCTGGCGCTCATGTCCTGGACTTTCACGTGGAGCACCTGATATCCGACGCTTGACCGTACATGGATCTCGTGAGAGACGCTGACGATCATGTCTGGCATCTGATTGCGAAGCTGTTGCACGATGTCATCGACCTCGCTTGACCACCAGAATTTCTTGCCAGCCGGCAGAAACTCACCCAGGTCGAGACGGACCTCGCCCGAGTTCAATTTTCTTGCACGCATCTGTTTCATGCCCCCAAAGGTAGAAGATTTTGAAGTACCTGCGTCTTGCCGTGAACGACAAAGACCACCCTTTCGGGCAGTCATCGCATTAGTTATTTTATACCATGCTTTTAAATCTAAAACAACCCGCATATCACGGGTTGTTTTAGATTAGAGCAGTCGAGTACTAGATTTCTTCGCTGACTAATTCCTGTGTCGTAGTGACACCGGTACCGACAGGGATCTTGCGACCAATGATCACATTTTCCTTGAGTCCGTACAGTGGGTCGATACGACCAGTTACGGCAGCGTTGATCAGAACGCGAGTCGTGTCCTGGAACGATGCTGCTGAGAGGAAGCTGTCAGACCAGATCGAAACCTTGGTGATACCGAGCAGCAACTGCGTGAACTGTGCTGGCGTCTTACCTTCTTCGGTCAACTGACGGTTTTGCTCAACAACGGCCGCCTTTGAGACGATGTCGCCAGTGACGAACGGCGTGTCACCTGGATCTTCAATGGTAACGCGACTAAACATCTGGCGAACGATGATCTCGAGGTGTTTACCTGAGACGTTTTCACCCTGTGCTGCGTAGATACGAAGAATCTGGTTAACGATGTATCGCTGCGTTGCTTCGATACCCTTAAGACGCATGAGGTCTTGAAGGTTGATCGAACCGCTCGTCAAACGATCACCAGCCTCAACGCTATCACCATCGGCGACAAGCAGCTGCTTGAAGCCAGGGATTTCGTAACGTACTGGAGCCGATGAACCGCTCGTGATAACCAGTTCTTTCTTTGTGACTTCAACCTTACCGTCAAATGGCGCGATAACTGGAAGCGATTCGTCGTCGTTAGAGGCGAGAACGTCACCAGCGACGATATCCGTTCCACTCTTTACGCGGACGATCTGGCCGCCGAGCGCCATCCGCTCAACTTTACCGGTCTCAGGGGTGACCTGTACGACATACTTGTCGCCATCTTCCCACACCTGAACAAAACCAGTAACTTCGGTGAGGTACGCTTGACCCTTCGGGTTACGAGCCTCAAAGAGCTCATCAACACGAGGGAGACCCTGGGTGATGTCGTCACCAGCCTCACCACCGGAGTGGAAGGTGTTCAGTGTCAGCTGCGTGCCAGGCTCACCGACAGATTGGGCGGCGATAACACCGACTGGCTGCGCTTCGGCAATCAGTTTACCGGTAGCCATATCGAGACCGTAGCTCTTGCGCGGAATACCACGGAGGTTAGCCGCTGAGAGTACGCTCATGATGTTGGCTTTAACGATCTTTTCATCTGCATCGATTGCGTCTGCCTTGTCACGAGTGATTAGCTCACCAACCTTGGCGTGACCTGGGATCTCAACAGCAGCGTATCGGCCGTAGAGACGATCACCAAACGGAATCATCGTGTCTTCGGTTTCACTTCGTGAGATAGCAAAGCCTGGATCGATCGGTTCTTCTTCGATTGTAAAGATGTCCTGTGATACGTCGACAAGACGGCGAGTCAGGTAGCCTGAGTCAGCGGTCTTTAGGGCGGTATCGATCAGACCTTTACGGGTACCACGGGTAGCGACGAAGGCTTCGAGTGGTGAAAGACCTTTCTTAAAGCTGCTTCGGATCGGCAGCTCGATCTCGTTACCGGTTGCGTCAACGACGACACCGATCATACCGGTCGCCCATTTGATGTTTGAGAGCGTACCACGAGCACCAGAGTCAACCATCACAGCGATAGAAGTGTCTTCTTGTTTGACGCGTTCCTCGAGAACGACGCCGATCTTTTTGTCGATATCGCGCCATGTTTCAACCGTGAGGCTGTAGCGCTCGTCTTCGGTGATCAGACCATTTTCGTATTGCTCAGAAACGAGTGCTGTGCGCTCATCACCTGAAGCAATGATGTCGTCCATCTCAGGAACATCAAAGTAGTCGTCCATACCGGTCGAAACAGCTGCGCGAGTTGCGTACTCAAGGCTGAGATCTTTGATGTCGTCAGCTGTTACAGCCGTCTGTTCTTGGCCGTAGTCGTTAAAGATACGAGCCAGTACGCGGTTGAGGTTCTTTTTGTTCATAACTTCTTCGACATACGGGAAATCGGCAGGCATAACTTCGTTAAAGAAGACACGTCCGAGGGTTGTCTCTCGCATTTCACCCTTTGCGAAGATACGAATCGGTGACTGCAGCATGACTGCCCCGTGCTCAAAGCCCATAATCGCTTCCGCGACAGAACTGTATGCCTTGACCGTATCTCGTTGTGCTGAAGGCTTTGGATAGGTGAGGTAGTAACAACCGAGGATGATGTCCTGGGCAATGTTAAGTACCGGTGAACCATCGGCAGGCTTCAGGAGGTTGTTAGTAGCAGACATAAGCTCGCGAGCTTCGCGCTGTGCGTCGTCGCTGAGCGGAAGGTGAACAGCCATCTGGTCACCATCGAAGTCGGCGTTGAAACCTTTACAAACGAGTGGGTGTAGCTGGATAGCCTTACCTTCGATAAGCTTTGGCTGGAATGACTGGATAGACAGACGGTGAAGTGACGGCGCTCGGTTAAGAAGAACGTACTTGCCTTTGATCACTTCATCGAGTGCGTCCCAGACGATACTATCGCCAGAGTCGATCAGACGGGTTGCTGAACGGATGTTATGAGCGTACTCCCCACGGAGCAACCAGCTAATGACAAACGGTTTGAACAGCTCGAGCGCCATTTGCTTTGGAAGACCACACTGGTGAATCTTGAGCTCAGGTCCTGCGACGATAACCGAACGACCAGAGTAGTCGACACGCTTACCGAGGAGGTTCTGGCGGAAACGACCCTGCTTACCCTTGAGCATGTCGCTCAGGCTCTTCAGGCGGCGACGGCCACCGGTAGCTGAGACGGCACGACCACCACGAGCGGCCGAGTTGTCGATCAACGCGTCAACGGCTTCTTGGAGCATACGCATCTCATTGCGGCGGATAACTTCCGGTGCGTTGAGATCCATCAGTTTCTTGAGACGGTTGTTACGGTTGATGACGCGGCGGTAAAGGTCGTTGAGGTCACTGGTCGCAAAACGGCCACCGGTTAGCTGAACCATCGGACGAAGATCCGGTGGGATAACCGGTAGAACGCTGACACAGGTACTCTCTGGCTTGACGCCGGCACGCTGCATACCCTCAAGAACCTTGAGTCGTTTCATGATCTTCTTCATTCGCTGACCCTTAGCGGTCGCGACTTCTTCGGTCAGCTCAGCAATGAGTTTGTTAAGATCAATCTCTTTTAGGAGTGACTGGAGTGCAAGACCACCCATGCCGACGCTTACGAGCTCTTCGTACTCTTCTGGAAGCGCACGGTAGTCGTTCTCAGAAATGAGGGCGCCCTTGACGAGGCTCTCGAGCTGAGTTTTCTTGATCAAGTAGCTTTCGTTAAGCTCATCGAGTTCACGAGTTTGCTCAGCGGCAAGTGCCTTAACATCAGCCGACTCGTCTTCTGCAGCTTTTTCGAAACGGATCTTGATAGCCATACGGCCTGCTTCGAGTTCTGCTTCGGCGTCAGCCAACATAAGGTCACGCTTTTCGGTTTCGACGTTCAGGATAACGTAGCTGGCAAAGTAAGCTACGCGTTCGAGCGCACGAACTGGGATACCGAGGAGCAAGCTCATCGCAGACGGCGCACCACGCATAAACCAGATGTGTGCAACCGGAGCGGCAAGCTGGATGTGAGCCATGCGTTCGCGACGAACGATGCTACGGGTTACGAGCTCACCGTTCTTGTCGACGGCGGCTTCGCGTGAACGAACACCTTTGAGTTTGGCGTCATGCGGGTTGATGTCTTTGACAGGGCCAAAGATTCGCTCACAGAACAATCCATCACGCTCAGGTTTCTGGGTTCGGTAGTTAATAGTTTCTGGTTTGGTAACTTCGCCGTAGCTCCATTTGAGGACATCTTCGGCGCTGGCTACCGCCAGGCGCACTGCATCAAAGTCAGCAATGCTAGTGTCGGTTACGAGACGACTCATTTAGAGCTCCTCCTTCTCAGTTTCATCTTTGAATTCATCAGCGGTTTCAATACTCATACCCTCACCGAGATCGATCGCACCGAGCTCATCAGCTTCGTCGCCGACAGTCGTTTCGTATTGATCAGTGGTTGTTGAGGTTGAGGTTTCTGCTTCGATATCACCAACGAGAATCTGTTCGGCGTCAACAATCGCGTCTTCAGACTCGTCAACCAGATCAACACGGAGACCGAGGCCCTGGAGTTCTTTGACGAGGACGTTAAATGACTCTGGAATCTTCGGACCGGTGATCGGCTCGTTCTTGATGATGGCTTCGTAGGCTTTGGCACGTCCGTAGACATCGTCAGACTTGATGGTGAGCATTTCCTGAAGCGTTGTCGCGGCACCATATGCCTCGAGCGCCCAGACTTCCATCTCACCGAAGCGCTGACCACCGTTTTGCGCTTTACCACCAAGCGGCTGCTGGGTAACCATCGTGTATGGACCAATAGATCGGGCATGGATCTTGTCCGCGATCATGTGGTGTAGCTTGATGATGTACATAGAGCCGACAGTAGTACGTTCCTTGAATGAGTCACCGGTGCGACCATCAAAGAGTTGAACTTTGCCGTCTTCGGGTAGACCTGCGCGTGTAAGCTCAGACTTAATCTTTTCGTTCGTTACTCCGTTGAATGGTGGGGTCGCAACCTTGTAGCCAAGTGCACGCGCCGCCATACCGAGGTGGGTCTCGAACAACTGCCCGAGGTTCATACGGCTCGGGACACCGAGTGGGTTCAGGATCACGTCAACAGGCGTACCGTCTTCCATGAACGGCATGTCAGCCTCAGGAAGGATACGAGCGACGACACCCTTGTTACCGTGACGACCGGCCAGCTTGTCACCAACAGAGACCTTGCGGAGCTGTGCGACAAAGATTTGGACCTGCATAAGCACACCGGCTTTGAGTTCGTGACCGTGCTCACGGCTAAAGATCTTAACGCCAACAACCTTACCGGTGTTGCTGTGACCCATGCGCTGTGAGGTGTCACGGACATCCTTGGCTTTTTCACCGAAGATGGCGCGGAGAAGTCGTTCTTCTGAACTGAGCTCCTGCTCACCTTTTGGCGTAATCTTTCCAACCAGGACATCACCAGCTTTCACTTCAGCACCGACACGGACAATACCGTTTTCGTCGAGGTGGCGAAGTGATTCTTCGGATACATTCGGGATGTCGCGCGTAACAATTTCTGGACCAAGCTTGGTTTCACGAACTTCAACCATGTAGTCTTTGATGTTGATACTGGTTAGCTCATCATCTCGGACGAGCCGGCTCGATAGAATAATCGAGTCATCCATGTTGTAACCACCCCATGGCATAAAGGCAACGAGGAGGTCGCGACCGAGTGCGAGTTCACCATCAGAGATGCTGGCACCCTCGATGAGGATATCGCCCTTTTTAACCTTGTCACCACGAGAGACTACGACGCGCTGGTTGATCGAACGGTCGTCGTTGCTCTGTTGGAAGTGAACGAGCTCGTAGGTACGAACATCTTTCGAACCATATTTGACCTCGACAGCATCTCCGTCTGCGCGGATGATCTCACCATCGCCATCAGCGACGATAAGCTGCGAGGTGTTGCGGGCGATATCGCCTTCGACGCCGGTACCGACGACAGGGCTAGTAGTCTTCACGAGTGGGACGGCCTGACGTTGCATGTTAGAACCAGTAAGGTTTCGGTCAATACGGTTCTTTTCAACAAATGGGACGAGTGCAGCAGTTGTACCGATGACATGCATACGGCTTGCGTCCATGAAGGTTACTTCACTAGCATCAACTTCACCTGGTGCTAGGTGCTTGCGAGCGCTGACGCGTTCTTCGACGAATACACCCTTGGCATCGGTTTCATTGCTGGCATCAGCGATGGTTTCTTTTGCTTCTTGGGCTGCGTCCATGTAGACGATGTCTTTCGTAACTTTGCCGTCTTTGACGCGAACATATGGAGCTTCGAGGAAGCCGTATTCGTTGACGCGTGCATAGCTTGCCATGTTGAGCACGAGGCCGATGTTGGCGCCTTCTGGTGTCTCGATGATGTCTACTCGACCGTAGTGAGTCGGGTGCGCATCACGAACTTCGAGTCCGGCGCGTTCACGAGAGAGACCACCAGGGCCCATTGAGCTGAGGCGGCGTTTGTGTGAAAGCTCTGAGAGGGGGTTGGTCTGATCCATGAACTGTGAGAGCTGTGAGCTCGCGAAGAATTCACGGACGGCAGCAACGACTGGGCGGGCGTTGATGAGTTGGCCTGGAGTAACAGTTTCGATGTCGCTCACACTCATGCGGTCTTTGGCGTTGCGGTCCATGCGGAGCATACCGATACGGAACTGTCGGGCAACGAGCTCACCGACGAGTTTGATGCGGCGGTTAGACAGCGCATCGATATCATCAGGTGCTTCTTGGGTGTTGTTCAAACGGATAATCTCGCTGATGATCCCAATCAGGTCTTCGAGTCGCATGACACGGTTTTCGGTAGTATTCGGAACATTGAAACCGAGGCGTTGGTTCATCTTGTAACGACCAACGCGGCTGAGGTCGAAACGCTTGAAGTCAAAGAACATGCGTTCGATCATCTGCTTTGCGTTATCGACGGTTGCGAGGTCGCCCGGACGGAGACGGCGGTATACTTCGATCAACGCTTCGTTAGTTCCCTTTGAAGGGTCTTTTTCGATCGTTGCGTCGATGTAGCTCGTTTCGCCAGTGTCGACGTCTTTGAAGAGTTCCTTTATCGCGTTGTTGCCAGGGTAGCCAAGGGCACGAAGCAGCGTCGTAACCGCAATCTTGCGACGGCGGTCGATCTTTACATAGATAGCGCCGTTCGCGGCGGTCTCGAACTCGAGCCATGCACCACGGCCTGGAATGAGCTTCGCACCGTAGTTGTTGCGACCACCGTGGTTATCAGCCGTAAAGAAGATACCGCTTGAGCGGATCAATTGAGATACGACGACACGCTCAGCACCGTTGATAACGAAGGTGCCGCGCTCGGTCATCCATGGGTAGTCGCCGAGGTAGATTTCCTGCTCTTTGACTTCACCGGTGACTTTATTCGTCAGCTCAACGACAGCCTTGAGCGGCGCGTCGTAACTGATGTTGTTTTCGCGGGCGTCGACTTCGGAAACCTTCGGGTTTTCAAAGTGGTAGTCCTTAAATCGAAGCTCGAGCTTTTGCCCGGTGTAATCATCGATTGGGTTAATCTCGGCAAAAATCTCACCGAGACCAGTCTCGACGAACTCTTTCCAAGAGTCGAGCTGGTGACTAATAAGGTTTGGAAGCTCAAGCGCAGACTTATCCTCGCTGAAATAGACTCGCTTTTGCTTCGCAGTTGCAGTTTTGGCCATAAACTGACACTCCTCGCAGATAATTTGGTTGATAGTGATGACGACGCCGAAGTCTCACTCTTAAGCGTAGGGTCTCAACACGCAAAAACGCCCGCCAAATAGCGTGCGTGCAAACTGACCCAGCTTATACGATCTTCATTACCCCTTATTATGCGCTTCCAGACCGCTTTAGTCAATAGGTTGGACGGAGAATTTACTTAGTCCGTCCAACCGGTCGGTTGCGACCCTTTAAACCTTCGTGATCACCTTGTCGGCTAGACCATAGTCAACGGCCTCTTTTGCACCCATCCAGTAGTCGCGATCGACGTCCTTTTCAATCTTTGCGAGTTTTTGACCGGTGTTTTTGGCCAGGATCTCGTTCAGGTATTTCTTTAGGAAAATGCTTTCACGAAGCGTAATTTCCATGTCACTCACCTTGCCCTGCGTGCCGGCGCTTGGTTGGTGGATCATCACTCGTGAGCTCGGAAGCAGGTGACGCTTGCCTTTTGCTCCAGAGCTAAGCAGAAATGCGCCCATGCTGGCCTGGAGACCAATACCATAGGTCGCAACATCCGGCTTGATGAACTGCATCGTGTCATAGATCGCCATGCCATCGTAAACGCTGCCGCCAGGGCTGTTGATATAGAGCGCGATATCCTTGTTTGGGTCTTCGTATGCGAGGTGGAGGAGTTGCGCGACGACGATGTTCGCCGTGTGCTCGTTGACGTCCTCACCGAGGAAAATGATGCGTTCTTTCAGAAGGCGTGAGTAAATATCAAACGCCCGCTCCCCGTCGTAGCTCTTTTCGATAACCGTCGGTACTAGGTAACTCTGTGGCTTCGTCATAGTACTACTAGTTTAGAAAATAAATTAGCACTCGTCAAGTGAGAGTGCCAAAAAGAAACTACGCCCCAGCCTTGGAGCGTAGTTCTCGGTAGTTCCGTGCCGCTCACGGCAAAGAACTGCTGGGGTCGAACGCATCACTCACCTTTCTGAGGAGGGTGGCTGCGATGACCTTGACCTTCCTGAAAATTGCCATCAGGATCACTCCTATTTGTGTGTCGGCTGGGGCTTATACTCCGTGCGCAGAGTTCATCTTTGGTGACGATCGCGCCGCCAATAGTTAGATAGGTATATGAATAGTCCGAAAACGGGAACAATGAGTGTGACGCCAACGTAAGTGACTGTCATTGTTTCCGGTTGCTCGCCAGCAGAGCTTGAAGCGACATACGCCGCCGCCATCACGATTGCCATCAGTGCTGTGCCAAACCACACACTCTTAACGAAACCTCGTGTTTGTTCGCTCATCCTCACTCCTCACTTCTGCGCACGGAGTAGGATAACAATACGACCTTTCTCACGATCTGACAATACCTACGCAATAACTGTGCCTTCGTTGGCACGTATCAGCTCTTCTAGTTTCAGGCGAGCGCGGCGGTTCTGGAATAGTACATACAGGTTCACGAAGGCAAAGGATGCGGGCGACCACCAACCAAACAGGAGATTATGGCGAAGTACCGCGCGGTAAGCTGCACGAACCCGTTCAGCGTCGCCTTGGGCGATAACCTTGCTGTTTGTCCAAGCAACGAGAATACCTGTATGCTTGACCAGCTTCAGCGTATAGACGGTCTGCGCCATAATCCTGACTCTTCCTAAGAATTGAGTTCGACTAAACGATCGACGGTCTTTTCGGTGATGACACGGTTTGCCATATCGCGGCGAGCTTCTGGAGAGTCGAGTTGGTCCTTCATAGTCGGGTATTGCTCTAGCATCTGGGCGTGGCGTGCATCGAGTTCGTCCTTTGTGACTTCGATGTTTTCAGCCTTGCTCAGTTCAGCGAGAGCGAGACCGGCTTGGACGCGGCGCTCGGCAGCGACACGGAACTCTTTGTCATGCCACTCGTCGTGGTCTTTGTAGCCCATCTGAGCGATGTATTGGTCTGGGCTCATGCCGCGGTACATGAGGTTCTGCATAGCATCCTGCTCGATCTGACGTATCTGGTCATCAACTAGTAGCTGCGGCATAGGAACAGTGCTGACCGCAACGAGTTCACCGACGAGATCGTCTTTGTACTTGTCCTCAATGGTCTTTTCCTTTTGCTGCATCAGTTCGGCGCGGATGTCTTCGCGCATACCTTCGACGGTCTTGAACGGACCGACTTTTACGGCAAACGCATCATCGACTTCAGGTAACACAACTTCCTTGATATCATTCAGGGTAACCTCAAATACAACCTCGGCGCCTTTGAGATGTTCGGCGTGGTAATCTTCAGGGAATGTCAGTGGAACGTCGAATGTCTCACCGACCTTGTGGCCGACGATCGCCTCTTCAAAGCCCGGGATAAAGCTGTTTGAGCCAAGTACGAGATCGTAGTCTTTGGCGGTGCCGCCATCAAACGCTTCACCGTTTTTCTTGCCGATGAAATCGATACGGACTTCATCGTCATTTGCCGCCGCACGTTTAACGGTTTTCTTTTCAGCGAGTTGCGTACGCATACGTTCGACGACTTCATCGACTTCGGCATCACTCACGTCTACCGCTTCTTTTTTCGCTTTCAACTTTTTATAGTCACCGAGCGTGACATCGGGGACGATATCGATGGTCGCTTCAAAGGTCAGAACGTCATACGGCTGAAAGTCCCCCAAGTCAACCTGCGGTCGGTCAAGGATGCGCAGCTCTTCGGCGATAGCAATGTCGTTGACGGCAATATTGATCGCATTTTCAGTCGTAGCGTTTGCGAGCGCGAGAGGGTCGATATTTTTCTCTGCAACGTTTGCAGGAACCTTGCCTTCACGGAAGCCTTGTACTTTAACGGTTTTAGAGAGCTCTTGGACTGCGGCGCGTTTAGCGGTCGCAAGATCGGTCTTATCGAGTTCAACGCTGAGGTGAACTTGGGTGTCGGAGGTTTTCTTGAGGGTATGTTTCATAACTGTCTATCTTAACAGATACAGACAGCTAATGCGACCCCCCCCTACAGGTCGTCGCGGTTCTTGCCGCGGTAGTCTTCAACGGTCGTAACAATACGTTCAAACGAAAGTTCGTGCTCACGCTCGTGCTTTACGTCTTTGAGGCGATAGATTTCATCCGCAATCTCTTTTTCACCCACAAAGAGCAAGTACGGCACTTTCATCTTTACCGCCGCCTTTATCTGTCGGTCAAGCTTGCGGCCAGTGATATCAACGGCGACATTGATTCCTTCTTCACGGAGCTCGCGAGCAAGCTTTTGGGCGCCTCGTTCGGCTTCGCCGAGCACAATCATGTAAATATCGGTCGTCGAGCTCAGTTCAGGCAGCAGCTCGTGTGAGCGAAGAAATACTTCCATAGTCGTACCGCCCGGCGCAAAACCAACAGTCGGTACCGGCTCAGCACCAAAGAGAGAAACGAGACCGTCGTAGCGGCCGCCGCCGAACATTGCCCGGTTGTTCTCAGGATGATTGTCGAATACCTCAAAAACCATACCCGTATAGTAGTCAAATCCGCGCATAAGGGTGATGTCAAAAATCGCGTTTCGAACGCCAGCGCCGTGTATAGCATGGAACAAATCCTGAAGCCGCTTAACCGGCTCAAGTTCGGCCAGCTCATTCGGCAAGGTGTCGATATTGTTTGAACTGATAAGCTTCGCGATCTTTTTGAGGCCATCTGGCGCACGATCGGCTCCAAAGATATCGACCGCTTGGTCACGAAACGCCTCATGCGGGATCTTGCCTTTGCGGTCGAACAGCTTGATCATCAGTTCAGCCTGCACCGTGCTCAAACCCAAGTAATCACGCATCATGGCTTCGATAAGCTCACGATCATTGATACGTATGGTATACATCTTTTCGGTTGCGCCAAATGCTTTCATGATCGAGTGGGCTAACTGGATAGTCTCGACGTCAGCGGGCGTTCCCGCGACCCCAAAAATATCGACGTTTAGCTGCCAGAACTCGCGCTCTCGCCCCCGTTGTGGCCGTTCATAGCGCATAAAGTTCGCGATCGAGTACCACCGCGCTGGATACCCAGTCTCTTGACGTCGTCCCGCGATCATTCGCGATACTGACGGCGTCATCTCCGGACGAATCGCAACCGTTCGGTCACCACGATCGGTAAACGTGTAGGTTTGCTCACTGACGATCTCTTGTCCCGTCTTCGCCGCGTAAAGCTCTAGTGGTTCGAGAAGTGGCGTACTGTATTCCTGATAGCCGTAGCTTTCGGCAACTCGCCGCCATGTTGAAAAGATATAGTTCTGGACGCGCTTGTCTTCGGGATAGTAGTCTCGGGTGCCTTTGTACGGGTTGGTTGAGAGGTGTGCCATATTGATAAGCAGTATACCAGAGTACAGTTACGAATCAGTAGTGTGACGACGCGCCCATTCGAACATAGCGATACCTGCCGCCACCCCAACGTTGAGCGAACGGGTAGAACCAAGCTGTGGGATAGAAACAGCTTCGTCGCATACAGCAAGCAGCTCAGCGGAGATGCCCGAACCCTCCTGCCCAAAAACAAAAACCAGGTTATCAGGCAGTTCTGCACCGTAGATCGTAACGGAGCTGACGTTATTTTCTAAGGCTTTTACAACTTTTCCCCTCTGTTGCATCTGAGAGCTGAACTCTGCAGGTGATGCATAGTATTTTATATCGAGGTAAGCGTCGGTTTTCATTGCGCCGCGCTTGTTCCACTGTCGCCGACCGATAACGTGTACGGTACGGACGCCAAATGCATTCGCACTGCGCACGATTGTGCCCATGTTAAAGTCCCGAAGCGTATTTTCGATCGCGATTTCCAGTCGCGCGCCGCGGGCGTCAAGACTCTTGATGATCTCATCGTGCGGCAGGTCTTTAAACTCATCGAGTACGTTCCGGGTATCCATCTGATTCTATTGTACGACACTGGTCGCGTGTGTAAGATGGACTAAACCACCAGTAGTATCATATGGAATATCTGAAACCACACGAGCTTTGTAACCGCTACTTTGACGCTCGGACTGAGCTACGTCAGTGCTTGACTATCGAAACTGTGCTCATGGAGCGTATTGGCGAGCTACCAGAAGATGACTACTGCCATCACGCGCGCGAGTCTATGCAGCTCGGCGCGGGCTACGCACTGATTGCCCACCAGGAAGGCTGTGTCGGCTATGTCACGGATATGCAGCACGTGTTTGCGGCGTATTTCGCCGTACAGCCGCAAAACCGCTATCTAAGCGAAGAGGCCTACCGCCATCAGCAACTCACTACTATCGAAGCCGCTATGAAACACCTGGAAGATATACAACTCGAACCCCATGAGGATCCGCATGACGCGGCAGCTCTCGCTGCGTTTTTCGAAGGATACAGTATCGTCTCAAGCTCCCTCCACAATAGGACGCCCATCGAACCTGCTCTCGACACATCGGTATAGATTGAAAATAAGAGATGATATCGCTACGCCATCAAGCATTAAATTTGGTGCTGCACAAAGGACTATCGCTCCACTTCGTTCCGCTCCTCCGCTTGCTCGACAGAAAAATGCTTCGCGCTTTTCTGTTTTCGCTGCGTTACGCGACCATCCACGCCCCTTTTGCTTTGCAAAAGCTCGTGCATGGGGGCCGAGTCTTCTCATACATACCAAAACAAAAACCGGTCAGAAGACCGGACTTTGTTTTGGTGCGCGAGAGAGGACTTGAACCTCCACGCCCGAAGGCACATGCTCCTAAGGCATGCGTGTCTACCAATTCCACCACTCGCGCATATATACACCGCACGCGGCGTGTCTACGAATACTTACGTTTCACGCAGCCACCACTCGCGCATATATACACCGCACGCAACCAAGTGCACGGAAAATTTGGTACGCCTTATTGTATCAAGTAATCGGCGGTTCTTAAAGAGAAGAGTTCGCGAGCACGCGGACGCGATAATACTGGCCCGCAGCGATCGTCATCAGCGTGAACATACTCATCATGGCGCAGAAACGACCGAGACCGCCAGCTGATACGAACAGTAACGCAATACCACTGACTACTGTAGCCGCAAAACTCGTGAGCATCACGAGGTATGCCTTGGTTTCCCGGCGGCTATACGCTGCCGCAAATACGCCCACCGTCGCGAGCGTCATTATTGAGGCGATGACGATGTGAGAAGTAAGTATGACCATATTCATATCTCTACTGTACAGGAATACTGCGAAAATCAAAAAACTGCCTAGTTTAGGCAGTTTCCTCTAGTTGGTAGAACGCCAGCGCCGCGTCTCCGTAACTACGATTGTCCACCACAACAACTCCATTAACGGTCGGCGCTGACTCCCTACCTGGATGTGATAATATCATAAGCCCTTTGGGTTTTAAATAGTTTGCGAGCCGTGAAACTGTGGATAATTGCAGATCGTGATACGGCGGGTCGGCAAAAATAACGTCGAACTGTGCTGGCGCAGCCGTCCCGGACCAGCTCGCGACCGAGGCTTTTATCAGCTTGGTACGGCCTGCCACTCCGAGCAGTTTGATGTTATTCCCGATAACTTTTTGGGCTATCCTGTCCCGTTCGACAAACGTCGCCATGTCCGCGCCACGACTCAAAGCTTCGAGCCCAAGCGCACCGGTTCCTGCGAATGCATCAAGCACGACTTTGCCGTCGAACTCGCCGAGTATGTTAAACATCGCCGCTCGCATGCGCTCACCCATCGGATGAGTCCTTGTTGTATCTGGCGCATCGAGAAAACGCCCACCGTATGTACCGGCGATTAGCCGTACCCTCATGGCCGGCCGCCCTTGCGACGCAGTTCAGCCTGCAAGCTTGCCGCATACCACGCGAGTGTAACGCAGCGGACTATGACAGGTGCAAGCTCTAGCCGAGTCTGACGAGCTAATGCTCGGCTCCAGCCCTTGGCGTGAAACGTTTCGTACATCTTGAGGGCATGAATGTGATGAACAGCCTCAAGGAATATCGGACCGATTCCTTCCTTTTTGACGCGGATGAGTTCGTTTTTTGTCGGAAGTGCTTTCGTGACCTTTAGCGACGCAAGCGTGGTCGCAAAACCGAGCTCAAACATAAAGTGCGTCGTCATGACGCCTTTAGCACCCCAGAACTCCCAGTTATTGCGAACCTTGTGACGGCGCGAACTACCGGGCATTACGACCTTCTGCTTGAAAGTTGTTCGTGTCTCCAGACCTTCGCCACGTAACTCCTCGAGCTTCGCCTCGAGCGGAAAATGATGCGCAGGGGTCAAACCGTCCACGATGGCGTGTGCGAGCCAAGCGGCCTCAAAGGCTGCCCGAACTTCATCGCGCTTTCTCAGTGCTCGCTCGAGATTAACCATGTGGTCCTCGATAAGCTGAATAAGTGCCGTGTCGGTATGATCGGTCGGATCGATGTAATGCCACGGCTCATCGCGCGCCGGGCTCTTTCGTTTGATGCCATCCGGACCATCACGACCTTCAAAACGAACTATCTGCCGCGCCTCCGGAAAATATGCTTTTTTTGGCAGTACTTTCGTTAAGTGACGACGAGCAATACGATCAATGCGCTGGTGGGCGCCGAGTAAGTCACCTGATGATGTCCTGAGCGTTGTTCCTGAGTACATAGTGTTAGTTTAATTCAATGTGGTTAGCCGGCGATAACGCTCGACTTCCCGTTTTAACTGCTCATATTGTAACAGGTCGCCCCCAGCATCGAGCCAGTGGGTAGCTGATTTCTGAGCCCGTTTTAGCTGTTTCATATCGGCGATATTAGCGACAGCAAGGTTGAGCGCACCAGACTGAGCGCGTCCGTAAATCTCACCCGGCCCGCGAAGTTCGAGGTCGCGCTCGGCAAGGTAAAACCCATCGTTACTCTTTTCCAGCTCGCGTAGCCTCGCAGAGGGTTTCGCGCTCGTGCTCGGCACCAGGTAGCAGTAACTCTGCAGGTCGCTGCGGCCAACTCGACCACGGAGCTGATGAAGCTGTGCCAGCCCAAAACGATCCGCGCCTTCGATGATGATCACCGTAGCGTTCGGGACGTCGACACCTACCTCTACAACGGTCGTGCTGACGAGGATGTCGATATCGCCAGCGGCGAATGCTCGCATAACCGTGTCTTTTTCCTCGGCCGATAGCTTGCCATGCAACATGCCGATGCGTTTGTCTTTGAAGATCGCTTGTTTGAGACGCTTCACCTCGGCCGTTACGCTAGCCTGTTCGTCATCACCCTCATCGATACGTGGACAGATGACATAGGCTTGGCGACCCGCCTGGAGCTCGAGTTCGACCTTGTCATACATTTGTCTCCGAGAATTCGGCGACACGATAGAGGTAGCGATATCTTTGCGGCCTCCTGGTTTCTCGTTCAGGATAGATATATCCAACTCACCGTACACCGTGAGCTGTAGGCTGCGCGGTATCGGGGTTGCTGTCATAGCTAGCAGATGAGGCATCTTGTGGCTCTTGGCAAGTAACCGTTGCCGCTGCTCGACACCGAATCGGTGCTGTTCATCAATGACAACGAAGCCAAGACGCTTAAATGTGACGGCGTCCTGAAACAGAGCGTGCGTGCCGATCACGACATCACACTGGCCGTTAGCTATGGCTTCAAGAAGCGGCTTTCGCTGCGCGGCCTTGACCGATCCGACAAGCAAACCGACGCGCATCCCAAACGGCTCAAGCAACCCTATGAGCGTCGAGGCGTGCTGGGTCGCGAGTAGTTCGGTTGGCGCCATAAATGCTGTCTGAAACCCTGCGCGCGCAGCGATATACGAAACGAGGCCGGCAACAACAGTTTTTCCAGATCCGACATCGCCTTGCAGTAAGCGATTCATCGGCTCACCACGCTCCAGGTTTTGGATGCTCTCCCAAGCCGCCACTCGCTGGGCAGTGGTCAGCTGAAATGGCAATCTTTCAACAAAACCCCGTGCGTCCGCAGCATTGAACTCGATCGCATGACTTTCGAGCGCAGCGTTGTCCTGTTTGTTTAGGTAACTTGCGGCCATGAGAGCAAAAATCTCTTCGAAACCGAGTCGTTCACGAGCGGCCAGGAGCTGCTCAAAACTCGCCGGAAAATGCATCGCAAGGATCGCTTCACTCCGAGATAATAGTTTTTCCGAAGCAACGACTTCTGGCGGTAATGTTTCGGGGAGCCCCATGATCGCCGGTCGCAGTTCTATGAGGATCTTGCGTACCAGTTGAGATT